>CAZJHS010000059.1:0-17903 GCA_964545895.1 uncultured Chitinophaga sp. | reverse complement strand
TATGTGGACCTGTATGCTGATCGGTACACGAATAGTCTTTAGCTTCGTTTTAATCGGTAGTAGTTGGAAGTTCATCAACCAAAAACCAATTAGTAAATGTTTCATCCGATTTATAAATTTCAAACCCTTTGTTATTTTTTTCTGATGCAGTGCTCCAAGTTAATTTTGCACTTTCGTTGCTAGTACGTTTTGCATTAAAGTAAATCAATTTTACCGGAACAGGATTATTGTTTGGTCCATTTAGTTCAAAGTTATCAATAGCCACACCGGCATCGTTTAAGCTTACATCACTTTTAAATGCGAAGCGAAAACAAACCATGCTTTGTCCTGCAAAAATATTGGTGGTATAAGTACGCAAAGCAAAACTACTCATGCTAGTTGCATTGCTATAGTAGGCCTCATTTTGAGGGAACGGACGACCAGTGCTAGTATTTGCATAATCGTACCAATTAGCAGCAACGCTGGTACCAAGTGGTAACCAAGTGTTGCCCTTATCAATACTATATTCAATTCTAAAACCATCCCACGTTGCTTCAGTTTTATATTTGGTATAAAAACTTACCGTGTAGTTACCTGCAGCGGTACAGTTAAAGTTTGGTGTATAAAGGTATGATGTTGAATTGTCGGCATAAGTATTTGCTAACAATCCTGTTACCCATGCATACCCGCCCGAGTATGTTCCGCTTTTACCTGCAATGCCCGAAAAGCCAAGTTCAAAAGGAGTTCCTGCTTCGGATGAGGCTGCAAAATCTGTTTGATTGCTTTCGAAATTACCACCTTGCGTGGCTAAGTATGGCACACCACGGAATGGCAATACCATTACAAAATTATTTTTAGTTAATGATGCAGCACCACTATTTATAGTTAGCGTTACATTGTAAAAACCACTATTGCTGTATGATTTAATTGGATTTGGACTGGTGCTTGTAGTGCCATCACCAAACTGCCAAAAATAGCTTGTTGCACCACTTGATGTAGAACCAAATTGAATGGGCACAGCAGGATAGGTTACACTTTTATCGGCAATAAAATTAACCGAAGGTGCAGCAGGTGTAGCCGTAAATACATCGCACGAAAATAACCCACGACCATGTGTAGCTGCGATAACCATCTTATCCGAAGTGCGCATTTTCAACATATCAACCCTGGTATTACTTAAGCCCGTAACCGATGGTTGCCAGTTGGTACTTGCCCCCATTAACGAATCGGTACTCCAAACCCCAAGTTCAGTAGCTATAAGTACTTGGTGTGGTCTGGTCGGACTCATCAGGGCCCACCGTATTGGCATGTCAGGTAAATTACCATCAACGCTAACCCAATTGGTACCTCCGTTGCGTGTTTCCCAAACATTGGCAATACCATAATTAGTCATTACCACAATAATGTGGTTTTCGTTTCCTTTTTCAACTTCAATACAGTTAACGTAACCACCAGTTGACATCCCTGCTCCAGCGTTAATTTGCGTGCCAGCTACTGTTCCGCTTGCGATATTAGCCGCATCAACCATAACTACGCGGCCACCACTTGTACCAAGGTAAATACGGCCAGCAACATTAGGCGATACTTTTACACCACTTACCATAACACTATTTAATGCAGTTACAGTAACTACCGTATTGGTATTGCCACTTTGTGGATTGCTCCAACGCATAAAATTACCTCCGCCATATGCAGCATACATCATGTTTAATGAGTCATCGTAATCGGTTGGGTTTATAAAACGACCAGTGCTCGACCCAAATGTTAAACCTGTGCCACTAAAGCTAGTTCCGCCATTGGTGCTTCGGTAATAACTGTTGTATACGTATGATGTAAATTGATACGAAGGTTCGTTTTGATCTATGTGGCAAAAAGCACCATCACCACCGGTTACTTCACTGGTACTATTCATACCTGTAGTTGAAAATCTATGCGAACCATTATCTTGTGCACCTGCTAAAAAATGATTACTTCCAGCTGTAGGGTGGATATCGCAAGCATAAAATTGTGCAGTGTTATAATTTGATTCTTTACTTGTAATAGTAGGAACTGTAGCCGTTGCGTTAGTTGATCTGTAAATACCACCATCGTTACCAAAATAAACAACACTTGAGTTACCTGGTTCAAAAATAGCTATGTGCTGATCGGCATGTACTTCCTGAAAACCAAAACCTCCGTACCAATGCGAAACTTGTTGCCACGATCCGCCACCATTTGTTGTTTTAAATAAATCAACACCACCAACAAAACAAACACTGCTGTTGTTTGGGTCTACTGCAATTGATAAATCATACCAAGCTTGTCCGCGCGAAAAATCGGTAGCCGATATTCCACCATCTGCATCATCAGGGTATGCTGTGGTTGTATCAAATGACACACCAGCATTGGTACTTCTTATTACTGCACGTATTTGCGATGATTGCTCCACAATACCCCAAATTACATTGGTATCATTGTTACTTACAGCAATCTCAATTTCTCGTCCTGTTAAAGTGCCTAAACTTAAAGGTGTGGTCCATGTTGCACCGTTATTGTATGATTTATGAATTGTGCCGCTTGTTGATGCACCACTGCTCATGGTAGCATACAACACCCCATTAGGCATACGTTCTATATCTTCGGCTTCATTACCTATTGCCGATGAAATACCAGCACCAAGTACTTTTGTAAATGCAATACCTCCATTTATACTTCTGTATAAACCTGTTTGTGCGGCCACAAAAACAGTATCGCCATTGCCAATTGCAAACATGCGTTGGCAATAATTAAAACTACTGCTTATGGTTGATGAAAGTTGGGTCCAGGTGCTGCCTCCATTGGTACTTTTCCAAACTCCAAATCCGCGCATGGCATCTAAATTTCCGTTGCCTTCGCCAGTACAAAAATACATTACCTGTGTATTGCCTGGAGCTTGTACAATGGAAGTAATAGCCATATTAGCAAAGAAATCATTTTGATTAATCCAAATAGGGCTAGTGGCTGTTATATCAGCTGTTTTCCATAAGCCACCAGCTACGCTGCCAACCCAAACTGTTTTGCGCGTAACATCATTCAAATCAATACAAATAGCGCGTGTACGGCCACCACAATTGTTTGGTCCACGCTCAACCCAATTTACACCACTAATGGCCGCTTTACCCATTTTGCCATTTATTAAATTTTGAGTGTATGCGTAAGCATCAAGCAAACGCTCGCGAGGCACATACCCAAGTTCTGGGTCGGTGGTCATTTCTTTTTCTTGTTTCCAAGCTTGGTCTATTCTATCACGTTTAGGAACCTTTTTTTGAGGTTTATGATAGGGCTTAAACTTGTATGTAGGAATGCTAAAAAATCCTATGGTACAAATTGAAACAAATAAAATAAGTGCAGTAAGTGTACTTCTCATTTAAGCTGATTTTAAGGAAAGTTATTCATTCAATGTTACTATTTATTTGCCATATATAAAAGCATTTAAAACCAAATTGTTTGTTAGGTTGGTTTGGGTTAAATTGCCTGCATGAACAAGCGAATAGTACTTTCTTTTTTTATGCTGTGTGTAGCATTAACAACCTTGGCTCAACAAGGCGAATACCGCAGCGCATCAAACCCATTTTATTGGAAAAACAAAATGCCTTATGCCGGCTATTGGCAGCAAGATGTGCATTACCAAATTAAAGCTACCCTTATTGATAGCATTGATGTGGTAGATGCAAGCGAGGTACTTACTTATTTTAATAACTCACCCGATACGTTGAAGGTGGTGTATTTCCATTTGTATCAAAATGCATTTTTAAAAGGAGGCTATTTAGAGCAACTAAATTTGGCTAATAACTACAAACAAAAATTTGGTAAGTACGAAGCAAATGGCAAAGGAACCGAAATAGAAAATGTAACTGTTAAGTATGTAGAATATCCTAAAGCTTATGTGGCCGAAAATGGAACACAAGCAGCCATTTTACCCATGGTGCAAGCTGTAAGCGTTAAGCCTATGGTTGATTACAGTATTATGCGTGTTGAACTGGCTCAACCCATTGCTCCTAATACTTCTATATCGTTTGAAATTAAATTTAAAACGTATTTTGATGGTGGAGGCGACCAACGCAGACGTATGAAAATGTATGATGCATACGGAAACAAACATTACAATGGTGTGCATTGGTATCCGCGTATTTGTGTGTACGATAGAAAATTTGGTTGGGAAACCGATCAGCATTTGGGTAAAGAGTTTTATGGCGATTTTGGTACTTACGAAGTGGAACTTAATTTCCCGAAACATTATGTGCTTGATGCAACAGGCGAGTTGCAAAATAGAGATGAAGTATTGCCTGCCGATTTACGTGCTAAACTTGATATTAAAAATTTTAAAGACAAACCTTTGGAAGAAAAACCATCGGTTATTACACCTAATGATGGTACCTACAAAACGTGGAAATTCCGTTCGATTAATACCCATGATTTTGCTTGGACAGCCGACCCAACTTACCGCATTGGCGAAGTAAATATTAAGCTACCAAACGGACACCAAGTGCAATGTATTGCATTGGCACAAGAGCCTCATGCTAGCCGTTGGCAAGATGCTGCCTCGTTTTGTGCGCAGGTTATAAATTTGTATTCAAAAGAGTTTGGCATGTATGCTTATCCTAAAATGATTGTGGCTGATGCACAAGATGGCATGGAGTATCCAATGCTTACTTTAGATGGAGGATTATCGCCTGGTTACTACGGATTGTTTGCACACGAAATTGGCCATAATTGGTTTTTTGGTATGGTGGGTAATAACGAAACTTATCGTGCAAGTTTAGACGAAGGCTTTACGCAGTTTTTAACCCATTGGAGCATGACTAGGTTAACACAAGAACAACCCGTAATGCGTGGAAAAAACTATGTAGCTAAGCACTACAAACCATTACCATTGCTTGATCAAAATGTGTACAATGGATATTTCCGCGATGCCATAAACAAAAGCGATATGCCACTAAATACACACAGCGATGATTTTAATGGAGCACTAAATCATGGTGGTGGTTATGGTAATGTGTATTACAAAACTGCAACTATGCTTTATAACTTGCAGTATGTGTTAGGCGATTCACTGTTTCAAGGTGCCATGCAACATTATTTTAACCAATGGAAAATGGCGCATCCGTACTTCGAAGATTTTAGAAACAGCATCATTAACTATACCCATGTTGATTTAAATTGGTTTTTCGACCAATGGATGGAAACTACCAAAACCATTGATTACGCTATAAAAGGAAATGCTAAACTAGTACTTGATGACTATGGTAAACCATCGGATTACTATCGTGTAAAACTTAAACGTAATGGTACCATGCAAATGCCCGTTGATTTAATGGCCTACAGCAAGGATGGTAAGATATACACCACTACAATTAGTAACACGTACTTCTATAAAAAATCAACCCAAACGATACAATCACAAAACAGGTGGTTAGGTTGGGGTAACTTAAACACAAGGTACAATGCTCTTATTTATTGCCCAGGTGGGTTAAAAAAAGTAAGCATTGATACCACTTATAGATTGGCTGATGTAAACCAATTAAACAACAGCACCAAATGCCCAATTCGTTTTGAGTTTGATCATCAAGTAAAAAATCCATTAACCCGCAGATACTATATTTTAAAATGGCGACCAGATGTATGGTACAATAGTTTAGATGGTGTAAAAGCAGGATTACATTTAAACGGAAACTACTTTAACTACAAACATATTTTTAAAGCTACTGTTTGGTATAATACCGAGTTAGCCCAGCAAGCAGGTAAAACAAGTTCGGCTCTTGTAAACTACAATTTTAGTTACAGCAATAACATTGCCCGCGATTTTAACTACAGCATACAATCGCGCTATTTAGATGGCTTGTGGATGCACCGTGTGGGTGCGCAAAAAGTATACGGTAAAAACGTATTTGCAGCATACTTCAAAAGCATGTTCAGAGCTGGTGCCAACGATTTACAATATTTATTGTACAACACAGCTTGGCAAAGCAATAAGTATAACAACACGATTAATTTAGAGTATACACGTAACTACCAGTATTTGCGCGGTAGCGGACAAATAGTATTAGGATTAAAGAGCAGTACTTTAGGTAGCGATTACAATTATGCAGCAGCTCATCTTACTGTAATTAACGAAAATAAGTTGGGCCGATTTGATTTGCGCACACGTACGTTTGCACAATATTTAACCGGAACAAATGTTGCACCCGAGAGTAAATTAAACGCAGCAGGTGCAAACAACGAGCAGTTAATGGATAATAAATACATGCGCTCATTGGCATTTGTGCCAACAGCTTGGTTAGGTTATGGCAATAACGTAAATCACTTGCAATATGGTGGTGGTTTAAATGTGCGTGGTTATGCCGGATATGCATTGCCAGTAAATGTAAGCGGCAACCAAGTACAATTATTTTCGGGCAATAGTGGTGCTAGTTTTAATGCCGAGTTAGAGTTTGATAAATTGGTAAAATTAGAACCTCGCTGGTTTAAAAATTATTTCCACCTTGATGCCTATTTGTTTGCCGATGCAGGCGTGTTAAGCAACCAATTTAAAGCAGGGGAGTTTGGTTTGTTAGCCGATACCAAAGTTACCACCGATATTTTGATAAGTAGTGGGGTAGGTGCTGCGCTTACTATAAAACGTTGGGGTAAATTAGATGAAATTAAACCACTAACCTTACGTTTTGATGCTCCGTTATTTTTAAACAACACCCCATTTGTTGATGGACAATATGTACGTTTCCGCTGGGTAGTAGGAGTAAGCAGAGCATTTTAATAGCAAGGATTTGACTTAAAATAAAAAAGCGAGGTAGCATTACCTCGCTTTTTTTATGGGCAAAAGTTTTTAAATTACTTACCTAATGTGTAGCCTAAGCCAAGAGTAAAAGCACCAAAACCCGCATTGCTATTTTTTTGTATTGAAGTTAAGTTACCTTGATAGCATAGGTTTAAAAGCAGTTGTTTGTTGTTGGGCAGTGGTTTGCTGTAAAACAACCCTGTTTGATAACCTAACATGTTTCTAACAAACTGATTGGTTACATCATGATTAACATTTACACGTTGTGGATTGTGCCAAGCTGCCAACAAAAAATCATATTGCAATCCAGCAACAAAACCAAGTTTGTGTTTAGCATGGTTTACAAATTGGTACTTAAACAAAACAGGAATTTGCGCATAATGTAATACTTGCATTTTATTGTAACTAAGCACTACATCATTAACTAAATTGTAATAGTTAACAGTGCCGTTTCCTCTTATTTGCGTGTAACCTAACCCAACACTATAGCTACAATTTTTAAGCGGCAATTCTTTTTGGTAAAACAGGGTTGATGTTACCCCATAGCCAACTTTGGTAAATGGTGCAGATTGGCTGAAGTTACTTGTGGTAAGGCCCAATGTAATACCTAATTGCTGAGCGTGTAAAGTGATACTGCAAAACAGTAAAACAATGATTATTGTGTTTTTCATTTTTATTTGTAAAAGTTAATACACCCTGATTCCCTTAAAAGTATCATTAAACTTTAAATCGATAAAATCATTGGGTAAGGTATCTGCGTATTGGTATTCAATTGTTATTTTATTTCGGTTCCCTTTATCAAGCCAAGCGTAGCCTTGGGTTCTTGGAATACGCCATTCTGAATGAAGTTCGCCCCAGCCACGTATACTAACTTGCAGGGCTAAAGGCGAAAATCCGGCTATGAAGTCTGTTATTTGAAAGGTTCTTGAAATCATAGCTGAGTTTGTTTTGTCATATGGGATACCCTTGACTACTCCAACATAATAGGGTTCATTGTTATCATCAAGCCAAAAGGTATCTTGTAGGGTTACATAAACCAACTTGTTGGGGTTACTTGACTTGTATCCCAGATATGTTCCATATATAGGAAATGGAGGAACAGTAGGTGGTTGGTTTGATACTTTTTCAATGGGATTTGATGGCCATACATAAAATCTTTTGGCTAAAGTATCAATTCCATTATCTTCTGGAAAACACAATGAATTGGTTTTGCTTTTAACCATTAGGCTTAAAGTTAGCCAAGTACCCTTTGGAAAAGAAGTGCGTGAAAATGCTTGTGTGCTTAAGGTTTCTGCACCCAACACCCACTTGTATTCATCCAGCTGTTGTTTGGCTCTAAAACGCACTAAATTTAAATCATAAATGGTGTCGCCTTCAAAGTAACGGTCGCCAACTGCAGCTTCAATAGCAAAATCAGCAGAAATCTCCTGCGCATTTGCACAAGGATTATCTGGAGCAATGTCCTTTCGGCAAGCGCTTATCCCAATTGAACATAAGATGATTAAGTAAATGAATTGCTTCATAGTTATCGTTCTTTGAAATGCTGTTGTTTTGTGGTTAACTTTATATCTAGTAAAAATTTAGGCTCTAATCGTGTTATCTTACTCTATTTCCGTAAAAAGTATTTTTATATTTAAGTGGTAAACCAATTCCGGGTGTCCAAAACGAATCGGAATAAGAGTAATTAATAATTATTTTATTTGGGTTATCTCGTTTTAAGTATGCTAACCCATTAATGCGAGGCTGTGGACTTTCTTGATCTGGGAGATCTGTTAATACCTCAGTGAATAATGATAATGCTTTAGGTGAATGTCCGTTTGTAAACAAACCAATTGAGGTAGCTCTATTTACCCAAGAACTCGTTTCATATGGGATACCGTTTAAAATACCTACATAACTTGGTTCATCAAATGGGTTTTTCCAGAACGTATCTTTTAAAGTAACGTAAAAATAATGATTGGGGTTGGATTGATTGTACCCATAATAAGTTCCATAAATAGGGTAATCAGGATACCTAGGAGGTGTTTTAGTACCATCATTATTAGTTGGCCATACGTAAAACTTACGATGAAGGGTATCAACCCCATCGTCATCTGGGTAGCATTGTCTATTGGGTTTTCGCTTAATAATTAATGTGGCATCAAACCACCCCTCCAACGGAAATTTAGAGCGGTAGGCTATTTTCTCTCTAACCGTATCTGCTCCTAAAATCCAAATATATTCATCGGCAGTTTGGAGTGGTCTAAAACGCACACTATTACAGCACCAAATGGTGTCTCCTTCCACATAATTTCCAAAATCTCTATCTCCAATAAATTCCTCTAAAACGAAATCAGCTTTTGTTGACTGTGTTCCATTACATGGATGATAGTTTACACAGTTTGGGTTTAAAGGGTCGGTGCAGGGCTCAGGTGCAATGTCTTTTCGGCAAGCTGTTATACCCAGTGAGCAGATAAAGATGAGGTAGAAGAACTGTTTCATAGTTTTCGTCCTTTGAGTGAGTAATGTTTTGTATAATATTTAAACGTTAATTCACATTTTTTTGTTAAGGGGTTTAGTGATAAGCCTCCTGGTCCCGAAAGGCTACCTGGGTCATTTTCAAACAATATAAAGTTATCAGATACGACTCCTCCGGGCACTATTTCACGTAGAAATTTATTTTGACTAGCATAATCTGGTAGAGTTAATCCTTTAAAAATAAGCATAATCGTATATCCAGCTCCCATGTCTCCATCATACGGTCCTCCAAAATCTCCCTGCATTGGGTTTAAAACAATTGAATCTCGCTGATTTAGTTTGCTGAAATAAAAATCGATATCTATGGAATCATATGGCAATGAATCGAAAGCAACACGGTACTTCCCCAATACAGTTAAGTCGTTGTATTTATTGGTAATTGTAAAGGTAAAACTTGATGAGTCATAGCCGTCATCCAATGGATCGCATTGTTTATTTGGCATCCATTGCATAGCATGATGGATGGTATATGTTTTTGGTTCAGTCTCAGCCCTAAAGTCTCTCCAAAATTTTGCAACAGAAAGTGTTTCAGCGCCTAAATACCAAGTATGTTTATATTTATTAGTATCTAAAAAGTCAGACCGAAATTGTAATATTCTCCAAATTGTAATGTTGTCATTAAAAGGAGTTGAACCAAGGTTTGGATCAAAATAAATTTTGGCAGTTGGTCTTACGTAATTTTCGCATGGTGGTTCTTGAATAATGTCTTTATTGCAAGCCACTATCAAAAAAAATATAAAGCTAGTTAGGTAATTCTTCATTTATTTTCATCAAAAATAGTCAAACGGCCATGGGAAACAAGTGTTAGAGTTTCCCAAAAGGAAACCCATTTATTTGCATTTAATATTTATATTCGAATTGTATAATTTTTAATTCAGGTAAATCCATTATTCTATATTAGGTTATGACAACAACATATACCCAATACTCATCTGTACAAATTGGTAACTTGTTTAGGTTTTTAAGATTAATTAAAAACTATAATCAAGCCTATTTAGCCCAAGCAATTGGTTGCAAAAAGCCCATGTATTCAAAAATTGAATCGGGTCAATTTAATAGTATTTCTATTGATAAGTTTGACCTGATTTGTTTTGCTTTAGGTGTAAAAACATCAATAGCTTTAGATTTAGCCAAGCAACCCGTATTCAGTAATAAAATTATAACTTTCGATGATTTTATGAGCAGTTTAGCCCATAATGATTATGATGAATTATTGAGAATGGCTAAGCTAACAGAACAGGCATTGCCCGATAAATACAAGGAGTTTAAAACGGTATTTGAAAACTTACTTGAGCAAGCAAAAAAGCAATAGCATTTTGTTTTAGTGTAATCACAAAAAATGAGAGTTCGGTGTTTGATAAATCCATAAATAAATAAGGATTTAGCCTCCGCTGGTTTCGCAACCTTCTAACGTCTTTAAAATTTCTTTTAAAAATCCCACAAGGGTAAAAAAGCCTGGTTTTGAAGAACGGTTGAGCTATAAATTGAATAGTGTTAAATTTTCAAAAATGAACCGAACTCTCGCTGCAATATTAGGCAAAAAAACTGGTTCGTAATTCTTTGTTTTTAGTTTTTGGTTTGTTGTTTTTAGTTCACCGTCACTTCGAGTTCGGAACGCAGTGAAGAGTATCGAGAAGAGCTTTTGTTTGATAGGTTTTTTAGTTATTAGTTTTTTAGTTATTAGTTGATTAGTTATTAGTTGATTAGTTAATTAGTAATGGTTAAAAGCCGTAGGTGCAGACCGCAGCCCCGAGTACTCGGGGTGTTAATAGTTAAAGGTTAATAGTTAATGGTTAACGGTTTTTCACCCCTCATTAAACATTCAAAACTCAGCATTCAAAATTCAATCCTCCTCCTTACCTTTGCTCCATCATGAAAAAAACAATTGCAAAACCACAAGCAGGAACCTATCCACCATACTACGAAAACTATTTAGCCAAAATTAAAGATGATGCTAACTTGTTTGAGTTAATGACCCAAAGTAATATGGATACCATTGATTTGCTTACCTCTGTTGATGGCGAAACACTTGATTTTAGATATGCAGAAGGCAAGTGGAATATGCTTGAAATTATACAGCATTTAATGGATACCGAACGTATTTTATGCTACCGTGCTTTACGCATTGCACGTGGCGATAAAAGCGAAAATCCGGGGTTTGATGAAAACCAATATGCACAAAATAGCCAAGCATCAACCCGCCATGTAATGGATGTGGTGCGCGAGTTTAGCATATTGCGCGCAAGCACCATTGAGTTGTTTAAAAGTTTTAGCCCCGAGGCATTAACCCAAATTGGTTTGGCTAATGGGTTTAAAGTAACACCTGCAGCTATAGCTTACTTTATTGTGGCCCACGAAATGCACCACCTGCAAGTAATAGAAGATAAGTATTTGCCTAAATAGTAACAGGTAAACTTTGATAAAAATCAGCGCTGCATTTCGGTGTAAAAGCGCATATTTGTTAAACTTAAATAAATATAGGTATGATTAGGTTTGATTATATAGAAGCTAACAAGGATAAATTTAGAAATGATTTTTTAAACGCAAAACCATTTCCGCACCTTGCCGTAGATGGCGTTTGTGATGAAGCAAAACTTACAGAGTTGTATAGCCTTATTCCGGATATTGAAACCCCAAGTGCCGATTATGTATTTGGTAAAAATAAATTCGAGAAATCGAAGTTTCGCGAGCTAGGTGGTTTGTTTGATGAGTTGCATCAAGATTTTATTTCGGAGCGATTTGCTACTTGGTTAAAATATGTAAGCAACGAAGAAGTATTTGTTGATCCTACTTTTTACGGTGGCGGAATTCATCAAGGTAAAACAGGTAGCTTTTTAGATATGCATGCCGATTTCAATTACCATCCGCTTAACGATAAATGGTTTCGTAACCTAAACTTATTGTTATACATTAATAAAGATTGGAAAAAGGAACACGGTGGCGAGTTACGTTTGGAGCACAGCGAAACTGGTGTTAAAACCGAAGTTGATGTACCTTTTAATCGCTTAGCTATTATGCTTTGCCGTGGTTATACTTTACACGGATATGATGCTATTCGTTTTCCAGAAGGTAAATACCGCACCAGCATTGCTGCATACGCATACACTGTTCACGAGCAACCATTAGAAGATGCACGTACCACCATGTGGCATGTAGAAAAAAGCAACCCAGTTAAATACTTATTGTCAAAAATTTGGGTGCCTGCAGTAAAGCTTAAAAGCATGTTTAGCAAAAGTAAAACAGCCGATCATTAATACTACTTATGCCTAATTACGCTATTGTAGTTGCAGGAGGAGCAGGCACGCGCATGGGAACCGATATTGCCAAACAGTTTTTGGTAGTAAAAAACAAACCTGTGCTTATGCATACGCTTCAAAAATTTGAAACCTGTGATGCCATCATATTGGTACTACCTGCTACACAAATTAGTTATTGGCAAAAGTTATGTGTTGATTATAATTTTACACTACCGCATACGTTGGTGGAGGGCGGCCAAGAGCGCTTTAATTCTGTATTAAACGGATTAAGTGTGCTTCCGCACGAAGGTGTGGTGGCTATACATGATGGTGTACGACCATGTGTAAGTAAATCAATTATTGCACAAAGTTTTACCGATGCGGCCACTTATAAAAGTGCAGTTGCTGCGGTTAAATTAAAAGATAGCATCAGAATGATAGATGCGGATAAAACCGTAGCTGTTGATAGAAACAGATACTATTTGGTACAAACCCCTCAAACCTTTGTTTTGGCCGATATTAAGCAGGCCTATATGCACGCTAAAAGCACACATTTTACTGATGACGCTGCTGTGTTTGAAGCCGCTGGTCATCACATTCACCTCATTTCGGGCGACTATAAAAATATTAAAATAACAACGCCAGAGGATTTACCTCTGGCGGAATTATTTTTAAGTTAGTTTTTGGGTTGATGGCTATTTGGTTAGCAAATCAATAATGCCTTGTTTGCCCCATTCTTCTTTTTCTTGTTCGCTCCACAACTCAGGATAAAAAATACGTTTTTGGAAACGCGGAGGCAAGTATTTTTGCCAGTTAGTTCCGCCTGTTGCAGCAATATCTTCGGGCGTTTTGTGTAAGTAACGTACGGCCGATTTGTAATGTTGCAAAGGCCAATTTACGTTTACATTCACATCTAATAAGCGCAGTTGCTCAATTACACCAGCATGTTTTTTGCCTTCATCGGTTAAGTTTTTATAAACTTCCCAAAGGTTTTTGGTGGCGTATTCTTTTGCTAAACCTACTAAGTTATTGCTGTATTTTTCTTCAAACTGAGTAAGCGTTAATGTTTTTTTACCTGTAGCTAATTCAGTAGCTCCCGCTTTCCAGTAAATGTGTTCAAACTGATCTTCAATACTAGATTCGAAAGTTACTTTGTTGCGATAATCCTTATCAACCAAATTAACCATGTCTGTAGCACAAATTTCAATCATGCGGTATTGCGCACTCTGAAATCCACTGGCAGGTAACAAACTCATGCGGTATTGTAAAAACTGCTTGTGGTCCATGCCATCAACCATAATTTCAAAACTATGGCAAAGGTTACGGAAGTATGAGTTAATACGTTTTACACGGGCTGCAAAAAAATCAGGGTTGATGCTTTCTGCTTGCTCGGCAATTTGCTCCATTTCGTGTAAGCTTAATCTAAAATAAAGCTCAGTAATTTGATGATAGATTATGAAAATCATTTCATCTTTAATTGGCGTACGTGGTTTTTGTAAGGTTAGCAAAGTATCAACCTCTACATAATCCCAGTAGTTTAAATAGTTTGCGTGTAATAAACCTTCTAGGTAAGCCTTTATATCTTGTCCCGATTTGGTGTACTTGCTCTTGAGTTGACTAAGCAGTTCAAGTGTTTCGTTATCTATTTCCATAATGTGTTTATCGGTTTAAAATGGGGAGTTGAAGGAGTTAAATGTAGGCAAAATTTTGTCCTTATCACTCACTATTGGCTCAAGGGTTTGCCAGTTTATATTTAAATCAGCATCATTCCAAAGCAATCCTCCCTCGCTATTTTTATTATAATAGTTGGTGCACTTATACTCAAAAATAGTGTTATCGCGCAGCGTTGCAAAACCATGTGCAAAACCCGCAGGAATCCAAAATTGTAGCATGTTTTCTTCGCTTAACTCAATGGCAAAATGTTGCCCATAGGTTGGCGATGCTTTTCTAATATCAACCACCACATCAAGCACAGCTCCTTTTACCACTCTTACCAATTTGCCTTGTGCAAATGGCGGTGCCTGAAAATGCAAGCCACGCACTGCTCCAATTTGCGAAAGCGATTGATTATCTTGAACAAAGTCGGCATCAATGCCTATTTCAGCAAATCGTTGTTTATTGTAAGGCTCAAAAAAATAGCCTCTACTATCGTAAAATACAGTAGGTTTTATGATTAAAAGTCCGCTTAACGGGGTGGTAGTTGTTTCCACAATTGTTTTGGTTTGAAAAAAAATTTGAGCAAAAGTATAAAATTATCCCACATTGGCACGTTGATAATCAAATATCGTTTTTAATAAATTCTGTTATTTTTGCCACATGGAAGAACAACGAAAGAGTTCAAGTAAAATTTACTACATTATTGTTATTGTAATATTAGCCGCATTAAACGGACTTTTTATTTACAATTACTTTACCACCGATAAAAAACTGGTTCAAACAGAAGAAACCTTGTTTGCTACCGACTCGGCTAAGGCAGAGGTAGAGAAAATACTTGGCGAAACCCAAAACTCCCTTAATTTATACAAAGGTAAAAACAGCGAGCTAGATGCTTTTTTGAAAGAGAAAAACGACTCGTTGCAAGAGTACGCTGAGCGTATTGATAACCTATTGCGCCAAGGTAAATTAAGCAAAGCGCAATTAGCCAAGGCAATGGAGGAAATTGACCAATTGCGTTATTACAAGCGTAAATACCTTAATCAAATTGATTCGTTATCAACCCGTATAACTTTTTTAAACAGAGAGAATAATGAATTGCGTGGTACGGTAGATAAGGAAAAACGTAAAAACGAAAACCTATCGATGGAAAATACCCGCCTAAATAATAAGGTGGCTATTGGTGCTAAGTTAAATGCAAAAACAATATTTGTTACGGGTGTAAAAAGCCGTAGTAACGGTAAAGAGCGCGAAACTAACCGTGTAACCCAACTAGAAAAACTAAAGGTTACGTTTATGCTTGACGAGAATTACGTGAACGACCCCGGGAATAAAAATATTTACATTAAAGTAATTGGTCCCGATGGTGCTACCTTATATAACGAGGCTGCCGGTTCGGGTACGTTTACTTTTCAAGGACAAGAATCGTTGTATAGTGTAAAGCAAGAAATTGATTTCGACCAAAAAGCAAAAGAGGTTTCGTTGTATTGGACAAAAGGTTCAACCTTTGGCAAGGGCACTTACAAATTGGAGCTTTATGCCGATGGCTTTCAAATAGGAACATCAACCTTTGAATTAAAATAATTTAATTATCCCGAACTTAGTTTCGGGATTTTTTTTGCCCAAAATGTTGTTTCTTGTTGCCTAAATACATTCAGTTTTGACTAAAAAATTATCACTCACAGATTGCATCATGCTTATTGCAGGCAGCATGATTGGCTCAGGCATTTTTATCGTTCCGGCAGCCATGGCAGCCGAGTTGCAATCGGCCTCAATACTTATTTTGGCATGGGTGGTAACCGCCTTGTTAACGGTGTTTGCAGCACTTAGTTATGGCGAGTTAGCAGCTATGATGCCCAAGGCTGGCGGGCAATACATTTACCTAAAAGAGGCCTATAATAAATTGGTGGCATTTTTATTTGGCTGGACTTTATTTACCGTAATTCAAACCGGAACCATAGCTGCGGTAGCTGTTGCTTTTGCCAATTATTCGGGTGTGTTTTTTTCTTTAATATCTGACGAAACTAAGCTAGTTACCCTTGGTGCATTTAGCTTTAGCAGCAAACAACTGTTAGCAATTGCAGTAGTTTGGGTACTTACCTTTACTAATTTTAGAGGAATAAAAACGGGAGCTTTAATTCAAAACCTATTTACCTTTACTAAAATTGGTGCATTGGTGTTAATGATTTTGGCTGGGGTATATTTTATTGCTACCGGCAATGCCAAGCCAATAGATTGGAGTTTACCTACCACCATAACCAATTATAGTTTTTGGGGTGTTTTTTGTGGCGCATTAGTGGGCAGTATTTTTAGTAGTGATGCCTGGAATAATGTAACCTTTACGGGTGCCGAAATAGATAATCCCAAACGCAATTTGCCACTATCGTTGTTTGTAGGCACATTGGGCGTATTGGCCATTTACATTTTTATTAATTATGTGTACTTATACAGTTTACCATTTAATGAAATTGCTACCGTACCAAACGGAAGGGTAGGTACCTTATTGCTGAATACCATTTTAGGTCCGGTGGGTATGTTTGCCATGGCTGCACTTATTATGGTAAGTACATTTGGTTGCATAAACGGCTTAACCTTAAGTGGCGCACGTGTATACTTTGCTATGGCTATTGATGGCTTATTTTTTAAAAGCGCATCTACCTTAAATAAAAATGGCGTGCCACAGCGTGCATTGGTTATTCAAGCCATTTGGACAAGCCTTTTAACTTTAAGCGGAAGCTACGGGCAGCTGTTAGATTATGTAGTAATTGCTGTTATGGTATTTTATATTTTAACAGTAGCCGCTGTTTTTATACTGCGTAAAAAACAACCCAATACACCACGTCAATACAAAGTTTGGGGTTACCCCATTGTACCTGCCGTGTACATTGTTATGGCTTTATTTATTTGTATTAATTTACTCATCTATAAATCATCAACAACAATACCTGGTTTGGCCATTGTGTTGCTTGGCATACCTGTTTATTATTTAATGAGGAAGAAGGGGTGATGTTTTGGGGCCTTGCGCTGGTGACGATTGCGAAACGTTTAATTGTCTCGCTAAGATAAGAAAACTGCGTAAATGAAAAGCCAAAACACAACGAAATAATGGCAATAGCTACAGACGGTTGTTATGGGCTTTTTTTCTATCTAGCGATTCGATTGTCATTTGGGATATTAACAATTCCACAACCGTCAACAAGCCAGTCATTATTGTAAGTAGTCATTTTTATTGTCAATTTAAAATTTGGCCAGTTTTTACCTTTCACCACAACGTAATTTGTCTTGTCGTCAAATGAGTCTAGCTCAAAACCTTTGTCGGGGTAGTCTTGTGCATCAAAAATTGGGTCGGCATCAAGTCCAATTTCCGGTTCAAGTTTATAGGCCTCTTCCATTATTCTTTTTAATTCTGTCTTAAAGTTTTGAGTTGTCAATTTATTTGAGTTTGTCCATTCTACCACCCCAATTGATTCTTTCATTCTATTACAATTGTCAACATATGAATTTATGAAGGTCAACGCATTTTTAAGCAGCTTTTCTTGTTCAACTTTAGCTGATTTAACAATACTTTTTTGGGGCGCAATTTTTGAGTCTTGGGATTGTCCGCATGAGACAAAAAATATAATTGTCAGTATAGAAATAAATTTCATCAATTTTGTCTCTTTAAAATAGCCCATAACGTCAGAGTGTGAAAAAACTCATTCACACTTTTCATGGTAAAACTATTC
>CAZJHS010000058.1:0-18455 GCA_964545895.1 uncultured Chitinophaga sp. | reverse complement strand
TGTATCTTTACTTATAGTAATATCTTGACTTATTATTTGTATTTGACCACAAACATTACTTGTTTCTATGGTTATTAAAGCGATAATTGCTAAGAGTTTAATTAAGTTTTTCATAAATTTGTTGTTAATTTCTCAAGGGTTTAATAATGTCAAACATACTAAAAAAAATGTTTTTATTTAGTATTCAAGTTGGTTTTTACAGTGTTTTTTTCTTTGGTCTGTCCCCCTCAAACCCTTACAAACATCATAGTTTACTAAAGTGCCAATGCTTTCCTTTGTGCTATGTTAATGCACAATATCATGTTTGCCATAGTGCTGTTGCACTTATTAGGCGGTTTAGCTTGGGTTATTTATAAAATTGAGTTTAAACAACACAAAAAAAACGATTAGTTAGCCGTGCCTTCATTTATCAAAAACTTAACATTGAATAATGTTTTTAAGCCATATTTTCGCCATTAGTTATGAGTAAAGAAAACAAAATAGCACAATTTAACCCAAACGATATTGGGAGTGCCGATAACAATATTTTTGGTTTACCATTTGAACCAGCTGATGCATCATTAGTAATTATTCCTGTGCCATGGGAAGTTACCGTATCATACAGTGCAGGTACGGCTGATGGTCCGGCTGCGGTTTATGAAGCATCATACCAAGTAGATTTATACGACCCATTTGTAGCAGATGCATGGAAGCTCGGAATTGCGATGCAACCTGTGAGCAAAAAAATAAAATCAACCAGCAACCAGTTGCGTAAAAAAGCAGAGAAGTATATTGACATGTATGCCGATGGAAAAACTGCTGATAAAAATGCAAACATGAAAGCCATTAAAAAGGAAGTTGATGCGGCTTGCAAATACCTAAATAAATGGGTAAAAAAGGAAGCGTTGAAACAAATGGATAAGGGAAAGGTTGTAGCACTTTTGGGTGGCGACCACAGTACACCACTTGGCTTGATGCAGGCTTTGGCAGAGAAACACGAGAGCTTTGGTATTTTACAAATAGATGCCCATGCCGATTTACGCGATGCCTACGAAGGTTTTGAATTTTCGCATGCTTCTATCATGTTTAATGCGTTAAAAATTGAGCAAGTAAGTAAGTTGGTGCAAGTTGGTATTAGAGATTATTGTGAAGATGAACGTGTATTGAGTGATAACTCGAAACGCGTAAAAACATTTTATGATAGTGATATTAAAGCACAACAGTACGAGGGTAAAACATGGGCTAAACAATGTGATGAAATTATAAAAGCATTGCCCGAAAAAGTATATTTAAGTATTGATATTGATGGCCTTGATCCTAAGCTTTGCCCAAATACAGGAACACCAGTACCAGGCGGTTTTGAGTTTGAACAAGTGGTATATTTAATTCAGAAATTAGTAGAAGCTAAAAAGCAAATTATAGCTTTTGATATTAATGAGGTTGCACCAGGTAAAGATGAATGGGATGCGAATGTTGGCGCTCGTTTATTATATAAAGTAAGTAACATGTGTTTAGTATCAAATGGTGTAAAAGCCAATTAAATTTGCGGTAAATAAGTAAATACGGCCGGCACACTTTGTGTGCCGGCCGTATTATTTTAATATAGTTTGTGTAACTTGCAGTGGTTAAAAAAACATCACCATGATAAAAAAAATAGGATTAGCTTTAGTTGTTGCACTTATTGTTATACAATTTATTCCAATGACTAAAAACCAAGCACAAGAGTGGGGCAGTGCCGATATTACAACAGTGGTAAATACGCCAGAAAATATTAAGCAAATGCTGCATACTAGTTGCAACGATTGTCATAGCAATAGTACGGTGTATCCTTGGTACACAAAGGTTCAACCTTTTGGTTTTTGGATTAATCATCACGTAGAAGATGGTGTACGCCATTTAAATTTTACAGAGTTTGCTAAATACACCAGCAAACGTAAAATGCATAAGTTAGATGAAGTAGTAGAAATGTTGGATGAGCATGAAATGCCGCTTACATCATATACCATCATTCATAAAAACGCAGTACTAACAGCGCAGCAATCGGCTGATTTAATAGCTTGGGCCAAACAAGGCAAACAACAAATTTTAGCCGACTCGCTTAGTAAACTTCAACCTACCCCATAAATAGTTGTACAATTAAATCCACTTGATATGAAAAATATAATTTCAGTAATTCTTCTTGCGGTGGGCTTTGTCTCATTAATAACTAAAACATCTTGTAGTAAGGGTAAACATAACGCATCAGATACCTTGGCGTATGAAATAAAAACATTGCAACAAGTGTATAATAATTGCAATACCGATTCGGCTAATTGTACTTACATTAATTATTCGTATCCATTTTTTACAGGCGAAGGTGCTGCGGTTGATACTTTAAACAATGTAATTTTAACCATATTTGGTGCAAGCAATAAAGTATCGTTACAACAAACCCAACAAACCTTTATAAATGCTTATGCCGATATGATGAAGCATCAAGCAGATTCGGAGCAAAGTTGGTACAGTCAAACCAATATTACAGTTCCTTTTCAAACCAATACGTTGGTATGTTTAAGTATTGAAACGGATGATTATACCGGTGGTGCGCATGGTATTTATTCTACCTTTTTTACCAATTACGATAAAGAGGCTAAACAATTTGTAACACTTAAAAAACTAGTTGGCGATAGTGCATTAAAGGAATTAACAAGCATTGCCGAAAAGCAGTTTAGAATAGCAAATGAAATACAACCTGATGCTAATTTAGAAACATTAGGATACTTATTTAACGAAGGTAAATTTTACCTTACCGATAATTTTACCATTACCGATGAAGGCATTACTTGGTTGTATAATCCATACGAAATTGCACCTTACGCGCAAGGTACCATTGAAGTTGCAGTGAGCAAAAATGACTTACAGTCTTTGCTAAAAAAACAATACCAAACCATTTGGGATTAATGGCATTTTGGGTAAACAAAAAAGGCTTCTCTGTATTTGCAGAGAAGCCTTTTTTTTATAAGTAATTATGAGTTAAAAAACATGTTTTTCGGCATGGTACGATGAACGCACTAATGCTCCAGACTCTACATATTTAATGCCCATTTTTAAGCCTTCTTCTTTATAAAAATCAAACTCCTCTGGAGTAACAAAACGCTCTACATTTAAGTGCATTTTAGTTGGTTGTAAGTATTGCCCTAAGGTTACTACATCACAACCCCAATTAGCTAAATCTTGTAATACCTCTAACACCTCTTCTTTGGTTTCGCCAAGTCCAAGCATTACACCCGATTTTGTTCTGCGTCCGCGTTCTTTAGTTTTTAATATTTGCTCTAAGCTGCGTTCGTATTTAGCTTGCGGACGTACCTTGCGGTATAAGCGTTTAACCGTTTCCATATTGTGCGAAACCACTTCTGGTTTTTCGTCAATTACTTGGTACAATAAATCCCATTTTGATAAGAAATCTGGAATCAAAGTTTCTATTGTAGTGCCCGGGTTTAACTCCTTAACTAAGCGTATCGTATCGGCCCACACTTTAGCTCCTTTATCTTTTAACTCATCGCGGTTAACCGAGGTAAGTACTGCGTGTTTTACACCCATTAATTTAATAGCCTCAGCCACGCGCAAAGGCTCACTTAAATCGTACTCATTATTTCGGCCAGTAGCCACAGCACAAAAGCTACAGCTGCGGGTACAAACATTACCTAAAATCATAAAGGTTGCAGTACCAGCGCCCCAGCATTCGCCCATATTAGGGCAACTGCCACTCTCGCAAATGGTGTGTAATTTATATTCGTCAACAATCTTTCTAACGTTGCGGTAATTTTCGCCAGTAGGTAGCTTTACTTTAAGCCACGATGGTTTTTTTACGCGCTCCTCTGCTAATGTTGGTAATTCTATCATGTTATCTGTTTTGTCCTAATGAAAATCCAATGAATAATGTAAAAAATAATGATTTGTTTTTGGCTAATTCGGGAGCCATTAGAGGTAATGCTGTTGGAAATAAATCAACGCAAAAACCAGCCTCAAAAGTTTGGTAAGCATCGGGGTAATTTCCCCACTCTACCGAAATGCTGTTTTTAAAATAGCCACCAAATCTCGCCTCTAATTCTCCAAATCCGCGTGTAAATGATGCATTGCCATAAATGCTTTGTGGCGATGTGTGTTCTTTTACTGGGTCGTATCTTTCTGTTGCCACATAACTCTGTCCAAATGGATCGTTTGAGCGCTTAAAAACATCAATGTAAATAGGTTTTAAAAGAGCTGTGGTGGCACCAAAAGAATAGTTGTAGTGAACAGACACTGCATTTTTATAATCACGGTTGGTAATAAATAAATTTTGTCCGTACCCAGTACGTAAAAAAAATGCCATGTTAATACGACCAGGAGTATACTGTCGTGGGTTTTCAGATAAACCATATACGCGTGTTTCTTTTGGGTGGCGTATGCGGTCTAAATCTATATCAAAGCCATTTTTAATGTTGGCCGTTTTTTGCCACTGGTATTTAAAGTTAAAACCACCTAGCGAAGAGCTATTTAAATGAAAACCATACTGCAAACGCTTGCGGTACAAAAGCGAAGTTTCTGTAATTAAATCGTTTTGTGCCAGTGCGCTTTCGCTAACTAGCCATAAAACTAACACACATAATTTGGCAACAACACGCATGCGTTTATATTTGAAGTGTCAAAAGTAATAAAAACAATGCATACTTCAGAGGTAATTTATTTGGGTAATTTACGCACCACGGCCAAGCATTTGGCAAGTGGAAATAGCATAATAACCGATGCTCCTATTGATAATAATGGGAAAGGGGAGGCTTTTTCGCCAACAGATTTATTGGCAACAGCTTTTGCTCAATGTATGATTACCATAATGGGCATTGAGGCAAACAAACTTGGGGTAAATATTGATGGAACTAAGGCTACTGTGCTAAAAAAGATGAACTTAGCACCTAGGAAAGTTAGGAAAATTGAAGTGGAAATTACGCTGCCACTTGCAGCATTAGATTTTAAAACTCAATTGGAACATGCTGCTCATACTTGTCCGGTGGCACTTTCGTTACACCCAGATGTTGAGCAACATGTTACTTTTTGTTATGTTTAACGAAACAAACTAATCCAATCGATACTGTACTTAGGACAGCTTCCTTTGCATGAGGTAAATGTTACCGCTGCAAACGCTAATGCTAAAATTAAAATGCCTTTTTTCATATAGCTTATATTGTTTTTCATGCCACAAAATTATGCAAATATTGAGGATTCACTAAATGAATTTAACATTAAAAATGTTATTGAGTTCACAAAAAGCTACACATCAAACAAGTTAGTTGCTTATGTTAAAGCTACTTATCCCAAGGTATGGCCTTTGGTTATGGAGCAAATTAATTTATTTGATAAGGCTCAAAAAAAACTATCAATTTGGCAAAACGCGGGATGCTTGTTTACAACTAAAAGCTTTGAACAATGTAGTTCGCAGCCTTTGGCTACCTACAAAGCAAGTTTAATTAGCGGAGATACTTTAGTTGATTTAAGCGCTGGACTTGGTGTTGATGATGCCGCTTTTGCCCAAGTATTTAAAAAAGTTATTGGGGTTGATGCAGATGCGGAGTTAAATGTATTGGTTAGATATAACTTTAAAAAATTAGGCATTACAAATATTACTCGGGTTGATGCTTTTGCCGAAGATTTTTTAGCCAACTTTAACCAAACATTAGATGTGGTTTATATTGATGCCGATAGAAGAACGGCCAATAACCAAAAAGTATATACACTAAAAGATTCCAGTCCTGATGTACTTGCTTTAATTCCTGAGTTATTAAAAAACAGTACTCAAATATTGCTTAAATTATCACCCATGGTTGATTTAAGTTATATACAGCAAACCTTGCCCCACGTGGCGCAAATACAAGTTGTTGGTATTAAAAACGAAGTGAAAGAAGTGCTTGTTTTGCTTGATAAAGAAGCCTCAAAAACCGAGATAAAAGCAGTACAAGTTGATGCTTTAGGTAATGTAGAGTTTGAGTTCTCATCGCTGCAGCAAAATGAAATAAACGCTAACAGCGAAATAAACTTTAATTACTTTTACGAGCCATCAAACATGGTCATTAAAGCAGGTTTATCGACTAGTTTGGCTCAAGCCTGTAATATGCAATTGGTGGCAAAAAATAGTCATTATATGCTAAGCCAAAATGCAAACTTAAATTATTGCGGACGCGGTTTTAAAATCATCCATCACAATGTTTTTAGTAAATCAGCATTTAGTAAATACATTAAACAAATTAATTTAGCAAAAGCCAATGTTTCGGCCAGAAATTTTGTTACTACTGTTGATGAGATACGGAAGGTATTTAAACTAAATGATGGTGGCGAAGACTATTTATTTTTTACCACCAATGCCGCCAAACAAAAGTTGTTTTGGCACTGCAGTAAAATGTAGTTTTTAATCGTTTTGCTGACGTTTAACCAACATGTAAAATTGGTCGTCAAGTTTTAAATATCCATAATCATAACAAAATACATACAACGCTCCGGCTTTGGTTAAATACGTATTGGTATGATAGCTAAAATTAAATCCTTTATCAATTAGTTTCTGTAACGTTACCCTTGTTTTTCCGGTATCGGCAGGGGTAAGTTCTTCCAATATTTTACGATTACGTTTTAGGGTTTGATTGATGTCTTTAACAATATCGGGTATTGCATTAAACTGATTGTTGTAGGCTGTTCGGCATTGGTCGTCACAAAACTTTTTATCAACGCGGCCTTGTAACTCTTTGCTGCAATGCAAGCAATTTTTTTTAGCTGTAGGGTTTAACATAGGAGGTATGTTTGATATGATTAGTTTAAGGTAAAAATCATAAAAAAAAGCTAAAAAACAAAACCCAGCCTAAGCTGGGTTTTAAGTTGTTATTGAATGTCTAATTGAATAGGTAATCGCATTTGCACACCTTCATATTTTATGGCTTGCTTAATGTTTTTATACCACTCGTATTGTTGTCCAAATTGTTGTTGTGCCCAATAGGTTGAAGCTTGCTCATTCATGCTTGAAAAGAATTGTTCGAAAGGCTCTTTTTGCTCAGGTAAGTTAGTTATGCGATATTCTTTTAAGTTTACTTTTTTAGCTGCTATTTCAATGGCTTTATCCAATCCACCAAACTCATCAATCAAACCAATTTTTTTAGCATCAGTACCACTCCACACACGACCTTGTGCAATACTATCTACATGTTCGGTAGTTAGTTTGCGTCCTGTTGCAACTTTACTAATAAAGTCATTATAAATTCTATCAATGTAGCGTTGTAAAATAGCTTGTTCTGCAGCAGTAAGTGGTCTGTTAGCGGTGCCCATATCAGCATATTTGCCAAACTTTACCGTTTCTACATTTACGCCTAACTTATCTTTTAAAAGTTTTTGGGCATTAAGCAACATGGCAAAAACCCCAATGCTGCCTGTTACTGTATTTTTTTGTGCAACAATAACATCAGCTGGTGCAGCAATATAATATCCACCACTAGCAGCCACATCGCCCATAGAAACAATTACGGGTTTGGCTTTTTGGGTAAGTATAACTTCGCGCCAAATTACATCACTAGCCATGGCACTTCCACCTGGGGAGTTAATGCGCAATACAACAGCTTTTATGTTGCTATCGGCTTTAGCTTTGCGTAAACTTTCAACAATGGTTGTTGAGCCCATGGTTTCTTTATCGCCTTTGCCACTTACAATATCGCCAACACAGTAAATTACTGCAATTTTTTCTTTTACACTATAAGCTGTGCTGCTCGCATTTTCGGCCACATCATGTGCACTTACAAATTTTATATCTTTAAAATCTGTAGCTGTTTTTTTAGCTAATTTCTCTTGTACTTCATCTTCAAAAAGTACATCGGTAATCATGCCTAATCGTTTAGCATCTTCGGGGCTTTGCAACATTAACTCATCGGCCATTTGCCTAATTTGTTCGGGTGTTTTTTTGCGTGCTGCGGCAATATCATTCACAAAATTAGTGTACATGCTACCCATGTATGCTTCAATTTGCTGGCGGTTGGCATCGCTCATGTTGTAGCTAATTAAAGGCTCGCCTGCGGCTTTGTATTTGCCATGACGAATAAGTTGTGGTTCAAGTCCTAACTTATCAAACAAACCTTTAAGGTAAGGGGTATTATTGCTAAAGCCATCAATCAATAACTCGCCCGCAGGATTTAAATAAATTTCATCAGCAATACTGGCAATGTAGTAGCTGTGTTCTTCCATAATTTCGCCATAGGCCACAATAAATTTTTTGCTGGTTTTAAAATCAATCAGTGCATTTCTAATGGCTTCTAACTTGGCATAGCTGTTTGGCGATATTGAAACGTTTAAATAAATACCTTTAATGTTGGTGTTAGTTTTAGCCTCATTAATGGCTTTTAAAATATCATTTAATCCACTGGTTTTGGTGCTCTCAAACGTGCTAAAGTTAAACTGCTCAAAAGGGTTTTTACTTGTTCTTTCGTCAATTACTTGGTCAAGCTTTAGCTCTAAAATACTATTAGCTTCCAAGGTTACTTTTTCTTCGCTTTGAGCTGATGAAATAATGCCACCAATTACCACCGTAAAAAATACCACAAGCAAAATGCCTGATATAAATACACCGGCAATGGTGGCAAACATAAATTTAAAAAACTGTTTCATTTATTATAAGTTTTATGGTTTTAAGTACAAATGTGTTGTTTAATGCTGCAAAGTAAAGGTATATTTTGATAAGGTTACACAGCAACTAAGTAATAGGAATAAAAGCAATATAAACGGCAATACCCTTGCGTGTAAAGTGTTTAAAAATAAACCATAATAATAATTTGGATGAGTTATTTTTGCGCCATGGAATTTACAACACTTACTGCCATATCCCCAGTTGACGGTCGTTACCGCAAACAAACCGAAAAGTTAGGATTATACTTTAGCGAATTTGCGCTTATTCAGTACCGCGTTTTAATTGAGATTGAATATTTTATTGCATTAGCCGAGTTGCCATTGCCCCAAATGCAAGGCAAAATTAGCGTAGCCGATAAACAGGCCTTACGCGATATTTATAACAACTTTAGCGAAGCAGATGCTTTACGAGTAAAAGAGATTGAGAAAACCACCAACCACGATGTAAAAGCTGTTGAGTACTTAATAAAGGAAAAAATGGCTACTTTGGGTTTTACTGATATTAGCGAGTTTGTGCATTTTGGTTTAACCTCTCAAGACATAAACAATACTGCTATACCTTTAAGTTTAATGGATGCTAATGTGCAAACCATGCTACCAACTTTAGAAGAGTTGGTTAAAAAACTGAAGGCATTGGCTAAAGATTGGAAAAACATTCCTATGCTTGCTCACACCCACGGACAACCGGCTTCGCCTACCAAATTAGGTAAAGAAATTATGGTGTTTGTAGAGCGTATCGAAAATCAATTAAAACAATTAAAGCAAATACCATACAGCGCTAAGTTTGGTGGTGCAACAGGTAATTTTAATGCGCACCACGTAGCATACGGTAAAGTAAATTGGGTTGATTTTAGTAATAAGTTTTTAGATGGATTAGGTTTATCGCGCAGCCAGTACACTACACAAATTGAGCATTACGATAATTTAGCTGCTATGTTTGATGCTTACAAACGCATCAATACTATTTTGGTTGATATGAGCCGCGATTTTTGGCAATACATATCGATGGAGTATTTTAAACAGCAGCTTAAAAAAGGCGAAGTCGGTTCATCGGCTATGCCACACAAGGTTAATCCAATTGATTTTGAAAATGCCGAAGGTAACTTAGGCATAGCAAATGCTTTGTTCGAACATCTTTCGGCTAAGTTGCCAATATCACGCTTGCAACGCGATTTAACCGACTCAACTGTGCTACGTAATGTTGGTGTGCCGTTAGCGCATACTTTAATTGCATACAACAGCATATTAAAAGGGTTAGGTAAATTGTTGCTAAACGAAAAAGCCTTATCAAACGATTTAGAAGAAAATTGGGCAGTATGTGCAGAGGCTATTCAAACTGTATTACGCAGAGAAGGGTATCCAAAACCATACGAAGCTTTAAAGGATTTAACACGCACCAATACGAAAGTTAATCAAAAGAGCTTACATGCTTTTGTCGATAAATTAAAAATTACTGCCAAGTTAAAAACAGAATTGAAGAAAATTACCCCACATAACTACACTGGAGTTTATTAATGATGAAATTAAATTTAAAACGTCCCTTAATTGTTTTCGATTTAGAAACCACGGGCACTAGCGTTAATAACGATAGGATAGTAGAGTTTTGCTACATAAAGGTAATGCCTGATGGTAGCGAACATGTAAAAACCATGCGCTTTAACCCTGGTATGCCAATTCCGCACGAGGTAAGTTTAATTCATGGTATTTATGATGAGGATGTTAAAGATGCACCTTTGTTTAAAGTTAAAGCAAAGGAGCTAGCTGAGGAATTTAAAGGATGCGATTTTGCTGGATTTAACTCAAACAAATTTGACTTTCCGCTTTTGGTAGAAGAGTTTTTGCGTGCAGGAGTGGAGTTTGATGTAGAGAATAGAAAATTTGTAGATGCACAGCGTATATTCCATATGATGGAGCAACGCACATTAACTGCAGCCTATAAGTTTTACTGCAATAAAAGTTTAGAAAATGCGCACAGTGCCGAAGCCGATACCATTGCTACACTTGAGGTGTTAAAGGCACAACTAACACACTACAGTCAGCTTGAAAACGACATTGATTTTTTACATAACTTTACCAAGCAAGATAAAAATGTAGATTTAGCTGGTCGTATGATTTACAACGATGCTGGCCAGCCATTATTTAACTTCGGCCGACATAAAGGTAAGTTGGTTGATGATGTATTTAAAACCGATTATGGTTATTACGATTGGATGATGAATGGTGATTTCCCGGAAGATACCAAACGTAGATTAACCCAATTAAAGCTAAAAGGATTTAAACGCTAAAAGCGGTTTACTTATAAACAAAAAAGTCCAGACTGAAACGTCTGGACTTTTTTGTTATGTGCGATAAGTGTTTTATTCTTTCACAAATTTAATGCGTTGACTGTTGCCATAGTTGTCGTGTAATTCTATTATATAAAAACCCGATTTCAACGATGGATCAAGATTAACCTTAAGTTCGTTGTTGGCACCAGGTACCAAGTTTACAGCTTCGTTAATTAAGTTGCCGGTAATGTCATAGAGTTTGTAGTCAATTTCGCTGTTTATTTCATTACCAATAGTAAAGGTAACAAATGTTGATGCAGGAATTGGGAAAACAGAAGTCGCAATGCTAACGTTCATTTCGGCATTATCCATAAAGCTAACTATTTGTATGTTGCTGTATTCGTATTTACCATTCTTGTCAACCATTTTTAAACGATAGTAATTGTTTTCATTCATAACAGGAGCAAGGTCGTTGTATTGATAAGCACTCTTTACAGCTGAGTTTCCTTGTGCATCTACAACGCCTATTGCTTCATAGTTTACTGCATCAGTACTGCGTTCAATAATAAAAGCTTTGCTATTTAATTCAGCTGCAGTAGTCCAAACTAATTTGCTTGTTTTACCTTGTTGGCTAGCTGTAAAATTATTCAACTTAACAGGTAACGCAGATAATCCAGTACCAATTAATATACTAAATCTTGATGCACCTTGAGTAGCTGCATTATTAGCAATAGTAGAGAAGTTATAAACTGGATTAGTTTTTAGGTTGAAATAAGTATTTAAATAGCTATCTAATAGATATACATCTAAAGTACTGTTAATTGCTGAAAGACCAGCAAAAGTTAATTTATAATTAGCGCTTGTGTTACTAGCCACTCTAATATGAATACCAATGGTGTCGGTACTTGTTAAAGTATAAGCAGGCATTGCGTTTATTGCATATTTAGTTGCCGAACAGCTATTAAAAGTTGCAATATTGCCAACTCCTAAGTTAAACTGATATTTTACGGCATCTTTATCTGTATCGAAACATTTAGTAGTTCCATTTACAAAGCTCACTAAAACCTCATCAGAGTATTCTGCAGCATCTGATATTTTTATTGAAATATCATTTGATGAAGATGTTTTGAACAACGTTGTTGCCGAGCCTGTTTGTGTTACCGCTTTGTCAGCTTCCTCAACAGCAATTGAACCTGCTGCAGATGCTAAGACCCAAAATGAATGACCAGGGCCAATGTACCTTGTAGCACCATTTGTTCCAGATCCGCCTGCAGTATAGTTTCCGTATGCACCAACACCACCTAAGCCAGCTGTTGGATTAAAAGTATAATAGGTAGCATCAACATTTGTTCTTGCTATGTTATCCCAATCAATAATAGCTTGGAATGGGTTTCCTAATAAATTCCATCCGCCACCAGTTCCGTTAGTTACGTTCAATGTTTGCGTTCCTGTACCTAAAGTACCGGTTGCGCTTAGTGTTACGTTATTAGGTGTTGGGTTTGTTCCATCTAATAATGAGCAGCCTTGGCTTCGAGCCCCACGTATAAAAGCTCTATAACCAACACCGCGGGTTAAATTAGTAGCATTAGTTGATGCGATAGATGCAAATGCACCAGCACCTTCATCATACGTATATATTGATGGTGAATTACTAGTTGTTGCGTCAAATCCATTGGTGTGAGCTGTTAATGATGGGCAATTAGTTCCTCCCGAACCTGCTCCTGTAATATGAATTTGTTGTTGCCAGTTGTTACTGATGAAATCAGATGTGGTAACTGGAGATGCCAAAAATCTCCATTTACGCCCAGTTGAGCCTGGTATAAATCTCTCAACCCTAACATTACCACTAATTGTTCCGCCTACACTTGCAACTTGTGCTGACGTGTTAGAAGCGGTTGAGGTAAGTGCCAATTTATTACCTGTGTTAAAAGTTCCTGCGGTAACAGTTAATAAGTTTGAAATGGTTACCCAGCTGGCACTTAAACTTGAAATAGTGAAGCTAGAGCCAGACTTATTCAATGTTAAATTGTAAAAAGGAACGTTAGTAGTTGTTGTACCAGATAAGGTAGCAGTTTGTGTAGTGTTTTGAAAAGCAACAGTTGATGTATTGGTGGTTATGCTACCGTTGCTATTTATTGTTAAGTTTCTGGCAAAATTTACCCTGTCAGAAAACGCAACGCTTCCACCACCTGCTTGAGCAATAACCACAGTTGGTAAATTACCACCGGCACTATTAGAACTATTACCAACAAATGTTTGCAAAGAAGAGCCGCCTAATGTGATGGTAGAGCTACCTCCTGAATTATTAGATGCAGTTCCATTAGTTGCTAGGTTAGATGAAACGTCTAAATCTCCGCGTAAATCTATACTTCCTGTATTTAGTAGGAATGTTTTGGTTCCACTTGTTATGATTGATAGTGTACCATTTACTCTTAGTCCAGCTGCATTGATTGTAACACTGATTACGCCAGTTCCGCTATGCTCAAATGAGAAGTTATTGAATGAATTACTACCTGAAAATCCGCCACCTATAGATTTTGAAATTTTTGGTGAAAATTGAAATGATCCTCCGTTTGCGTTAAAAGATCCAGCACTTAATGTACTTATTGTACCTGTTACAATTATTGGTGTAGTGCTTGGCGCAGTAAATGCACAGCCACTTATACTAAATGCTCCACCTGTAGCACCTGTACCTCCGTAATCAACACTTACTGTAAATGTAGTAGCTCCAGATGCGTTTATGGTACCCGTACTAGCCGTTAATATTCCCGTCATGAAATCTCCGTTTACTAGTAATGTGGCATTAGTAGCAAGGGTTACAGTTCCATAAACAGTAATACTGGCACCATTAGCTACTTCCACTGTTCCTGTGTAACCATTTTGAAAAGTAATGTTTAATGCTTCACTGCCTGCATCTCCAATGTAACAGTCGTCATTCGATACTGCACCATCAAAAATTACGTTATCACCAGCGCTTGGCACTGCAACTGCGTCCCAGTTATCAGCGTCACTCCAATTGTTTGTGCTATTTAGGTTGTTCCATGTTATTGTTTGGGCGTTAACGCCAAATGCGACAAACAAGGTGGTTATTAGTGTAATAAATTTAAATCTCATTTTATAAGGGAATAATGTAACTACAAAATAAAGCATAATTAATCCAAAATAAAACAAGTTTTTAATCAAAATAAATTTATGCTCATAAGCATTAAAATATGGATAGTTTTGGGTTAAACTATACATTTGCTTAAAATTAATAATTATGACCCCCTTTAAATTTACTTTTTTATTACTGTTTTTTGGCACAACCCTAAGTGCTCAAACTACCTACACCTGGAATGTTTCCAGGGGTGATTGGAATGCTCCATCAAGTTGGACTCCTGCAAGAAATACGCCAGCATCAAATGATGTTTTGGTGTTTAATGGCTCTGTTGTAGCAAATGCTTGCGCTACAGGTATTCCAACACAAACAATTGGAAAGCTGAGAATTATAAATAATGCTACTGTAAGATTTATAGCTAAAACGCCTATTGTTGCTTCAGGAACAATAACAAGAGCTGCAACAGCCGTAACTGGTACAGGAACAGCATTTAACACAGACTTGAAGATTGGTGACTTGATTACTAATGGAACAACGTTTTATGGTGAGGTTAGTTCAATAGCCTCTGCAACTTCAATGGTTGTCTCTGCTTCGGGTACAATAACAACACCTGTTCCATATGCCTATGCACCTAGTATCAACATTAACGATGGAACAACATCAGCCCTTGATATTACAGCAGGTAGTACATTAACCATGAGTGACACCGCTTTGGTATTAAGAGTTTTGAGCGGAAGTAAAGCTCAAATACAAGGAACTGTACGTTTATTGAATGCACGCCAACGTATAGTTGGATTAGATACCCTTTCAATAGTTTTTGCCGCAGGTTCCGTAATCAGAACGGATAGTTCTTTTGTTGGAAATCCGTTTTCAATTGTAGGTGGATCTAACACGATTGTTTTTCAGGCGGGTTCAACTTTTGATTTTTACATTGGTTCAAACCCATTTGCTCTAACAGCACCAGCTAGTAAAGTAATATTTACTCCTGGCAGTAATTACATCCAAAGTTCAAGCAATACTCCATCTATCTCTGGCCGTAGTTTAGCTAATTTTATTTTTAATGTAAATGCTGTAATTAACGCAACGCAAAATGGTGTAGCTAATTTCGACTCTATTATAATACAGCAAGGTCAGTTCAATTTAACTGCATCAAACTCTACTACTATGAAACAAATTATAGTTAATGGAGGTGTGTTTAATTTAAACTTGACGGGCGGTAATGCTAATATTACAGGTAATATTAATGTAGCGTCTGGAGCAAAACTTGTTTTACAAGGCAAGTATACAGCCGCATTAGGTAATATTAATTTTAGTGGAACTAATTCGCAATCAATTTTTGGTGCTGGTGAAATTAGAATAGCTAGCACTGCTGATTCGGCCGTGCGATTCCGCATTCAAAATCCTGCTGGGGTAACTTTACTACGTAACTTAGATTTAAATTCGGCATACTTAGATTTAGATAGTGGTATGTTAAACTTAAACAACAATACGCTATCTATTGGCTCAAGCAGTTTAGTGGCTCGCTCATCTCAGTTAAATGGAATGGTTAAAGGTCCTGGAACTTTAACGCGTTGGTTTACCACCGCTGCAAGTGTTGCTGGCGATTCAAGTTTATTTGCCGTAGGTAACAATGGCGAAACTTATCCTATTTGGGTGTTTGGTACCCCAACTTCTGCTGGTACGGTTTCTCTAACTTCGTTCGCATTAAATACTGGAGTTACTTCATTCACAACTCCATTTTACGATTCGGCTATCACCGCTGGTACAACAGTTAATTCTCGTTTAGGACATTCATGGACATTATCTACTGGTAATGGTTTAGCTGGTACTAACTTCGGAGTTAGGCTAAGAGCTAATGTAAGTTCGGGCTTGATAACAGATGTAACTAAAATGCGTATTACTCTAGCTAATGGCATAGCACCAGGCACAGTTTCTGAAGATGGTGCTGGAACAACAACTCAGCCAACAGCAGGTAAGTTGGGCATAAGTGCAGCGCAATTAAACAATACATTTTATATAGGTACAAATTCGTCATCTAATCCATTGCCAGTGAGGTTTACAACCATAACAGGAATTTCAACCCCAAAAGGAAACGAAATTATATGGACAGTTGCTTCAGAAAAAAATGTTTCAACTTATTTGGTTGAGCAATTAATAGGCGAGGTTGATTTTACAGTAATAGGTAAAGTTAATGCGCAAAACCAATTATCGGCAACAAGCTATATTTGGGTTGATAAACAAAATGCATCAGCGGTGTATAGAGTTACAGCTGCTGATTATGATGGCAAAACAACCCATAGCCAGTTGGTATTTATTGAAGGTAAAGAGAATGCATTAAATGTATATCCAAATCCTGTGGTTGATGTTTTGAGAATTGACGGTGTAACATTGGAAAATGATGTAGTTAAAGTATATAACTACTTAGGAGAGTTTATTACAATTCCGGTATTCAACCAATCATTAGATGTTACTAAACTAGTACCAGGAGTTTACTATTTTACTTTAAGCACTAATAACGGCAATAAGGTTGTTAAATTTTTAAAACAATAATATATTGCCTACCTAATTAAGAAGCATCAGTTTAAACTGATGCTTTTTTTTTGCAATGGACCAATCAACTAAAATAAAAAAAATTAAGCTGTTCATGTATCTGCTTGATGTATTAACACTTGCTGTTACTGCATTTGGTGGTCCGCAAATGCACTTTACTCAGTTTTATAAAACCTTGGTAAAAAAACGTAATTACCTTACCGAGGAGGAATTAAAAGAGTTGAATTCACTATGCAGTATGTTGCCTGGTCCTACATCAACCCAAACTATTACCGCAATTGGGTATAAACTTGGTGGCCCATTATTGGCGTTTGCCACGCTTGCTATTTGGGTATTGCCAGCAAGTTTAATCATGCTAAGTTTTGCCTTGTTACTTACTGTTTTAGATATTTCAAGTCCTAAGCTCGGCTTTTTAAAATACCTGCAGCCTATGGCGGTAGGCTTTATTTTTTATGCAGCCTATCAAATTAAAAACATTTTTATAACAAGGCTACACCATTGGGTGTTGATGATTATTGCTGCTGTTTTAGCCATTGTTATTCATACGCCTTACGTATTTCCGCTCTTGTTGTTGTTAGGAGGTGTTGTTTCGGCACGGGTAAATAGAGCAAACTACAGCGATGTAAAGCCTATTAGAAATATTAGCTGGACTAATTTTTTAGTGTTTTTAGGAGTGTTTTTACTAGCGGCTTTGTTGGGTGCATTAACTAAAAATCCTGCAGTACTAATTTTTGAAAATACTTATCGCTACGGGAGTATTGTATTTGGTGGTGGACATGTTTTGATACCCATGATGTACAATCAATTTGTAGAGTTTAAACACTACTTGGAGCCCAATACTTTTTTGGCAGGAATTGGTGTACTGCAAGCTGTGCCGGGTCCTGTATTTAGTTTTAGTACTTACACTGGTGCCATGGCTTTAACACATTGGGGGATTGGCGGACAAATTTTAGGTGGAGTAATTGGTACAGTGGCAATTTTTTTACCTGGTATCTTACTTATCTTTTTTGTTTATCCAATTTGGGCGCAAATCAAAAATTACTCTCCAATAAAACACGCTATTGAGGGCATTAATGCAACTTCGGCAGGCTTGGTTATAGCTTCGGCCTATTTGTTATTTGAGCCAATTGAGGTGAATCAGGCCAATATGTTAGTACTTTTAGGTACATTATTCTTATTATTGACAACAAAAATACCAAGTCCGGTTGTAGTAATTATATGTATTTGGGCAGGTTTTGCGTTTTAGTTATGATGAGGAAAATACTTCTACTGATTACATTTTATTGCGCTTTGGGTCTAACTATAAGTTGGGCGCAACAGCCTGTGCCCACAAATAATCCAAAAGCTATGCGCGATGAGCTTATTCAGCTATCGGGTGTAATTGTTAATGCCGATAGTTCAGAGGGTCTTCCATTGGTGTCGATAAGTATTAAAAATACCAGCAAAGGAACTTTAACTGATGATGGTGGCTATTTTTCGATGGTGGTAAAAAAATCAGATACTATCATATTTAGCTTCATAGGTTATCATACTTTAGAGTATGTTTTGCCTGCAAATATTAAGGGCATAAAACACACAGTTACGCTTGCTTTAAAAGAAGATCCTGTGTATTTAAATGCTGCAATTATTAGATCTTACCCCACACCAGATGAGTTTAATTATTATTTCGTAAAGGCTAATATTTCTGATGCGTACTACAATGCATCAACCCATAATTTACGCAAACGCACGCTCGAAAATATTGCAAATGGAATGACCATGGATGGCATAGAATCTCAGCGATACGCCATGCAACAACAAGCATATAAATATTATTACAACGGGCAATTACCGCCTAACCGCATATTTGATCCTTTGGCGTGGGGGCAGTTTTATAAAGCCGTAAAACGCGGAGA
>CAZJHS010000057.1:0-19568 GCA_964545895.1 uncultured Chitinophaga sp. | reverse complement strand
AAACGATTGAACCTTTTGAACCAGGAATACTTCCTTTTAAAACAATTAAGTTTTGGTCTTTCATTACCTTTAAAATCTCAAGGTTGGTTTTCTTCACCCTATCGCCACCTGTACGGCCAGCCATACGCATACCTTTGAATACGCGTGAAGGATCAGAAGATGCACCTAACGAACCTGGAGCTCTTAAGCGATTGTGCTGACCATGCGTTTGCATACCAACACCGCTGAACCCGTGGCGTTTTACTACACCTTGGAAACCTTTACCTTTAGAAGTTCCTACCACGTCAACAAATTCACCTTCGGCAAATAAATCAACAGATATGGTTTGGCCCATTTCAAGAGGTTGTTCAAAGCCTTTAAATTCTACCAACTTACGTTTTGGGGTGGTATTGGCTTTTTTAAATATACCCATTTGCGCAGCGGGAGTGTTTTTTTCCTTACGATCTCCATACGCTAGCTGAACAGCAGTGTAGCCATCTTTCTCGGTGGTTTTAACTTGCGTTACCACACAAGGTCCGGCTTCGATAATCGTGCAAGCTACATTCTTGCCGTTTTTATCGTAAATGCTGGTCATTCCTATTTTTTTTCCTATCAGTCCTGACATAATTTTCTATGATCAAACTTTAATTTCTACATCAACTCCGCTTGGTAATTCTAACTTCATTAGCGCATCAACAGTTTTCGCGGTTGAACTGTAAATGTCCAGAATTCTTTTGTAAGAACTCAATTGGAATTGCTCTCTTGCCTTTTTGTTTACGTGAGGCGAGCGTAGAACTGTGTAAATTTTCTTTTTTGTTGGTAGTGGAATTGGACCACTTACCACAGCTCCGGTAGATTTTACCGTTTTAACAATCTTTTCAGCCGACTTGTCAACCAGATTGTAGTCAAATGACTTAAGCTTTATTCTTATTCTTTGGTTAACCATGATATTAAGCTTTTGCTTTACCGTTTACTTTTGCTAATACTTCTTCTTGTACGTTACGAGGTGCTTCAGCATAGTGATCAAACTCCATTGTTGATGTTGCACGACCTGATGATAAAGTACGTAATTGAGTAACGTATCCGAACATTTCTGCCAAAGGCACTTTTGCTTTGATTACTTGAGAACCTGCACGAGTGTCCATACCTTCTAATTGACCTCTGCGTTTGTTTAAGTCACCAATAACATCACCCATGTTTTCTTCTGGAGTTAAAACCTCAATTTTCATGATTGGCTCTAACAATACTGGGCTAGCTTTACGAGCGGCTTCTTTAAAGCCCATTTTAGCTGCTAACTCAAACGATAATGCGTCTGAATCCACCGCGTGGAATGAACCGTCAAATAAGCGAACTTTTAAACTTTCGATTGCATAACCTGCTAGTACACCATTTACCATTGCAGCTTTGAAACCTTTTTCAACTGAAGGGATAAATTCTTTTGGAATTGCACCACCAACAATTTCGTTTACAAATTCAAGGCCCGGTTTATCAGCTGAACCAGGTATTAATTCAAACTGGATATCAGCAAACTTACCTCTACCACCCGATTGCTTTTTGTATACCTCGCGGTGTGTAGTAGCTTTTTGGATATTTTCTTTGTATGAAACCTGAGGCGCACCTTGGTTACATTCTACTTTAAACTCACGTTTTAAACGGTCAACGATGATTTCTAAGTGTAACTCACCCATACCTGAAATTACTGTTTGACCAGTATCTTCGTCTGTGTGAACACGGAAGGTAGGATCTTCTTCAGCTAATTTAGCTAAACTCATACCTAATTTATCAACGTCTGCTTGTGTTTTAGGCTCAATTGCTAAACCAATAACTGGTTCAGGGAAATTCATAGCCTCTAATACAATTGGATTTTTCTCATCACATAGTGTATCACCAGTTTTGATATCTTTAAATCCTACTGCAGCGCCAATATCACCAGCACCTAAACTTTCAATTGGATTTTGCTTGTTAGCATGCATTTGGAAGATACGTGAGATACGCTCTTTGTTACCGCTACGTGTATTTAATACGTATGAACCTGCATCTAACTTACCTGAGTATGCACGCATAAATGCTAAACGGCCTACAAATGGATCTGTAGCAATTTTAAATGCTAAAGCAGAAAACGGCTCATCATAAGATGGTTTACGGCTTACTTCAGCTCCTGTATCAGGGTTAGTACCTGTAATACTTTGCTTATCCATTGGGCTAGGTAACAATTCCATTACTAAATCTAGCATGGTTTGTACACCTTTGTTTTTGAATGATGAACCGCACAACATAGGAACGATTTTCATATCAATAACAGCTTTGCGCAATGCATCTAATATTTCGCGTTCAGTAATTGATTTTGGATCTTCGAAGAATTTCTCCATTAAAGAATCATCATACTCTGAAACTGCTTCTAATAATTTCTCTCTCCACTCAAGAGCTTCTTCCATCATATCTGCTGGAATTTCAATCTCTTGGAATGTCATACCTTTATCGTGCTCGTTCCAAACCATTCCGCGGAAGTTGATCAAATCAACAACGCCTTTAAATCCGTCTTCAGCACCAATTGGTAATTGTAATGGAACTGCGTGGCTACCTAACATTTCTCTAACTTGTTTTACAACATTTAAGAAATCAGCACCAGAACGATCCATTTTGTTAACGAAGCCTAAACGAGCTACATTATAGTTATTTGCTAAGCGCCAGTTAGTTTCTGATTGAGGCTCAACACCATCAACCGCTGAAAATAAAAACACTAAGCCATCTAATACACGTAAAGAACGATTTACCTCAACGGTAAAATCAACGTGACCAGGAGTATCAATAATATTGATGTGGTAGTTTTTACCACGGTATTTCCAAGGCACAGTAGTTGCCGCAGAAGTAATTGTGATACCACGCTCGGCTTCTTGAACCATCCAGTCCATTGTAGAAGCGCCATCGTGTACTTCACCAATCTTGTGGTTTACACCAGAGTAGTAAAGTATACGCTCAGTTGTTGTAGTTTTACCTGCATCAATGTGAGCTGCAATACCGATATTTCTTGTTAATGATAAGTCTCTTGACATTTTGTATGTACTCTAAACTTTTACTAATTAGCTAACTTTGAAGTGAGAGAATGCTTTGTTAGCTTCAGCCATTCTATGTGTATCTTCACGTTTCTTAACTGAAGCACCCTCGCCTTTAGAAGCTGCGATAATTTCGCCAGCTAACTTGTCAGACATTGATTTCTCATTACGTCTGCGAGAGTAGTCAATCATCCATTTCATACCTACAGCTACTTTTCTATCAGCCGGTACTTCCATTGGAATTTGGAAAGTTGCACCACCTACACGTCTAGCTTTAACTTCAACAGAAGGCATGATATTGTTTAATGCTTTTTTCCAAACATCAATACCACGCTCTTGTAATTTAGCTTCTACTTTATCAAGTGCAGTATAGAACACATCGTACGCAGTACTTTTTTTACCATCCCACATTAGGTTGTTTACAAACCTTGTTACCAAAACATCATTGAATTTTGGATCTGGTAGTAAAATGCGTTTTTTAGGTTTTGATTTTCTCATTGTATGCTATCCCTAAATCTTAATTATTTCTTTTTAGCTTTTGGATCTACCGCAGCTTGACCTGGCTTAGGTTTTTTAGTACCATATTTCGATCTGCGTTGGTTACGGCCAGCTACACCGGCAGTATCTAATGCACCACGAACGATATGGTAACGAACACCTGGTAAATCTTTAACACGACCACCGCGTACTAACACGATAGAGTGCTCTTGCAAATTGTGACCTTCACCCGGAATGTATGCATTTACCTCGTTACCGTTAGTTAAACGTACACGAGCTACTTTACGCATTGCTGAGTTAGGTTTTTTAGGAGTTGTAGTGTACACACGTGTACAAACCCCTCTACGTTGAGGGCATGAATCTAAGGCTGGAGACTTACTTTTAGTAGTAATTTCGGTGCGGCCTTTTCTTACAAGCTGTTGTATGGTTGGCATATTTTGCTTTTAAAAAAACAGTTTTCGTTAATTTTACGGGACCGCAAAAGTAGACGGAATAAAGTTGCTATGCAAGTGCCTGACAAAAAATATTTTAAATTTCTTAAAATATTGGTTGCTGAGCGGGTTACAAAGACATTATTTAACCATCAGACTTTATAGATCCTACCTCTTTTTGAGGTATTAAGGGGTGCAAATATACGTATGTATTTGATATCAACAAGTTTTTCAACAAAAAACTTTATTTATTTACTTGATAAGTGCTTGATTGAGTTAATTATTTGCAAATTGTTGCAGCTAATTTGCTGTACATGTATAAATATCTATATAACCCGAGGTATACAATAAAAGCCCAGACGTTTTAGTCTGGGCTTTGTATTGATGGTATCTTGAATTGTGCTAACTAAGCATTAATATCAAAAGTATTCATAAATGCAGTAGTAAAGTTTCCTTTCTTAAAATCTTCGTTTTGCATTAATTTAACGTGCAATGGAATAGTTGTTTTAATTCCAGGCCCTTCAATAATAAACTCACCTAAGGCGCGCTCCATTTTTATAATAGCTTCTTCACGAGTTTGAGCACTCACAATTAATTTCGCTATCATACTATCGTAATTAGATGGAATGGTATAACCTGCATAGATATGTGTATCTACACGTGTTCCGTGTCCACCAGGCTTGTGTAAGTATTCTATTTTACCCGGAGTTGGGCGGAAGTTGTTATAAGGATCTTCAGCATTTATACGGCATTCGATGGCATGCTTGGTTGGGAAGTAGTTTTTACCACTAATTGGCACACCAGCTGCAATCAAAATTTGTTCTTTTACTAAATCGTAATTAATTACTTCTTCGGTTACCGGATGCTCCACCTGAATACGTGTATTCATTTCCATAAAATAGAAATTACGGTGTTTGTCTACCAAAAACTCAATGGTACCTAAACCTTCGTATCCAATGGCTTTTGCTCCTTTAATAGCAGCCTCGCCCATGGTTTCGCGTAACTCTGGAGTAATAAATGGCGAAGGAGCTTCTTCTACCAACTTTTGGTGTCTGCGTTGAATTGAACAGTCACGCTCGCTTAAGTGGCAAACATTTCCGTATTGATCACCGGCTAATTGTATTTCAATATGACGTGGATCTTCAACGTATTTCTCCATATAAATACCATCATTACCAAATGCTGCAGCAGATTCTTGCTTTGCACTGTCCCAATGGCGTTCAAATTCTTCTTCATTCCAGATGATACGCATACCACGACCACCACCACCGGCAGTAGCTTTAATAATAACAGGGTAGCCAATTTCATTAGCTAATTTTATACCTTCTTGTGCATCTGCTAATAAACCTTCACTACCAGGAATTACTGGAACACCGGCTTGTTTCATGGTATCTTTAGCGTTTGATTTATCACCCATCGAATTAATCATCTCTGGTGATGCGCCAATAAACTTAATACCATGGTCGCGGCAAATACCTGAGAATTTTGCATTCTCTGATAAAAAGCCATAGCCTGGATGAATGGCATCTGCATTTGTAATTTCTGCAGCTGCAATAATATTAGGAATATTAAGGTATGATTGCGGTGAAGGGGGCGGACCTATACAAACGGCTTCATCTGCAAATCGAACATGTAAACTATCTTTATCAGCTGTAGAGTATACTGCAACCGTTTTAATACCCATTTCGCGTGCGGTACGAATAACTCGTAATGCTATTTCGCCACGGTTGGCAATTAATATTTTCTTAAACATGTAAGCTTATTTTAGAATGGTTTGATAATAAATAAAGTCGATAAGCTACTAAAAAGAACTCATCGACTTTAATACTAAATCATTACGTTAATTAGTTTGGTTCTACCAAGAATAATGGTTGATCGTACTCCACTGGTGAAGCATTTTCAACTAAAATTTTAACAATGCGACCAGATACTTCTGATTCAATTTCGTTAAATAATTTCATGGCTTCTACAATGCATAAAACTTTACCTGGTTTTATTTCATCACCTATGCTTACAAATGCAGGCTTATCTGGCGATGGTGTTTTGTAAAACGTTCCAATCATTGGAGATTTGATAGTAATTAAGTTACTAGCGTGCTCATTTACTGTTGGAGCAACTGGTGCTGCTGGAGCAACAGGAGCAGCTGCAACTGGAGCTTGCATTACTACAGGCTGTTGCATAACTGGAGCAGTGCTTTGCACGATAACTTTTTCTTCTATCTTTTTAATGGCAATTTTAAAATCGCCACGTTCCACTTCTACCTCAGAAACTCCTGCTTCTGATACTAGCTTAATTAATTCTTTTATTTCTTTTAATTCCATAATGGAGTTAGTTTGAATACTATCAAAAGTAATTGTTTTTTAGAATTGCGTATACGCTGTTAAAAACTTTTATGAATTAGTTTTATTGTAGGCCCATTTTAGATAAATGGCCCCCCAAGTAAATCCTCCTCCAAAAGCAGACAGCACAAGATTATCGCCTTTTTTAAGTTTTTCTTCCCACTCCCAAAGTAATAATGGAAGTGTTCCGTTTGTGGTATTACCAAAATGATCGATATTAATCATCACTTTATCGCGGTTTAATCCCATTCTCTCGGCAGTTGCATCAATGATACGTAAATTTGCCTGATGTGGAACTAACCAAGTAACATCATCTGCTGATAAATTGTTTCGCTCCATAATTTGGGCAGAAACATCAGCCATACCTGTAACTGCAAATTTAAACACTGTTTTACCATCTTGATAAACGTAATGTTCGCGTGCATCTACAGTTTCGTGAGTTGGTGGTTTTAAAGATCCACCTGCTTTTTGGTGTAAGTAATGACGGCCATTACCATCAATTTTTAATACACTATCAATAACTCCGTTTCCTTCTTCATTTGGTTCTAGTAGCACACAGCCAAGTCCATCACCAAAAATAATACAAGTATTACGATCGGTATAATCAATAATGGCCGACATTTTATCGCCACCTACAACCAACACATTTTTGTGTTTGCCCGATTCGATGAATTTGGAAGCTGTTTCAAGTGCAAATAAGAAACCCGAACAAGCTGCAGCTAAATCAAATCCCCAAGCATTTTTTGCACCAATTTTATCGGCTAAAATGCAAGCGGTTGAAGGGAAAACCATATCAGGTGTTACTGTTGCAAAAATGATTAGCTCAATTTCGTCAGCAGTAATACCGCGTTTTTTTAATAACCCATTTACAGCCTCAACCCCCATATCGGAGGTAGCAAGGCCTGGGGTATTTAATAAACGTCTTTCTTTTATACCAGTACGGCTGGTAATCCACTCATCAGTGGTATCTACCATTTTTTCTAACTTATCGTTAGAAAGTACATATTCGGGTACGTAACCGTGAACACAGGTGATTGCTGCTGTTATTTTACTCATGATTTTATACTGGCAGTACTAATGTTTTAAACGACTCTCTGATTATACTGCAAAGGTTTGAATCAGATACTTGCTTAGCTGTAAAAATCATGTTTTTAAATGCTTTAGCATTTGAAATACCATGACCGATAATTACAGGAGCATTAACGCCTAAAATAGGGGTTCCGCCATAGTTTTCGTAATTAAATCTATCAAGATACTCGTCTGTACTACCGCGCTTTTTTACCACATAATAAAATGCTTCGTAAGCTTTAAGTATTACATTCCCTACAAAGCCTTCGCAAACAATCACATCACTTTTATCTGTAAGTAAGTCGCGACCTTCTACATTTCCAACGAAATTAAAAGGTGCTCCACTTTCCATTAATTGATGAGCAGCGATTGTTACAAGGTTTCCCTTTTCTTTTTCTTCGCCAATACTCATTAAACCAACGCGCGGATCGTTAACACCCAACACGTGTTTCATCATTAATGCTCCTAAAACACCAAACTGATAAAGTACATCTGGCTTGCAATCGGCATTAACGCCTACATCAAGCAAAAGTCCGGTAGCTCCGTTGGGTTTAGGAATAGTAGCTGTGATACAAGGACGAATTACACCTTCAATCGGTTTCACAGAAAACATGGCACCAACAAGCATAGCACCAGTGTTACCGGCACTTACAAAAGAGTCGATTTGTTTTGCGGCTAAATGCCCAAAACCCACGGCAATGCTTGAGTTACGTTTTTGCGAAATCGCTTTGGTAGGATGCTCTCCCATTTCAATTACTTCCGTAGTGTGCACAAAATCAAAATCTGATTCTGAGACACCATTTTCGGCCAATAATTTCTTTGCAGAAGGCTCATCGCCATAAAGAACGATTTTTACATCTGCTGGTAATTCTTGTTGGGCAAGGATTGCACCTTTTATTGCCTCTTGGGGTGCATAATCGCCACCCATGATATCAAAGCCAATTCTCATTCAGTAAAAGGTTTGAGTGAATAATTATACGTCTTTTCTCATGTCAGGGAACACAAGTTTACCTTTGTAAAAGCCATCAGCAGTTACACGGTGACGTAAGTGTGTTTCGCCAGAAGTTGCATCAACAGAAAGGGTTGGATTTACACCTTTGTAGTGAGTTCTTCTCTTGTCTCTGCGAGTGTTCGAAATTTTTCGCTTTGGATTTGGCATAATTGTATGTTTTAGTTTTTGTTAAAAATTCCTTTTAGTTTATCCCACATTGGGTTGGTTTCGTCATCCTTGGCTTCCTCGTCCTCTTCTCCAAAATTGTTGATTTTACCAGCAATTTCTTCGTTACAGGTTTTATCTGCCATGGCGCAAACTACACGATGTGGAATGCTTAGCACAAACGATTCGTAAAGGTATTGAGAAAGATCGTACTCCAGCAAGCGCTTGGTAATATAAACAATCTCATCATCACTATAATCTTCGTTTTCACTAATCTTCATCATGAGGTAAAACTCGTTTTCAATTGGCAAGTCAATTTCGTCTAAACAATTATCGCAGGTTGTTCCAACCGTGCCTTTAAGAGTAAAGTGTAAATCGTACATGGTTTCTGATTTTACTAAATCTAATTCCACTACTGCATTTGCTCGGCTAATTGCGCTACCTTCTATACTTGCAAAAAAGGCATCGTTTAACATGAACTCAAAACTATTTGAACCCATGTTTAGCTTATTAAACTCTATAAAATAATCTTTCGACTTCAACGCATTTTCTCTTGAAGCCTGCAAATATAGCCAAAGCAATTATTTTTTAGCAACCTTTATCACATTTTAAGCAATTTAATCTGAAAAACAGCCTGATAGAGGACCTTAAAAAAAATGTTTTTGCAGAAAAACAGGGCTTTTTCATGCTTTTTAACATCCTGTTCTTATTTTTGAAGAAATACCAACAGAATGGACGAAATGAGCAAAAGTGGTTTTAGCGAACTTGCACGAGCTGCAAGTATCCAACCAAAAGAGGCCTTATTGGAAGTAAATAAACATGCTAAAGGCTTGTTTATTGGAGTGCCTAAAGAAACTACTTTGCAAGAGCATCGTATTGCACTCACTCCTTCGTCTGTTCATTTATTGGTATGCAACGGCAACAAGGTTTATATTGAGGCCGGTGCAGGCAAGCACGCTCACTTTAGCGACCGTGATTACAGTGAAGCAGGTGCGCAAATTTGTTACAACCCAGAGGAAGTTTTTAAGGCTGATGTAGTGGTGAAAGTGGAGCCACCAACTGAGCAGGAAATAACCATGCTTGGTACCCAGCAATTGCTTATTTCGGCCATACAACTGAATAGCCGCAGCGATGCTTACATTAGAAGTTTGATGAGCAAAAAAATTACGGCTGTAGCCTTTGAGTTTTTGAAAACTGAAGATGAAATTCATCCTATTGTGCGCAGCATGAGCGAAATTTCTGGTGTTTCGGCTATATCTGTTGCGGCCGAGCTTTTGTGCAGTACCGTTGGTGGTAAGGGCGAAATGCTTGGTGGCGTTACTGGTATTCCGCCTACCGAAATTGTAATTATTGGAGCAGGAACAGTAGGCGAATATGCTGCAAGAACTGCTTTAGGTGCAGGTGCTACAGTTAAGGTATTTGATAATTCTATTGAAAAATTACGCAGGTTACAAAACAACCTAGGCGTTAAAATATACACTTCCCTCCTTCACCCTAAAATATTACAAAAGGCACTGCAAAGTGCTGATGTAGCTATAGGAAGTTTATGGAGTGCTGATGGAAAAAGTATGAGCGTTGTTACCGAAGAAATGGTAACAGGAATGAAACCGATGTCGGTTATTGTTGATGTTTGTATTGACCAAGGTGGCTGCTTTGAAACAAGTGAAGTAACCAATCATGAAAAACCTACTTTTATAAAACACGATGTTATCCATTACTGTGTGCCTAACATTAACTCGCGTGTGAGTAGAACTGCAAGCTATGCTTTGAGCAACATATTAACTCCCCTTTTGCTTGATTTATCTGAAGCTGGTTCAATAACAGATTATCTTTGGGCTAATCAATCGGCACGTAGTGGTGTGTATATTTACAAAGGAAATTTAACCAACAAACACATTGGCCAACGTTTAAATATTTACCCTAAAGATTTGGATTTACTTATTGCCGCTCATGCCTAACTAGCGGCATTCTCGTTGGTTTTATTGTGGTATAAATCTATAGCTGTAATGATGGCTAAACTACCCCAAATAAGCGGAGCTATTTTAGTGGTTTCGCTGTAGTGGTTTAAAAAACCGTGGGTGAAATAACCAATCAACCCAAGCGAAACACCTACTAAAACTACTTTTATTTGTATTGATTGCGTGGTGTAAATTAAGTTAAACGCTGTATTTAATCCGTAAAATATTATTAGCAATAAACTAACTAAACCTAATAATCCAGTTTCTGATAAAGGATTTAAATATTCGCTGTGTGAGTTTCCTTGATTACCGAAATTAGTACTAATTAACGTGCGATACCTTGCCTCTTGGTAAGGTGCATAACAAAACACATAAGTACCTGGGCCAAACCCAACAATTGGTCGCTCTTTCCACATATTTATAGCCGACATCCAACGGTTTATTCGTTCAATATTTGAAGCATCAGTACTTATGTTTGAAGCCGATTGCAAATGGTTGCCAAATCCCTCTGATGAATCTTGTTTGTTTTTAGATAGCGCGTACATAATTTGATCTTGAAAAGAAACAAACAACACTACACCGGTAAATAATATCAATAATTGTAAGCGCAAGCTCATGCGCAAACTTAGTGGCACAAGCATACCCACAGCAACTAAAATACTTACCCAAGCAGCACGCGTGTAAGAGTACGAAACGCCAAACAAATACAACACCAATAACAGTGCTATGGTTATTATGGCAAATACATTTAACTTTAGTTTAAAGGCGTAAATTAAGTAGGCCAAAAACAATGGAATAAAAAAGGAAATTGCTGCTGAATAAATACCATGAGCCCTGTAAAAAGGCATGCTTATAAAATAAGATGACTCCTGTGTAAAGCCAGATAAACTGTGAATATACAAGGTATAACAAACCACAAAAGTAAGTGAAGCAATATACAACCACAGGTATTTAACAATATTACTTAACTGCTTAAATAACATTACACCTAAAAAGTAATACACTACAATAAACCAAAAACGAGATAAGGTAAATTTAAAACTTACCAAAGGCATTTCGCTGGTAAAAATAGTTACCACATACCAACCTATATTAATTAAAATCCAAATACTAATTGGGTGTTTAAACACTCTGGTATCGTAGGTTCCATCAACTACAAAGTGCATTACAGATAGCACCATAATAAGCATTACAAGTGGCTCATCAGGAAGGCTAATACCAAGCCCCATGCCTATATCGTCAAACTCAATGGCTAATGGAACAATGAAGCTAAGTAACAGTAAAATGGTATCGAGTTTAAACAATACTAAGTAAGCAAATACCAATACCAATGGTAAAACATGAACTGTATAATCATCAGTTAAAATACCATAAACAGAAAGGAGCACAAACAATGCTCCCAATCCATAAAACCAGCGTATTTTAAGTATATCGCTCAATGTACTATTGTTGCGAAAGTTGTTGTTTGATGATTTGAATTCGCTCCATAACCACAATACCAATTATGCTAAATATAAAGGCAGCAACCGCTGTTAGTATGGCTATAATTAAACGCATTGGATAGGTCTTATCATAGTTTGGTTGAGCTATATCTACCACAAAAATATTACTTAGTTTACTATCTAAATCCAACTTGCATTGGTTGTACTTTTTGCGTAGGTCGGTTAATTGCTCGGCTTCAAACCTAATTTGTTCATCAAGCGAAACAAAATCGCCAACATGCTGTCCAAGGTTTTTACGTTCTTTATCAGTAAAAGAATTGTTAGTACCTTTACCTATTAACTCGGCTAATCCGCGCGATTGTTCTTCAACGTTGTATACACCTTCGCTACCCAGAGTACGTGTCATTTGCGATAGTGAATCAATAATAGCTACTTTGTTTTCGTACTCTTGTTTTACAATGTTATATGCTTGTTGTGCCACAATACGTTGGCTTAGTTTTTTAAGCGAATCGGTATTGTACATTACTGCATTAGCAATGCGTGCTGAAAGTTCTGGGTCGGTATCAAAAACTATTACCTCAACCGAGTTAAATGGAGTACGATTAACGCTTACATATTTATCAAATTTCTTATTTAGTTTAGCGTATCGTTTGGGATCATTTGCATCAATACCGTAGTGTTCCATTAAATTAAAATCAGCCGAAATTTTTTCGCGCAATTGGCTTGATTTGGCAAGTTGCATGTATTGCTCTACGTTTTCTTCATCGCCATAAGCCAAGGCATCTTGTGCACGCTCTTTTAAGCTATAAAATAAGGCGTACGAAATAGAATTTACAGTACCAGGATAAAAAACAGCTTTTGACTTATACTCGGGTTTAAGTGCAAAAGTTATTAAATAAGAAACTACTGCAGCCGATATGGTTATGATGGCTAACTGTTTTCTCCACTTTATGATAAACTTAATCAGTTCTAAAAAATTAAACTGATATGAACTTGGCGTATTGTGCATGCTTACTATTTTAGGCAAAAATATAAAATTTTACAAGTGTACAAAGGGCCGCTTAGGCTTTGCTTGGCAACAATTGTTTTAGTTGATTGATTTTTAATAAACGTGTGACAAATAACATTAGTATAACCGCCAACATTACAATGGCTGTAGCTATTGCTAATGGCAACTTTATACTTACGCAAATACCTGCCGCCAAAACGGTTAGTAATAGCGTAATAATTACTTTGATGAAAAACGAAAAATCGATGGAAAGTTTTAAATACCTAACTGCAAAGTACATATTAGTTAAGGCAATAAAACCGTGCGTAAATGTTATGGCAATTGCAGCACCTTGTGCACCTAATTTGGGTTGAAGCCAAAGGTTTAACACAATGTTAATAAGCAACGCAATAGCTGCTAATTTATTTAAAACACTTAGGTTACCATTGGCCGTTAGCAGCGTTCCAAAAATGTACATTACACACATGGCCACAAAACTTATCATTACTACTTTAAAAACTGGGGCCGATTGTAGCGGACTAGTTTTGCTGAGCAATAACATAATATCCGTGTTATAAAACCAAGCCATAGCCGATACTGCCACTGCTGGAATAACCAACAAAATGATAGCCATCTTCACTATATTCTCAAGGTTTTGTTTGGCTTTAATCATGTTTGCAAACAAGGGCAACAACATGGTGGCTACTAATGCGGCTAACATATTGGCTGCTTCAAGCAAGCGATTGGCAACTCCATAAATACCATTTTGTTCATCGCCATTAGCCAGTAGTTTTTTCATTATAAGTACATCGGCACGCATGTATACTGTCATTAACAAAGCTAGTAAAGCATATGGCAATGATTTGCGTACAAAGCTTATCATCATTAATTTATTAAACCTAATTGATAAGCCTTGCAATGGTTTTAATAGTATTACAAACGATATGATAAAGGATACAAAATAACCCACCGTTTGTGCCATAATAAAATGTGTGATGGTAAAGGTGCCTTGGGCCAAAAGCAATAATGACCCTGCAAATAAAATCATCATTCCACGATCGGTTACAGATAGTAAGGCATCGGTTCTAAACCATTGTAAGCCGCTAATATTTGACCTGAAAAACAACACAAAAAAAGTGAGTACTTGATTAAACGAAAGCAATACCAATAGCATGAGCGGAGTACCTCGCATACCATACATCAACCCTAATAAAAAAGTAGCTACTAAGTATGCTGCCGAAAAAACAAGTTTTAATGGAAACAAGGTGGCAAACTTTTTTTTAAGCATTTGTGGATGCTTAGCAATAAAAGTGCTGGTGTAATTATTAATTCCAAAATCTAATAGCATGGTAAGCATTACCGAAAGGTTAAACAAAACCATATATTGGCCGTATGCTTGGTTACCAACTGTATTTTGAACGGTGCGGTCAATTCCTAAAATCCAGAATGGTTTTATTAGCAAATTAATTGCAAGCAGCAGAAATAAGTTCGCTAAAATTTTTTTGGGCATGACCTTGAGCCTGTAAATTAATATCGTTTATTTGTGTACAATAATAGTTATAACAAGTACATTTAGTTCTATTAATTTTATGCGGATAGCCGTTAATGCGCGTTTTTTATTAGCCAACAAGTTAGAAGGCATTGGTAGGTTTACTTTTGAAACCTTGCAGCGCATTACGCGTAACCATCCCGAGCACGAGTTTATTTTTTTGTTTGATAGGCCATATAGCCCCGAGTTTATATTTGCACCTAATGTAACTCCGGTGGTGTTATTTCCACAATCAAGGCATCCGTTTTTGTATTATTGGTTCTTTAATTTTTCGGTAACACGTGCGTTAAAAAAATATAAAGCCGATTTATTTTTAAGCACCGATGGCTACTTAAGTTTGCGCACCAATGTGCCGCAGGTTGCAGTAATGCACGACTTAGCTTTTATACATTTTAAAGAAGGTATTAATAAACTTGAAGAAGCTTATTACAATTACTTTTTTCCGAAATACGCACACAAAGCAAAACGTTTGGTAGCCGTTTCTAATTATACCAAACAAGATATTGTAACTGAGTTTAACATCAACCCTAATAAAATTGATGTGGTTTATAACGCGCCCAGCAAAGGGTTTGTGCCACTTAACAATGATTTACAAAATAAGGTAAGGGAAAAGTTTAGTGCTGGCCTACCCTATTTTAGTTATGTAGGTGCCATGCATCCTCGCAAAAATGTAGAAACACTTTTGGAAGCATTTGATGCATTTAAAACATCAACCCAAAGTAATTTTAAATTAGTTATTGTTGGCCGCAAAGCATGGCAAAACGAAGGAATTGACCGTGCCTACCAAAACATGAAACATCAACAAGATGTGATTTTTACTGGCCGGGTAAGCGAGGCCGATTTATACAACATAACCGCAAGCGCTTTTGCTATGGTTTACATTCCGTTTTTTGAAGGATTTGGATTACCCATTGTGGAGGCTATGGCATGCGATGTGCCTGTTATTACATCAAACGTTACCTCAATGCCCGAAGTGGCCGATGAGGCAGGCATACTGGTTTCGCCAATTGATGCTAAAGAAGTGGCCCAAGCCATGATTAATTTGACAAGCGACTCCAACTTATATCAGCAAAAAAAACTTGCAAGTGCCAAACGAAAGCATGACTTTAGTTGGGACGAATCGGCTGATAAACTTTGGAATAGTTTAATGTTGGCCGTAACCAAATAACACAAAATTAAAATCAAACTATATGAAATCAGACATTGGAATTTCTCGTGAAGCTACGTTAAAAAACATTCAGCTAATTGCCGATGATTTAAAAATTAGTGCTGATGATATTATTCCTTACGGAAAAAATAAAGCTAAAATTGAGCTTAGTGTTTTAAACGAAGCCAACATAAAAAAGAATAATTTAATTTTAGTTACGGCTATATCGCCAACCAAAGCCGGAGTTGGTAAAACTGTAACTACAGTAAGTGCTAGTTTAGGCTTAAATAAAATTGGCAAAAAATGTATTGCAGCATTGCGCGAACCTTCGCTAGGCCCAGTGTTTGGTATGAAAGGTGGAGCTGCGGGTGGTGGTTATGCACAGGTGCTTCCAATGGAAGATATTAACCTGCATTTTACTGGCGATTTTCATGCAATTACAACAGCTAACAATACCATTGCAGCGCTGTTAGATAATTATCAATACAACAACTTAAACAACGACCAAGCACTAAAACAAATAACGTGGAAGCGTGTGCTTGATGTAAACGATAGAAGTTTACGTTTTGTAAATACAGGCATGGGCGGACGAACTAATGGTATTCCGCAAGAAACTGGTTTTGACATTACACCTGCCAGCGAAATTATGGCGGCCTTATGTTTAAGCGAAAACTTTGATGATTTACAAGAACGTATTGAGCGCATTATTTTGGGATATAAACTAGATAACTCGCCATTTACCGTTAAAGATTTAGGTGTGGGTGGTGCAATTACTATTTTATTAAAAGATGCTATTAAACCTAATTTAGTTCAAACTACCGAAAATACCCCAGCCATTATTCATGGTGGCCCATTTGCTAATATTGCACATGGATGCAACAGTGTAATTGCTACCAAAATGGCATTAAGTTGTGCTGAGTATGTAGTTACAGAATCGGGGTTTGGTAGCGATTTAGGAGCCGAAAAGTTTTTAGATATTAAATGCCGCGTAGCTCAACTACAACCTAAAGCAACAGTATTGGTAGTTACTACGCAAGCCTTAAAAATGCATGCAGGTTTGGAGTTGGATGATACTAAAAAGCCAACTATGGATGGTATAAAAAACGGACTTCCTAACTTACAACGTCATATCGAAAACTTACAAGGTTTTGGGCAAAGTTTAGTGGTATCGTTAAACAAATTTCATTTTGATGTGCAGGAAGAAATTGATTTTTTACGCACATGGTGCGAAGAAAAAGGTTGTGCTTTTGCTGTAAACGAAGCCTTTGTTAAAGGTGGCGAAGGTGCTGTAGAGTTGGCCAACAAAATTGTTTATACCGTTGAAAACAATCCATCAAAACCTGTACAATTTACATACGACTTAACGGATAGTATTGAAAGCAAAATAGAAAAAGTAGCTACTAAAATTTACCGCGCAGATAAGGTTGAGTTTAGCAGTAAATGCAAAACAGTATTAGGCCGTATTAAGAAAAACAACTTAGGTAATTTGCCAGTTTGTATTGCCAAAACACAATACAGTTTTACTGATAATGCTGATGTATATGGTGCACCTACTGGGCATACTTTACATGTGCAAGATTTAGTAATTAATACTGGTGCTGGTTTTATTGTTGCGGTTTGTGGCGATATTATGCGTATGCCTGGTTTACCTAAAGTGCCTGCAGCAAATGGCATGAGTTTTAAAAATGGCGTAATTGAAGGCTTAAGTTAACAACCATAAAATGGCTTTAAAACGATTTTACAGCAAAGGACAACTTGAGGCTGGCTGCGATGAAGCCGGACGGGGTTGCCTTGCTGGACCCGTATTTGCAGCTGCTGTTATTTTAGATGATAAAAAGCCAATTAAGGGATTAGATGACTCGAAAAAACTGAATGAAAAGCAACGCTACGAGCTGCGTTTAGAAATAGAAGAACGTGCGTTAAGTTTTGGTGTAGCCCAATTAAGTAATCACGATATTGATAAGTACAATATTTTAAAAGCATCGTTTATGGCTATGCATGCAGCTGTAGAAAAGCTAAGTCATCAACCTGATTTATTACTTATTGATGGAAATCGTTTTATCCCCTACAAAAGCATAAAACACGAGTGTATAATTAAAGGCGATGGGAAATTTCAGAGCATTGCAGCGGCATCTATTCTAGCTAAAACTTACCGCGATGATTTTATGCGCCAAGCTCATCAAAATCATCCTGAGTATAACTGGGCACAAAACATGGGCTATCCAACCAAAGCGCATCGTGAGGCTATTAAACAATTTGGCCCAACACCACTGCACCGCATGACTTTTACTTTACTTAACGACCAACTTTCGTTTGATATTTAACACATGAAAACAGCTTTAATAACAGGTGCATCGAGTGGTATAGGATTAGAATTAGCGCACATTTTTGCCGCACATAAAACTAACCTTGTATTGGTTGCTCGCAACCAAACGCAACTCCAACTTTTAGCGCAAGAGCTACAACAAAAGTACAATGTACAAGTTATGGTTTGTGTGAAAGACTTATCAAAAACCAACCACGTAAACGAATTAATTACGGAGCTAAACAATACCCCAATTAGCTACTTAATAAACAATGCAGGCTTTGGCGAGTTTGGGGCTTTTAATGACACAACTTGGCAAAAAAACGAAGATCAAATTGCTGTTAATATTACAACACTTACCCATTTAACCCATGCGTTATTACCCAAAATGGTGGCGCAAAAATTTGGTAAAATATTAAACGTAGCCTCGGTTGCTGGATTTTTGCCAGGCCCAAACATGGCTGTGTATTATGCCACAAAAGCATACGTGTTGCATTTTAGCGAAGCCATTGCTTACGAGTTAAAAAACACTGGAGTTACAGTAACTGCACTTTGTCCTGGCCCAACGGCTTCAGCTTTTATGGAACGCTCAGGCATGGGAGCAAGTAAGTTAATTAAAGGCCGAACATTACCTACGGCAAAACAAGTTGCTGAGTATGGTTATGCCGCAATGCAAAAAGGAAAACCCGTTGCTATACCTGGATTAGGTAATTACTTGATGAGTGTTTTACCGGGTATTTCACCAAGGAAATTAACTACAGCGGTAGTTGGTTTGCTGCAAGCTAAACCTAAAAACTAAACCTATGTTTTTTACATTTCACAACACGGTAGAGTTACTTGGCATTATGGCTTTTGCCTTTAGTGGTGCAGTAGCAGCTATGCAAAAACGATTAGATGTTTTTGGCATTTTAGTACTTACGTTTGTTACTGCTATTGGTGGCGGAACCTTGCGCGATACTATGATTGGAGATTTACCAGTAGCTTGGTTAAAAGATTTAAAAGTAATTGGCACTTTGTTGGTGTGTTATGTTATCGCACTTTTCTTTTGGAAATACATACGCGTAATGCATCACTTATTATTTTGGCTTGATACCATTGGACTAGCCTTTTTTAGCGTAGTTGCTATGGCAAAAGGAGTAACCTTCGGGCTCGATCCTGTGGCCTGTGTTACCATTGGTACCATAAGCGGTTGCTTTGGTGGTATTACACGCGATGTATTGTTAAACGAAATACCTTATGTATTTAGGAAAGATGTATATGCCAGCGCATGTATTGCAGGTGGTATTGTGTATTTTATTCTGTTAACTTGGCTTGATGAAAACACCGCAAGTTTATTGGCCGGAGGTGTAATTATTTTAATACGCATAGCCGCTAAGTTCTTTAACTTAAGTATGCCTGATGTATATAGAAGGAGTTCATAATGTGCTTATCATTGCAAAATACACCTCATTAATATTCTAATGTAGTGCAATAAACAATACAATCTTCTTATTATAACTTTCACAGTTTAATCTTTCATAAATTTGATAAAGTTTCTTGGTGCGTCATTATATTTTTTTTAACCAAAGTTGATATATTCGTTATCTATCAAACTTAAAAATATGAAGAAACTCAACATCAAACTACTACTTTTAGTTAGCCTATTCACTATTGTT
>CAZJHS010000056.1:17476-20122 GCA_964545895.1 uncultured Chitinophaga sp. | reverse complement strand
CATCGCTATTAATGCTATCAGCAATAAGTTTAATATGGCACTCATTTAAACTCGAATTTGAAGTTTTAAATAACTGAGTAGGTGTTCCAGATGATTTGTGATTTTCTGTTAAAGTTAGCACGGTTCCAGATCCTGTACTTTTAACAAAAAATGCTTGCCCTTGTGCAATTATACCATTAAAGGTTCCAGAATTGGTAGAGGCATTATAGCTTTTATAACTATTTGCTGTTGCATCATAAATGTAAATTGTTTGATCAATGTTGGTGTAGTTAGTTCCGTCATCGCTCCCCGTGTTTCCATCATCCCAAAATGTATTCCAGTCGTAAGCAGACGGGTATGGGTTACCAACAAAATTCCAACCATCATGTGTTGAACTTACATTGTTTGTATAAGATACAGGCATGCTAATATTGCCAGCATTTATTGTTCCAACTAGGTTTAATGTTACGGCATTTTGGCTGGGTTCAGTATCGTTTAATCGGTTCAAATCACTTCTGTCTCCACGTATAAAAACACGATAACCACGGCCAACAACTAAAGGTACGTTGGTTAGAGAAGCTGTGTTATTGGTTTGTGCAGTCCATCCCAAATCTGTTACACCAGTGGTGGGTTCGTTATAAAAATATACGCTTGGGCTATTATTTGCAGTTGCATCAAAACCATTACTGTTAAGTGTGCCTATAGTTGTTCCAGTACCTGCACCTGTTAAATAAATTTCACCACGCCAATCTTCAAGTGTTGCATTACTTATACAACTCGACATAAAGCGCCATCTACGTGCTGTGGAAGGAATAAATCGTTCAACAATTACATTTCCGGTAACAGCACCTGTTCCTGTAATTGTAGCAATTCTTGCAGTTGAAGTAGCATCAGAGATTAAGCGTAAATTGCCAGCACTGGCTAATGTGCCGTTACTCATAGTTAGGGTTCCAACTAAACGTAAACTGTTACCTAACGTTATGGTTGATGAAGTTCGATTAATAGTAAGGGTATTTAGTGAGCGAGTGGTGTTGCTGGTTGAGTTCATATTGATGTTAGCACCAAGCGCACCAGTACCAGTAATGTTTAAAGTTGATGTGGTTGAGCCAACAAAATCAGAGGTTCCGCTAATTGTTCCGTTTAGGGTTAATAAATTGGTTCCTAAAATTACATTACCGCTTGTAAAATTAAGGGCTCCGTTTATTGTTAATGCTTGGCCAAGTGTTAATGATGATCCGTTATTGACGGTTAAATTATTAATTGTATTTGCTGTTGGGGTAGTTACAAATGTTCCTGTATTTGCTCCTCTAAATTCAAAATTTGCCCCATTATTAACCGATAGAAATGTGTTTATATCATTAAAACTGCCAGAAACACCTGTAGCATTTTGTGTAATTAGTGTACCACCTGCAAAAATATAAACAGAGTCTAACCCCCCACTGGCATCTTGGTCGGAGGCAACCACATTAAATCCTTGTATGTTTACTGTACCCCCATTTTGTATGTATAGTTTTCCAGCAAATCTGTTTGTTTCTCTTTCAAGAGACATGTTAGTATTTAGTTGTAACACGGTGCCACTTTCAGCACTAAAGTTTATCCAAATAATGTTAGTAGCAGTAGTATTTGAATAAATTTGAGGAGCTCCTATTGTGCCAGTACCATTAAACCTAACTGTGCCATTGTCTGCAGTACCACTGTTTTGAAAAACGCAACCTGTGTTTGAAAAATTACCTTTTAGGTTAATTATGGTAGTACCACTTGTACCTGGATTACAGTCAACACTGCCAGCGGTTAATACCATGTTGCCATTAATTGTAACAACACGGCTGGTATTGTTATTAATTGTTAAACTTCCGCCCGATACGGAAAAATCGTTACCGGTAATAACAGTGGCTCCCAAGGTCCAGGTGCCACTTGAAACATCTAAATTATAGTAGTTACCACCGCTAGCTACATTTGGCACTGGTATAGTACCTGTTGCTGTAATATATCTTACAGTACTTGTACCTATTGTATAATTGCCTGTTCCTGGTGTAAAAGTACCACCTATAATAATCACTCCACTGCTCGAAAAAGTACGTGGACCACCGCTTGCAGTTAAAACAGGATATGTTCCAGCAACAATAGTTTGCGCTGATGCACTACTATACGTTACAGTGAATGTCCATACTACACCGCTAGGAATAGGTGTTGCCGAAGTATTTGCAGTAGTAAGAGTACCTGCACCGCTACTTGATGTTGGTGTACCGCTAAGCACATTCGTTCCCATATCTAAAATTCTACCAGTATTAATGGTTAGTACCCCATTAACTGCTATGGCTTCTCCTGTTTTATTTCCAGTACCACTGCAGGTTAAATTAGTATAGATTCCTGCTTCTACTGTTTGTGCAGCTCCATTATATTCAACTGTAAAAGTCCACGCTTCGGCTGTTGGTATGGCAGGATTAGCAGTATTGGCTGTTTGTAATGTACCCGTACCACTTGTTGATGTAGGATTACCACTTAGTAAGTTGGTACCCATGTTAACAATGCGACCTGTATTAATAGTAAATACTCCATTAATTGTAAATGGGTCAGCTGTTTTATCTCCACTACCGCTTGCGGTTACCCCTGCTGTGTAAGTACCAGCTTCAATGGTTTGTGCCGCGCCATTGTATTCAACAATAA
>CAZJHS010000056.1:1410-17376 GCA_964545895.1 uncultured Chitinophaga sp. | reverse complement strand
AGCTCCACGTTTCAGCAGTAGGTATTGCAGGGTTAGCTGTGTTAGCTGTTTGTAAAGTACCCGTACCACTTGTAGATGTAGGATTTCCACTTAGTAAGTTTGTTCCCATACTAACAATGCGACCAGCATTAATAGTAAATACCCCATTAATGGTAAAGGCATCAGCTGTTTTATCTCCACTGCCGCTTGCTGTTACTCCTGCTGTGTATGTACCAGCTTCAATAGTTTGTGCCGCGCCATTATATTCAACAATAAAGCTCCACGTTTCAGCAGTAGGTATTGCAGGGTTAGCTGTGTTAGCTGTTTGTAAGGTACCCGTACCACTTGTGGATGTGGGGTTGCCGCCAAGCAAATTAGTACCCATATTTAATATTCTACCACTATTAATGTTAAGAACAGCATTAACATTAATAGTTCCGGTTGCCGTTTTGTCTCCGGTGCCGCTTATTGTTAAATTATTATAGGTTAGTGCCGGAATATTTTGAGCAGCCCCATTGAAGTTCATGGTGTTATTGGTAACAGTGTATGTGCCAGATCCAGTAGTAAATACCCCTGAAATATTAATAGTTCCACCATTAATTAAAGTTCTGTTACCACCAGTTCCAGTTAAATCTACAAATGTTCCTGCTACAATGGTTTGACCAGCTACACTTGTAAACGAAACTAAGCCACTCCACGATTCTCCACTGGGTATTGGTGTTGCGGTAGTGTTAGCTGTTTGTAACGTACCAGTTCCACTTATTGTAGTTGGGTTACCAGCTAACGCGTTAGTACCCATATTTAAAATTCGGCCAGCATTAATGGTAAGAATACCATTAACTGTAATAGCATCAGCTGTTTTATCACCAGATCCACTTACTATAATGCCTGCTGTATAAGTACCAGCTTCTATGGTTTGTGCCGCCCCATTGTATTCAACAATAAAACTCCAAGTTTCTCCAGTTGGTATTGCAGGGTTACCAGTGTTAGCTGTTTGTAAATTACCCGTACCACTTGTAGATGTTGGATTGCCACTAAGTAAGTTTGTTCCCATGCTCACTATGCGACCTGCATTAATAGTAAATATTCCATTAGTTGTAAAGGCATCAGCTGTTTTATCTCCACTACCGCTTGCGGTTATTCCTGCTGTATAAGTACCAGCCTCAATGGTTTGTGCTGCCCCATTGTATTCTACAATAAAGCTCCAAGTTTCACCAGTTGGTATTGCAGGGTTAGCTGTATTGGCTGTTTGTAAAGTACCAGTGCCACTTGTTGATGTAGGATTTCCACTAATTAAGTTTGTTCCCATACTAACAATGCGACCTGCATTAATAGTAAATATTCCATTAATTGTAAAGGCATCAGCCGTTTTATTTCCAGCACCGCTTGCAGTTACTCCTGCTGTATAAGTACCAGCCTCAATGGTTTGTGCTGCCCCATTGTATTCTACAATAAAGCTCCAAGTTTCACCACTTGGAATGGCGGGGTCTGCAGTATTTGCTGTTTGTAAAGTACCCGTACCACTTGTTGATGTGGGATTACCGCTGAGTAAAAAGGTACTCATGTTAAATGTGCAACTGGCATCAATGGTAAGTATACCGTTAACTGTTACTGTTGATGCAGAAGTTTTTACACCACCATTATTTGATATTTGTAAATTAGCGTATGTATTGCTTTGTACAGTTTGTGTTCCGTTACGATTGTATATTACTGTTGATCCGCTGCTAAGTGTTCCCAATGTAGGGGTGTTTGCATCTGTTGTTTGACCGTTGTATGTGTTGGTTCCACTGCTGGCAGCATTTATATTTAGTGTGCCGTTAAAATCGCCCGAGGTATGTGCTAAAGTGATTGCAGCAACAGTGGCATTTCCAATATCAACTCTCGAACCCGTACCACTTACTGTCCAATTATAACTTATGGTAACACTTGTGGTGTTGCGAATTTCAAAAATTTGTGTGTTTGTTGTGAAGTTGGCAGGGTTGCTTCCAGTACCATTTGTATTTGTCCACCAATTTGATGTTAAGTTTAAATTACCAGAGCCATCATAATAGTAGGTTATCGCATAAGCTGGAACAATACCAATAAAACAATTCAACAATAAAAATACTAATCTATTCATGCATTGCTCAATTATATCGCGAAAGTACTAAACAGCTATGGCATTGGTGTTTTTAGTATTTGTAGTAACAATTTTTTTATGTGAGCGAACGTTATTTGATGTTTTTAAGGGTTTGGGAGTATTTTTTTTGAATTTTATTTATTAGCTATTAGCCTAATAACTAGCCTGTAACAACTTTAAAAAAAGTTGTTGGTTGTATAAAATAGGTTTGATTTTTTGTTAGTAGTTAAGGCGTTTTTTGTTCTTTTCTTTCATGTTATAAAAACAAATACAACTTCATTTGTCAGCTCTAAGTTTCGGGTATTTGGGTTTTACTGATAATGGTAGTTTTAGAAATTATGTTATCCTTACTCAATAAAATTTGCAGTTTAATCCTTTTCGCGTTTTTATGACTTCAAAAATCTTTTCACCTTTTTATCCTGATCAGGCTAATGCTTTATACTAGTGTTGATTTATCACTAATTTGTATTTGAAAAAACAACCATCTTTTTCTGCATAAATAAGATATATGCCTGGTGATAAATGGGCACAACTAAAATTATTTTCTTGGTTGGGCTTAAGAGTAGAGGCTAATATTTTGTTGCCTGTAGAGGTAAAAATTTGCCAAGTTATGTTTTGATTAGTATTGTTTTTTAACGTAAAGTTTGTTGTAGCGGGGTTTGGATAAACATGTAAAAAATGTTCGTTTAACTCATGCTTATTAAGCAGGGTTTGCTTACTAATATTTGCTTGCAACTGTATGGTGTCGCCAATACAGCCAAGCGAGTCGGTTTCTATTGCTTTAATAATGCCTAAATTTATTTGGGCAGACCAAGCAACGGTAATACTGTCTGCTTGGGTGCTTAAAATTACGCCATTTTTTATTAACCAATTGAAGGTTGATTTTGGGCTTGCATTTTTTATACTGTATGTTTTTATGGAGTTTGTTAATACCTCTTTTTCGCCAACTATGGTTGAAGCAGACGGTTTACTTACCATAACGAGTACTGCAGCAGAAGTATCGCATCTGCCTCCAGAAATTGCTAAACGTTTATACCAGTATGATACAGCCTCTAAAGGAGGTGCGTAGTTTGGACCAGTGTTATCACCTGGTGCGATGGTAAAACCAAAATCAGCCGATATGTTAGAACGAAACCACATGTATTTAAATGCACCTAAACCACCATTAGGTATACTTCCTACAAGCGTATCTGCAAGTTCAATTTTACAAACTATTTGAGAACCACTAATGACATTGTTTGAAATTAGAGGGGCTGTATTGGCAACTCTACAAATAACATCTCCAATGCCACCATAGGTAAAATAGATATTGCCTTGCGGGTCGCAGGCCACATATCCTGGAAAAAAAACAGATGATTTCAATGCAGAATCGAGAGGTGGTTCCAAAATATTTAGGCCATTTCCAGCAACTGTGGTAATTATTTGGGTGTTGACATCAATTCTTCTAATGCGGTTGTTCCAAGCATCAGAAAAGTACAAATTACCAGAGGCATCTACGGCCAAATCTCTCACATTATATACCAAGGAATATTTTGCGCTATCTCCATCTCCAGCATAACCATATTGATCGTTTAAATTACCAGCTATGGTATAGATATGACCCGTTTTTGCATCAATTTTTCTAATGCGATACAAACTGGCTATGTATATATTCCCTTCTCCATCAACTGTCATGGGGCCTTCTAAATCAAGAGGTGATTTCAAAGCAGAATCCTTTTCTAGTGCTTGTCCCAAAGTTCCATTTCCAGCCACAGTGGTAATAATTTGGGTGTTTGTATTAATCTTTCTGATCCTATTATTTTTATAATCAACCACATAAATATTGCCTTTTAAGTCTCTACCCAAATTGTCTGTTTGGTAAAAAAGGGCCTTATGAGCACTATCGCCATCGCCTGCAAAACCCGCCTGATTAAAAGGGTATCCTTTGCCTGCATAATGGGTAATAATACCTGTTTGTTTGTCTATTTTCTTTATCCTACCCATTTCAGATAGGTAAACGTTTCCTTGTAAATCTGTTGTTACACCAGTTACATGATTCCATAAATAAGAAGTTGGACCAGGAACATTATCTTTTAAAGAATCAATGGTCCAAACATAGCCTTTTCCAGCGAGGGTTATTATTCTTTTATCCGAAGCGTTTATCCTACGTATTCTAACATTGTAAGCATCAGAAAAAATAAGATTGCCTTCGTTATCAAACTTAATGTGTCTAGGAGTTGATAACAAAGATTGAGTGGCCAAGCCACTATCACCACCAAAACTCAAATAACCATTGCCAGCAATATTTGAAACAATCTTTGTGGCGCTATCAACTTTTCGCAATAGGGAATTACCAGCATCAACAATAAGTAAATTGCCCAGATGATCCATTTTAACATCTGTAGGATAAAGCAACCTAACCAAACTAGCGTGGATGCTATCATAAGTATTTTGAAGTGCAAATGAACCAGCGTAGGTGCTTATTTTGGTGGTAATTGTGTTTATCTTTCTAATGCGGCTATTGCCCCTATCACAAATAAATAATTGGCCAATATTATCTAAGGTAATACCTTCAATTCCATTAAACGTAGCTCTAAAAGCAGAATCGTTTTCTCCCGCATATCCACTTATACCAGTTCCAGCAACAGAATATATTTTACCAGTGGTTAAGTTTACTTTCTTAATTTTTTCATGACCAGCATCTGCAATATAGAGAGTATTTGTTTTGCTATCTAAGGCCAAGCCTTTGGGGTAAGCAATGCCATCAGTTACACCCGCATCCCCAAAATCCTCTGGATGTCCGTACCCTGCTACTCTATAAATAAGTCCGGTATTAAGATTAATTTTTCTAACATGGTTATGTCCATAATCAGTAAAATAAAGATTGCCTAAGCTATCAATAATTATTTGACTAGGAGAACTTATTCTTGCATTTTTTGCTAAAACAATACTATCCGAATAACCTATGGCACCAGTTCCTGCAATGGTGGTAATAATACCGGTATGGGCATCTACCTTTCTAATTCGGTTATTTTCTGTGTCCGAAATATATAAATTACCCGAAGTATCTAAGGCAAGATAACACATGCCACCTATTCGTGCTTGCGTTGCGGGACCATTATCACCACTAAATCCTTTTTTACGAATTCCTGCAAAGGTGGTTACTATGCCATTGCTTATTTTACGAATCCTGTAATCAAAAAAATCATACACATAAATATCCCCATTTTTATGGCAAGCCACAGAAATTGAGTTAACAGAAGTTGAGTTTGCCTTTTGATAATCGCCATTCCCACCACCCGCATAAATTTCAATAATTTGAGATTTTACTTGGTTTGATATGCAAATTGTGCAGAGCAGAGTGCAAAGAAAAACGGCTGTTGTTTTCATATTATTCGAATATAAGTTAATTCATTCATTTGAATGGTTAAAATTGTGTATAATCTTAATGGCATATTTTACCATTTGTTTTTTATTAGGTGATACAGCTCAAATTGCACATTGGTTTTTCATAATGATTTAATTGGTGTAAAAAAACTATTTTCGCCCAAATTCCTTTATAGAGTATTATGACAAATAGACGAGAATTACACGCGGCTACAGGTAATAAATTAAGCTGCAAAGGCTGGGTTCAAGAAGCTGCTTTGCGCATGCTGCACAATAACCTTGACCCCGAGGTGGCTGAAAAGCCAGAAGATTTAGTAGTATATGGTGGTATTGGTAAGGCTGCCCGCAATTGGGAAAGTTTTGACTTGATTGTTAAGGCCCTACAAGATTTAGAAGAAGACGAAACTTTATTGGTACAAAGTGGTAAGCCAGTGGGTATTTTACCTACACATAAAGACGCTCCACGTGTTATTATATCAAACAGTATGTTGGTGCCTAAGTGGGCCAATTGGGAAACTTTTCACGAGTTAGATAAAAAAGGTTTGATGATGTATGGCCAAATGACCGCGGGTAGCTGGATTTACATTGGTTCGCAAGGTATTGTGCAAGGTACTTACGAAACGTTTGCCGAGGCTGCTCGTCAGCATTTTGGTGGTACGCTTAAAGGTACTTTATCTGTTACTGCTGGTTTAGGTGGTATGGGTGGTGCACAACCTTTGGCTGTAACTATGTGTGATGGTGTTTGCCTTGCTGCCGAAATGGTAGAATGGCGCATTAAAAAACGTATTGAAACGCGTTACTTAGATGTAATGAGCAGAGACATTGACCAAGCAATTGATATGGCCTTAAAAGCGAAAGCTGAGGGCAGACGTTTATCTATTGGTGTGTTATGCAATGTAATTGATTTATTGGAGCGTTTAATTGAGCGTAACATTACTCCTGATTTGTTAACGGATCAAACTTCGGCACACGATCCTTTAAATGGTTATTATCCGGAAGGATTGGCCGAAGAGGTGGCTGATAAAATGCGTAAAACGGAGCCTGGTAAGTATGTAGAAAAATCGTTAGATACCATGGCTCACCATGTGAAGTTGATGATTGAATTGCAAAAACGTGGTGCCATAACTTTTGATTACGGTAATAATTTACGCGGACAAGCAAAAGACCAGCGCCATGTAGAAAATGCATTTGCGTTTCCGGGTTTTGTGCCTGCGTATATTCGTCCGTTGTTTTGCGAAGGTAAAGGCCCTTTCCGTTGGGTAGCTTTAAGTGGCGATCCTAATGATATTTATGTAACCGACCAAGTAATGAAGGAGTTGTTTCCTGAAAACACTTCGTTGCACCGTTGGTTAGATATGGCTCGCGAGCGTATTGCTTTCCAAGGTTTACCTGCACGTATTTGCTGGATAGGCCAAGGCGATAGAGAAAAAGCTGCGTTAGCATTTAATGAGTTAGTGCGTACTGGTAAAGTTAAAGGCCCTATTGTAATTGGTCGCGACCATTTAGATACAGGTTCAGTAGCTAGTCCTAACCGCGAAACAGAGGCTATGAAAGATGGTAGTGATGCAGTGGCTGATTGGCCAATATTAAACTCGTTAATTAATACTGCTGGTGGTGCAAGTTGGGTATCAATACACCACGGTGGTGGAGTAGGTATGGGCTACAGTATACATGCAGGTATGGTAATTGTAGCTGATGGTACAGAAGATGCAGCACGCAGGTTAAAACGTGTGTTGCACAACGACCCAGCAATGGGTGTAATACGCCATGCTGATGCAGGTTATGATATTGCTATTGATACTGCACGCAAACACAGATTAGATATTAAAGAGCGTTTGAAAGATAAGCCTGAAAAACCGGCATTTTAAAACCCAAGTGGTTATATAAAACAAAAATCCCGTTCAGTAATGAGCGGGATTTTTTGTTTAAGGTCATCACGCCTTCGAGGAGTCGGTACTTTTATTTTTTGTTCAAGTATTGCTATGGAAAGATTTTGGAGTTACATTTATCTTATGTCGAAAATTCTTTTTATTCTTGTCTAATGACCATTAAACTATGAAAATAGAATACCAATATATCAATCGAGATTTCAATCGTAAAACAACTGACTTTTTGTTGGAAATTGAATTTGACCAATTGAAGAAGAACCCTGAATACGTTTTTGAGATAATAGATAAGAAAAAGTTACCATTGAGAAGTGTTTTTGTATTAGTAAGAAGTTTGTATTTAAGAGGTAAACTTCTATTTCTATTTATATCAATTTGGATTGCTCTTATTATATTAAGCTTCTTTGATTTTGATACTATGGCTACGTTTGGGATTTTAATAATGTTTGGATGGACTCTGAAAATCTTATTTGCATTCAAACAGTCCTACACAAGTGAAAAGGATCGACAATACTTTGAAAGATATTATTATGAGCTACATAACGAAATAGTAAAAAACAGTGAAACATACGATGATTACTTGAGAGAGTATGAGGAACGAAAGAGGCTCGGAAAGCTTGCTTGGAGGCCGAACTTATAATTAGATTTTTGAATTAGATTTTATGAATGTATAAATTTACTTTTAATTGTACTATTATACATAGATTTGTACTGAGTGATGAAAATTAAAAAGTTACATATACATAATTATAAGTCATTAGTTGGAATGGATATTGTTGAACCTAATCCGTTTACTGTTTTTTCCGGCTCCAACGGTGCAGGTAAGTCTAATATTTTTGAGGCGTTAGAGTTTTTTAAAAAAACAAACGAAGTTAGTATTCAAATTGCCATTTCTCAATTCGGAGGGATGGATGATTTACTTTATCGAAATCGACTTGATAATAAGTTGAATTTTGAAGTTCAGTTTGATACATTTTCAAGTAATTTCTATGCTGACTTTATTTCAGAAAGTGGAAGAGTTATAAGACGGAACAATTTTGGATTGTTTTATAATGATGACAATTCAAAGTATGATTTTGAATATCTGAAAAACGAATCTTATAAACAGTTTTTTAGTTCGTATTCAAGGATTTTTATTAACGATAAAAGCGGCCGTGAATATAGTGATAATCTTCGTTTAGGTACTAACACATCTAATTTAGAAAAAGTTCTTTCTAAACTTTTAGTTGATTCATCCTTGCGAACGGAATTACTAAGCTGGTTGGACATACTTGTACCCGGATTCAGTAATATTGATGTTGTTACCACACCATTAAGTGGAACAGATAGTTTGGTTATTTACGAAAAAGGCACAAACAAACCTTTCACCAAAAATCTTTTATCAGATGGAACATGGAATATACTTGCACTTTTAACTGCTGTTTACCAGAGTAGCGAACCCCAGTTTTTGTGCATTGAAGAACCCGAGAATGGCTTGAATCCAAAGGTGCAGAAAGAGTTGGTTAATTTGTTTAGACAAAAGTGTGAAGACGAAGGTCATTACATTTGGTTAAATACACACTCGCAAACCATCGTAAACCAACTTACACCTAAAGAACTTATTTTGGTTGATAAGGTTGATGGAGAAACAAAAATAAAACAATTGACAGATTTTGACCTTCATGGATTAACTATGGATGAAGCTTGGTTAACAAACTCTTTTGGAGGAGGAATACCGTGGTAAAAGTTGGGTTTATTGTAGAAGGGGATAGTGAAATGGTGTTCATGAAACGAAATACTGCATTTCATCAACTGCTTCTAAATTTGAACATTGAAGTAGTTTCTCTTGTTGATGGAAAAGGTGGTCAACTTCTAAATCCAAGATTACTTAACGGACTAAAGGGAATATGCAAAGATGCAGGAGCAGAGCATATTTTTATACTGACTGATCTTGACGAGGAGAATTCTTTCGAGCAAAAGAAATTAAAACTTGATGGAGAAAATGTAACATCAATAGTTATTGCGAAAAGAAGTTTTGAAGCATGGTTTTTGGCTGATACAAATGTTATACGGATTATACTTGGAAATCCGGATTACTACTGCGAATCTCCAGAAGACATTAACACTCCTTTTGAAGAAATTAAGAGATTAGCTATATTATTCAGAGAAGGAAAGGGATATGGAAGTAAACCTTTGTTAGCAGGTAGAATGAATTCCCACGGATTTAATATTGAAAAAGCTGCGCAACATCCCAATTGTCCGAGTGCAAAATACTTTATCAATAAACTTCAAGAATTAGCACAATAACAAAAATCCCGTTCGATTACGAACGGGACTTTTGTTATTGAAATCCTTTAGTGTTGTACCACAATGCGTTGTTGGGAGTGTTTGTTTTGCCTGGTGTTACTGGCCATCAAAACATATAATCCATTGGCTAAATTAGATACATCAATAGGGGTGTTTTCATCAGTTTCTAAAATTACCTTACCCGAAATATCCATCAATTTAATCGTATTAAGTTCTAGTTGTGGATTGAAATAGATATTACTAGAAGCAGGATTAGGATAGGCTTGTAAAGGTAAAATAGTTTCAGCTTCGCTTAATCCTGTGGCTACGTAATTAAGTGTAACCTTGTGCAAGGCATTAATAATGGTTGCAGTAACGCCATCATTACTCATGCTATCTTGGTTTGTAAGTGCTGCAATAGTTACCCCCGATGTGGTATCGTAAATATTCTCGTTAATGTATCCAAAAAAGGTTCCGCCATGTGCATAATAAGTTCGGCCATTTAATGCGCGGCTATTTCTAAAAATGCCCAAGCCATACCCAACATTTGCACCTATTGATTTTACAGTGGTGAGCTCTTTCCACGATGCTTGGTTAAGTATTTGTTTGCTGCACAACTTGTACCAAAACCATACGTTATCTTCGGCAGTAGTAACTAACGAACCTGCGGTATTGGCTAAACTAAAAAGTGTATTGAGGTAAGGTGTGGTGGTCATGTCTGTTAACGATGTTCCTGTCATGCTCATGCTCCAAGGGTTGGCTAAAACTTCTGCACCTTGTTGGCCATAATTGTAAGTATGGTTTAGTTGATGAGGAGTAAGAATGAAATCTTTAATAGCTTGGAAAGGCGATTTATTCAATACTTTTTCAATAATAATTCCTGCAATAATGTAGTTAGTGTTTGAGTAACTCCAACCAGCTCCTGGCTGAAAATTTGGTGCTGCAGCTAACCTTAAAATTTCTTCTCGTGTCCACACTTTTTCGGGGTAATCAAAAATGCTATCGTTAATCGTTTCGGCTTGCATGTAATCAAACAAACCGCTGGTGTGGTTTAAACATTGCCTGATGGTAATACTACCTTTTATGTTAGGATAACCAGTTATCCATTTTCCAATGCTATCGTTTAGCGAAAGCAGTTGTTGTTCTTGCATTAATAATAACACAGCAGCAATATGTGTTTTGGTATTGCTACCCATGCCTAATAACATGTTTGGTGTAAGTGGTGTATTTTGGTGCGAAACCCCGTACGTTCCTTTCCAAACGCCTACTCCTGGAATTAACACTGCTGCTGATGTGCCTTTAATTTGGTACTTGTTGCACACACTATCTAATGTGTTTTGTAAACGTGTAGTAAGTGCTGGCGAAACTTGTGCCTGTATGTTTATGCCTATGCTTAATGCAACAGCAAAAACAATGCTTTTAATTGGTGTAATCATTTTTTTCATGAGGGTTATGAATTAGTGTTTCAAACTAACTGCATTTAGCAACATCAAATTTTATTACTAGACCAACTTGTTTTAAATTTAGACTAACATAGGTTTTAAAAATTGGTCTAAGAAATATGGCAATTGGTCTACTATGCAGCAGTACAATTAAAAATAAGTAACTACTTTGTGGTATGCATAAAATTAAGTTAAGTAAGTTCCAACTTCTTTTACAGGCGCTAGGTTCTCGCGTTGCGCTTAATAGTTACTTTTGGCTTTTTTTGTTTTTAATAAAATTAAGCGATGCTGATGATCAGCATGCTTACCCATTGTGGGTATACTATAGCACTATGCTTTTTTTAATGCTGTTTTTTATGGTATTGTCGTATGTAAATAATTTAGTGTTGTTGCCTAAATTGCTTTTTGCCGGCAAACGATTGCTTTATTTATTAGTGGCACCTAGTTGGATTTTTTTTATGGCCTATGCATATACTTTTACATTAAAGTATTTACCTATGGTTATGCCAGGTATGAACTCGTTAGAAATGAGTTTGGTGATGGACCCATTTACTAATGATATAAGCCCAATGGGTATACTGGCCGATATACAAACCTATTTTGCTATGATGGTAGTTTGGGTTACCATTTTTACGTTGTTGGCATTTTATCATCATAACAACAGCAGGCTAAAAACATTGCAAGCAGCAATTGCTAAGCATCAAGAAACCGAACTTAATTTTTTAAAAAATCAGCTTAACCCGCACTTTTTATTTAATACCTTAAACAACTTGTATGCTTTGTCGTTGCGTAAATCTGATGAGGCTCCCGAGGCAATTCTAAAGCTATCTACCGTATTGCGCTATATGTTGTACGAAGCCAATGCCAACTTAGTATCGTTTGAGCAGGAGAAAGAAATCATGCAGGCCTACATTGATATTGAACTATTGCGCATCAAACAAAATCCTAATTTAAATTTTTCGTTTACGGCCGATAATAACTATTTAATTCCTCCGCTTATTTGGCTTCCAGTACTCGAAAATGTGTTTAAGCACACACGCAGTCAAACCGACTTAGAAATTGATTTTAAATTTAGCTTAGTTAAAAATACCTTGCACTTGTATTGCAAAAATAGCTACATACCCATAAGTAATAATAATAAAAACAATGTAGGCGGAATTGGCTTGGTAAACCTTGCTAAGCGTTTGCAATTGCTTTACCCAAACCAACACAAGTTAACCCAGCATATTGATGAAAAAAGTTATACTATTGAAGTATTAGTTTATTCACTATCGGTATGATAAAAGTATTAATAGTTGAGGATGAACCATTAGCCGCTGAAGTGTTGCAAATGTATTTGCATAAAATTCCAGAGGTGCAGTTAATAGGTACATGTACCAATGCATTGCAGGCTTTTGGTGTGTTAAATAAGCAGGTAGTTGATTTGGTTTTGCTTGATATTAATATGCCCGAAATAAGTGGTGTTGATTTTTTAAAATCGCTTAAAAATCCGCCTCCTGTAATTTTTACAACAGCCCACACCGAGTATGCAGTAACCAGTTACGATATTGGTGCTCTAGATTACTTAGTAAAACCCATTTCGTTTGATAGATTTTTAAAGGCTATACAAAAGGTTTTGTCTAAGGTTGAACCAACAACACCGCTACCCGAAAAAGGTATCAATAATATGTTGTTTGTTCGCTCAGATAGTAAATGGCTAAAGATAGATGTTACTAAAATTTGGTTTGTAGAAGGACTTAAAGATTATGTGCGTATTTGGAGTGATGAGGGTAGGATTACGGTGCATAGTACCATGAAAAATTTTGAAGAACAACTTAAACCCTTTCAGTTATTTTTACGCGTGCACAAATCTTACATTGTAAATAAGCACGAAATAAAAGAAATGAGTGATAGCAGTTTGCAGGTGCACGGGCAGGCTATTCCTATTGGTGGTACTTATAAAGATGAAGTACAACAACTTATTAAAATGCATAGGTTAGGTTGATGGTAATGGCGCATGTTATGGGCCTTTTTAAAATACGTAGCCTAATCGTAAGCTAGATTATCAAATTAGCGGGTTCTCCTTATATTTGCGGCATGGAAGCATATTTTGAATTTACCATTACCTGCAACAGCGATGTGAAAGATATGTTGGTGGCCGAGTTGGCCGAAGTAGGTTATGAGGGTTTTGTAGAAAACGAGGATGGTTTTTCGGCCTTCATTCCGCAAAGTGAGCACCAACCTTTACTATACAACGATTTGTTGTTAAAGTATGGTATTAACCCAAATAATGTTCCGCATAGCATTATTCAACCCCAAAACTGGAATGCACAATGGGAGGCTAATTACGAACCCATTATTGTTGCCGATAAAATATTAGTGCGTGCTCCTTTTCATCAGTTAGAAACAGCATACGAGCACGTAATAACCATACAACCTAAAAATACTTTTGGCACTGGGCATCACGAAACCACACAATTGGTATTGGAGCTAATGTTGCAACAAGATTTTAAAGACCAACAAATTTTTGATTACGGCTGTGGTACAGGAGTACTGGGTTTGATGGCTTTGAAATTAGGTGCTGCACAAATTGTGGGTAATGATATCGACCCTTGGTGTGTAGATAACATTGATGAGAATAAGCAGTTAAACGGGTTACAACATTTTGAATTTAGGTTAGGCAATTTAGCCGTGCTAAAATCAGATGAGTTGTTTGATGGCGTGCTGGCTAATATCAATAAAAATATTTTGCTTGATAGTTTTGGGCTATTGGCAAAGCACATGAAACCAGGTGCATTTTTGCTAATTAGTGGATTTTATCAAACAGATTTAACAGATTTACAACTAGCTGCCGAAGCAGTGGGCTTGCAGTTAAAAAATCATTTAATAAAAAATAACTGGTGTGCGGCTCAATTGCAATTTGTGCCCAAATCGGTTTAATATTGTTGCATCAATCATAAAAAAATTAGACTTAATTATATGTACGGTAAATTAAAACAACATTTACAAAACGAGTTAGCCGAAATTGAAGCGGCAGGATTGTACAAGCGTGAGCGCGTTATTGTTTCGGAGCAAGGTGCCGAAATTAAATTAAACACAGGCCAAACGGTATTAAACTTTTGTGCCAATAACTACCTTGGTTTATCATCGCATCCACGTATTAAGCAAGCCGCTCAAAAGGCTTTAGATACACATGGTTTTGGTATGAGCAGTGTGCGTTTTATCTGCGGTACTCAAGATATTCATAAGGAATTAGAAAAAACCATTGCCGATTTTTATGGTACAGAAGACACCATTTTATATGCCGCAGCTTTTGATGCAAATGGTGGTGTTTTTGAACCGTTGTTTCAGGAAGCTGATGCTATAATTAGTGACGAGTTAAACCATGCCAGTATTATTGATGGGGTGCGTTTATGTAAAGCACAACGCTATCGTTATAAAAACAATGATATGGCTGATTTGGAAGCGCAATTGATTGCTGCCAACGAAAAAGGCGCGCGCTTTAAAATTATTGTAACTGATGGTGTGTTTAGCATGGATGGCTACGTAGCACAATTGGATAAAATTTGCGATTTAGCCGATAAATACGATGCATTGGTAATGACAGACGAATGCCATAGTGCAGGATTTATTGGTAAAACTGGTCGTGGTGTGCCTGAGTTGTGCAATGTAATGGGCCGTGTAGATATTATTACAGGTACATTGGGTAAAGCTTTAGGCGGTGCTATGGGTGGTTACACTACAGGTAGCAAAGAAGTGATTGAATTGCTTCGCCAACGCTCTCGTCCTTATTTATTTAGCAACTCTTTAGCTCCTGCAATTGTTGGTGCTGGTATTGAAGTATTTAAGTTATTAAACGAAAGTACTGCACTACGTGATAAGTTAGAAGCAAACGTTAACCAATTTAAAACAGGCATGCAGGCTGCTGGTTTTGATTTGCGCGGTGGTGCAAGTGCAATTGTACCTGTAATGTTATATGATGCTAAGTTGGCACAAGAAATGGCCACTAAATTATTAGATGAAGGTATTTACGTTACAGGATTCTTTTATCCGGTGGTGCCTAAAAATTTAGCACGTATTCGCGTACAATTATCTGCCGGGCACGAACCTGCACATATTGAAAAAGCCATTGCTGCATTTACCAAAGTGGGTAAAGAATTAGGCGTTATTAAGTAAATACGTTACTTAAATTAAGGTATAAAAAGCCGCTTCACAGTAATGTGGGCGGCTTTTCTTTTTGGGTTGATGCATAGCTATTTGGCAAATAGGCCGCAATAACTTTAGGCTGTAATTAACATTGCCGTAACATTAAAGTGTGTTTTGATTAACGTAAGTATAACCTTGGTTTAACTACCAACAAAAATGTGTAAGGTACTTTTGCCACAGGTTTTCAAACACCTAAACACATGAACACATTTGTACAAAAAATTATTTTTACAATTATTACGTTATTCCTTACTGCGTCAGCATTTGCACAAGTTGGCAGCATTGCCGGTAAGGTAGTTGATGCCAAAACAGGCGAAGAGCTTATTGGCGTTTCTGTATCTGTTGAAGGAACTTCATTTGGTGCCGCAACAGATTTTGAGGGTAAGTTTATTATTAATAACTTAAAACCCGGAAGCTACAACTTAGTGGTAAGTTACATTGCTTACAAGAAAAAATCGGTAGCAAGTATTGAAGTTAAAGCTAAAGAGGTTACTACCGTTAATATTACTTTAGAAGGCCAAACCAAAGATTTAGCTGAGGTTAATATTAAAACGCAAGTGCGTAAAGAAAGCTCAGTAGGTTTACTTATTCAGCAAAAAAATGCAGCTACCATTTCTGATGGTATCTCATCAGAAAGTATAAAAAGAACACCAGATAGAAACACCAGTGATGTGTTAAAGCGTGTAAGTGGTGCAAGTATACAAGACAATAAATTTGCCATTAT
>CAZJHS010000056.1:0-1310 GCA_964545895.1 uncultured Chitinophaga sp. | reverse complement strand
GGTAAAGTATGGGGTCAAAAAGTATCTAAAGTTGGTTTATTAATGGCTGTTACCTACAACCGTACCAATAGTTTTAATGTATCGCGCAGAAAATCGTTTGATAGTAACGAAGATCCTAATGTACCTGTTTTATTAACTGCCGATTTTGAAGATAAGAATTATTCGGTACAAACATTAGCAGGTGTAATGGCTAATTTATCTTACAAAATTAACAACAACCACCAACTTACTTTCCGTAATTTATTAAGCATTAATTCTGATGATAGAGTGATTGTACGTACTGGAACTCCAGAGGCTTTTAGCGACAATCCAGTGTTAGTAAAATCAACAGCACAATGGTTTACCAGCAATAAAATTTATAGCACGCAATTAGCCGGAAATCATTACTTGGTAAAATCAAAAATTAAAGCCAATTGGGTAGCCTCATACAGTCAAGTACGCAGAGATATTCCTAACTTACGCAGAAACAGCTATAACAAACTTAGCCATATCCAATCAAGCGATGATCCAAACTACCGCGATACCATGTATCGTGCAAATATTGCAGATGCTAACGTTGGCCCTGATTATGCAGGTAATCGTTTTTATGCTACTACAAACGAAAATATTTACAGCATTAAAACAGATTTTTCGCGCAACTACGATATTAAATCAGCACACTTAAAAAACGTGGTAAAAGTTGGTGGATTGATACAAAGCCGTAGCCGCGATTTTACAGCAAGTCAATACGGCTACACTAAATATGCTCCGGGTGGAGCAGGTAGTGGTGTTCGTTTCCCTGATTCGTTATTGTACCTATCGCAAGATCAAATTTTTAACCCAAAGAATATGGGTACAACAACAAGTGCTGGTTTTGCTTTGCGTAGCAATTACAAGCCAACCGATTCATATTCGGCTTCATCAAAATTGTACTCGGGTTTTGTAATGTTTGATAACCGTTACAAAGAAAGATACCGCTTAATTTGGGGTGCACGTATCGAAAGCTTTGAACAAACTTTATTTACAACTTTAGATAATGGCCAGCAATTAAACATTGTTTCAAAAAAGGTTGATATTTTACCATCGGCAAATTTTGTTTATGCTGTAACTGAAAACCAGAACTTACGTGTAAGTTACTCGCAAACGGTTAACCGTCCTGAGTTTAGAGAGCTTGCCCCATTTGCCTTCTACGATTTCTCAACGCGTTTTGTGTTATCAGGTAATAGTACATTAACACGTGCTTTAATTCATAACTATGATGTGAGATATGAGTGGTACCCTGGTCGCGGACAAGTAATATCTGCAACAGGTTTCTATAAAAAATTCTTAAA
>CAZJHS010000055.1:0-20153 GCA_964545895.1 uncultured Chitinophaga sp. | reverse complement strand
TCACTTGTTTGCCAGTGCCTGCTTTTTCAACCACATAAGTTAATCCGCTTGCTGTAGTTTTAGTATTGGTTAGGGTTGATAAGGTTTTAGCTAATTCAACTGAATCTTTAGCTTGGAAACCAATGCGCTCTTCTTCTTGTTTTTTCATCAACTCTTTTTCGTTCATAATATCTACCACTTTAATGGTAAACTTAATGTTCTCGCCTTCTTTAAAGAATGGTGGACGAGCTTGTCCAAAACTGTTCATGAAGAACGTATCTGCATTTAAAGTAATGATAGCACTATCGCCTACATGTAATTGCTCAAACACCTCGCGGAAATTTGGTTCCATTACAGGAATGTAAACTGGATTGCCTTTGCTAAATGTTTCGCCCAATACCGAATCTGTAGCTTCGTTGGCTAATTGGTAGTGCGCAAATAATAAAGCAGTACTATCGCCTTCGGCCGATTTGCCCTGCTCATCACCTTTAATAATTTGGTAACTAACACCTTTTTCGGTGGTTTTTGGTCCGCCACAAGCTGCGACAAACAAAGCTGCCATAGCAGCTAAAATATAGATTGAGTTTTTCATTTTTACTTAACTAATAAATTTTTGTACGTTACTAAAGCTGCTTTAAATGCTGCTTCTACATCGGCTAAAGGTTTTTCACTTTCGCCACCTGCTGCATTAAAATGGCCTCCGCCATTAAAATATTTACGGGCAAACTCGTTAGCCGGGAAACTACCTTTACTTCTAAAGCTCATTTTACGGGCTACGGTTCTATCTACAATTAATACCGAAAATAATATTCCGCGTATCCCAAGTCCGTAGTTTACTAAACCTTCGGTATCGCCTGTTATAATATTAAAGCGTTTAAGTTCTTCGGCAGTTACACAAATTAGGGCTGTATTATACTCGCGCAGCAATTGCATTTTTTCGTTTAAGCAATAGCCAATAAAGCGCATTCTATCTACCGAATAATTATCGTAAATATGTTCGTAAACGGTATTAGGTTCTGCTCCTTTTTCTAACAATTTAGCTGCAACTACATGCGTACTTGGGTATGTGCTGCCATGTTTAAATGATGCAGTATCTGTCATGATACCTGCGTACAAACAATTGGCAATGTCTTTATTCACCAAATCAGCATCGCCAAAAATATCAATCATTTCATATATCAGCTCGCAAGTACTGCTGCGCTTGGTATTGTGTAAGTAGTATTTGGCAAAATCTTCGGGCTCCAAATGGTGGTCAATCATAACCTTATCGGCTTTGCTGGCAGCCACTAATTCGCCCATTTTATTAATACGTTTTAAGGCGTTAAAATCAAGGCAAAAAATAAAATCGGCATGGGCTACCAAACTAGCAGCAGTATCAGTGTCGGCTTCAAAATCAACCACAGTGTGCTCATTAGGCATCCACTTTAAAAAAACACCATAATCCGTAGGCGATACCACCACAGGGTTTAAGCCTTTTAACAGCAAATAGTTGTACAAACCCAATGACGAACCAAGGGCATCGGCATCAGGTTTATGATGCGTAGTAATTACGATGTTGGGCTTAACAGCTGCTTCCAGCAGCGGTTTTAATTGAGCAATATTGTTCAGATTATGAAATTTTTAGGTGTGCAAAAGTGCAAAAAGGAATTGATTTTACCATGCACTTAAGGCAATACTGACAATAATTTTTTTAGGACTTAAAAAGCTTCGTTTAAGGTAACGTAAAAGGTTTGGCTATTTTGGCTACCAAAAGCCACATCAAAACGCATATTTATTTTTTCGCGCGGTATGGCCATAATACGCAAACCTGCGCCATACATGGGCTTAATATGGCTTACCAAATTGGCATAATTGGCGCTTACATTACCCGCTCCGCCAAACAATACAATGCCAGCTGGCCCCCAAATGTGCTTACGCCACTCGGCCTGTAAGGTAAGTGCATTTATATCGCGGTAGCGGCCTTGGTAATAGCCTCTAAAATACGACTCGTTACCCAAAGTGCCCATTAATCGGTAAGGTACATTGCCCCAATTAAAATTGGTGTAGCACTGCACCGCAAGTACATCTGTGCTGTTTAAAGCGTAATATTTGCGGGCATCTACTGTTATGTTTTGAAAACTACTGCTGCTAAGTACTTGTTTGCTATACACGGTTGCTGCTACATCAATAAAATGACCGCGGGTGGGGAAATACAAATTGTTTCGGGTATCAAAAGTTAGTATGGGACCAATACCAAGCACATGATATCCATTATTACCAGTGATGTTTGCATTTTTTAAGGTGCTTGTTTCAGCGTAAGTTAAATCGTACAAGTTTTCATAATTTACATCGGCACCCAAGTAAACACCTTGTTTAATTTTTTGGGCCACTTTAACCAAAGCCTTGTGTTGTTTAAAGCTATACGATTCTTTATTGCTTGAAGGCAAATTACTGCCCACACCCCAATAATTCTCGATAAACTGAGTGTATTGAAACAAGCCACGTATGCTGTATTTATTACCGGCAGTAAACACATCAAACATGGGCCTAATACTAAACTGATGATTTTGTGTGTAAGTAGAATTTAGCCTAACAACAGATGGCCGCGTTAAACTATCGCTTGATTTTGCTCTGAAATAATGAGATAAAGAAAGGCCAAATTGCCAGCGGGTTTCGGGCTTATAGGATATAATAGGAACTGCAAAAAAGTATTTCTTTTTAGGATGTGCCGAATCGCCTTGTACCAATTTATAACTCCAGTTAATGGTACGTTGCAGCACATTTTTTTGTTGAGCTTGTAACAGGTAGCCACAAAGCATCAACCCTAAAAATACGCATACCTTTTTTACTAAAGCCATTTTACGCCAAAATTATTTAACCTATAACCCACATTAACACCAAAGCTATGCGTATTTAAATTTATCACACTGTTTTTAAATACATTTAAACTTCCATCGTAAGCGTAGTAAAACGTACAAAACCATAGCGGGCTGTTAATGCCTGCAAAAGTTTTAGCATGAAAAGTCCAATCTAATGGCATACCTGCGTTATAACCTGCGTTTGATTGCGTGTTGTACCAACCAGTTCCTACACCCGTAAACACTGCAGGAGATATAAACCAACGACCTCCTTTTGATACAAAATTATGCGCATAACCAGGGCGCAGATTTACGGTAATAAAACGCATTTCGCTTAAGCCATTTATTTCGTAAAAGGTATTGGCTTGATCAATATTTGGGGTGATAATGCTGCTATCGGCCAAGAGGTAACGGAACTGCACATTACCTAATAACACAAACGAGCCAGCCGATTTTTTTTGCAACTCTTGCTGCGAAAATGCTGAACGCATGGAAAACTTGGTATGATTTGCTGCATAAAAAAAATTGATTCCTCCGGTGGCCAAATAAATATCGGGCCTAATTACCGGACCAGCCACATCGTTACCTGCTCGGAGCATTCCTTTAAAGTTGCGGTAATAAATTTCGCCACCGAACTTACGTTTAAAGTAGCCAAAAGAAAAATCGTAGTACTTGGTTTTACCGTTTTGTTTTTCGTTTGATTCGGTTCCTGGAACTTGAACTCCAAACGCTAAAGTGATGTACTTAAAGCCAACAGCTAAACCAACTTGTCCTTTTACGTTGGGCTTAAGTTTAATGCTTAAATCACGCTCTTGTTTACGTGGCAATACCAACAAATCAACATCAGTTAACCACGAGTTAAACTGTATGTTGTGATTGCGCTTAAACTTAACAATATAGGCGGTGTCATCGTTGGCAGCAAAAGCTTGCATTGCAACGAAACACCACCCTAAAAAAAATATCTGCTTAATGTAATTCATTAAGGTTTTAAGCGTCCGTACATGCGTGGGAATGGAATACTTTCGCGTACGTGAGGTAATTTACATACCCAAGTTACCAAACGCTCTAATCCTAATCCAAAGCCTGCATGCGGCACAGATCCGTATCTGCGTAAATCTAAGTACCACTCAAAAGCTTCCATAGGTAATTTATGCTCATTAATTTTTTCAATTAATAAAGTTAAATCGGTTTCACGTTCGCCACCACCAACAATTTCACCATAACCTTCAGGAGCCAAGGTATCAACACCACGTGCAAAGTTGCTGTTATTTGGATCGCGTTTTAAGTAAAACGCTTTAACCTCATGTGGCCAGTTGTACACCATAATTGGCACATCAAACAAGCGGGTTAATACTGTTTCATCACTACCACCAAAATCGTTTCCGTATTCAAAAGTGCGCGCACTTTTTAACCATTGCGGAATATTGCGTTCTTGCTCTTCTAAGTCAGCTAACTCTTGTTTTAACTTATCTATTTTAGCTTGGTTAAATCCAATTTCGCCTTTTTTCATACCAGGCGTTTTAATTTTCTCTTCGCGCTCGGTAATTTCTTGTGCAATTTCAAGCATGCGGTTTTTAACAGCAGCTAACTCTTGCTCTAAACTTGCAATTGCATTTACGCCATTTACATCAACCTCGCCTTTAATAATTTTTACGGCTTCATCGTAAGTTAAACGCGGAAATGGTTTGATGATGTTTTCTAAAATAGCGGTATCTCTACCTATTAATTCTAACTCGGCTTTGTTGGTATTTAATACATCAGTAACTACTGCACGTAAAAAACGCTCAATCAAATCCATATTATCAAAAATATCATGAAAAGCCATCTCTGGCTCAATCATCCAAAACTCTGATAAATGCCTGCGAGTTTTACTTTTTTCGGCACGGAAAGTAGGACCAAATGTGTAAATTTTATTGTGTGCCATAGCCATCGCTTCGCCATATAATTGGCCCGATTGCGAAAGGTAAGCTGGGTCGCCATAAAAATCTGTTTCAAACAAATTTGAAGTTCCTTCAACCGCATTACCGGTAAATAAAGGAGCATCCATTTGCAAAAATCCTTCGCCTTGAAAAAACTTATGGATAGCAAAAATAATGGTATTACGAATACGCATAATAGCCCACTGACGTTGGCTACGTAACCACAAATGGCGGTTATCCATTAAAAACTCAACCCCATGCTCTTTTTTAGCAATAGGATAATCGGTGGCAACTTGTATAAGTTCTATGTTAGTGGCTTGCAATTCGTAGCCACCAATTTGTTTTTCATCTTGTACAATTTTACCTGTAATGCTTAACGAGGTTTCTAAAGTTGCACGCTTAGCTTCGCTAAAAATAGCTTCACTTACGTTATTAGCATCAATTACACATTGGCACATGCCTGTACCATCGCGTAAAATTATAAAAACTAATCCTTTGCTTTCGCGCTTGTTTGCAGTCCAACCTTTAAGTGTAACCTCTTGGTTTTGGTAATTGCTTAAATCTTTAATATACATTTGTTACTTTTGTTAGCAGATTAAGAAAGTGCGAAAATAATAATATTTAAATACTAGTGTTTACGTACTTTAACAAAGATTGGCATAATTTTTACTGATTCCCCATTTATGTTAAAGCAAGGACTATATCAAAAGCAGTTACAAAAGCTATCACCTCAGCAAATACAATTTATAAAATTGTTGCAATTAAATGCCGTTGATTTACAACAACGCATTGATGATGAGCTTATTGAAAACCCTGCATTGCTTAAAGGCGATGATGAAGATGCTGCCCCAAAAGAACAAGTAGAGAACGAAGTAGAGATAGCTGAAGGTACTGAGGCCGAAGAAAATGTTTCGGTTGAAGATTATTTGGCTGACGACACTTTTGATGTAAAAGAATATGTAAATGACGATTACGACTCAGAAGGATTTCATTTAAGTGATGAAGGACAAGATGAAGAGCGTAAGGATATTCCGTTTGCCGAGGCCGCTAGTTTTCATGATAGTTTATTGGAGCAATACATTGCCATTGCAGCCAACGAAAGAGAAGAAATTATTGGTACACAAATTATTGGAACCATTGATGATGATGGCTACTTGCGCAGAGATTTACATGCTATTATTAATGATTTAGCTTTTGCACAAAATGTGGAAGCAAGCATGGAAGAAATGACAATTTGCTTGCACAAAATACAATCGTTAGACCCCGCAGGTATTGCTGCAACAACTTTACAAGAGTGCTTATTGTTACAACTTAAGCGAAAAAATCACGCTAAAAAAGAAGTGATTTTGGCCGAAAATATTTTGCGCGACTACTTTGATGATTTTACCAAAAAGCACTACGATAAATTAATTAAGCATTTTAAAATTACCGATCTGGAGTTAAAAGAAGCCATTACAGTTATTACCCACTTAAATCCTAAACCAGGCGAAAGTGCTTCATCAAGCAAACCCCAATACATAAACCCCGATTTTGTGTTGGTAGAAAACAGCGGAAAATTAGAAGTGCAACTTACTGCACGCAATGCCCCAGATTTGCGCATTAGCCGCAACTATATGGAAACGCTAAAAGGCTACGATGCTAACCCAAAACCTAGCAAAGAGCTTAAACAAACGGTGCAGTTTATTAAACAAAAGCTAGATAGCGCACGTTGGTTTATTGATAGCATTAGGCAACGCCAACATACTTTATTGGTTACCATGAATGCCATTTTACATCATCAATACGAATACTTTAAAGAAGGCGATGAAACTAAAATGAAACCCATGATTTTGAAAGACATTGCCGAAAAAGTAGGATTAGATATATCAACCATTAGCCGCGTAGCCAATAGCAAATATGTACAAACTGATTTTGGGGTAATCCCGCTTAAGTTTTTCTTTAGCGAGGGTATTACCAACGAAGATGGTGAAGAAGTAAGTAGCCGCGAGGTAAAGAAAATTTTAAAAGACGCCATTGAGGCCGAAGATAAACGCAAACCTTTACCAGATGAGCGTTTAATGGAAATACTAAAAGAAAAAGGCTACAACATTGCCCGCAGAACGGTGGCTAAATACCGCGAGCAGTTAAATATTCCAGTAGCTAGGTTACGTAAAGAAATTTAAAGCCCAAAAGCTATTAACGCAAAAAAGTCCGATAGCTAAAATACTTATCGGACTTTTTTTGTTCGTGTGGTTTAACGGTGGTAAGCAGTTTACTTTCGCTTATTCCGTTTTTTCTTTTTCTTCATTCCAGATTCTTCGGGCTCTTCTAAAATTACATGGTCGGTGTTGTTGCTGGTATTCATTGCATCAACTAAAGCCTTGTACATAGCAGCCTGCATTTCATCATCCTCAAAATCCATGAGGTTTAAATGATCTGGTATGATATGAATATGTCTATTGACCATAAGGCAATTGGGTTATAGTATTTACAAAATACTATTATAATGACATATTAACGGCAATGTGGGTTGCATTTATTATTCACTTTTATTTAACACGCAAAAAAAACATAATTAACAGACCTCTGTAAAAAATTTATTATCAATTAATTACTGCAATAGATGGAAAGCAGGTAAGTTTTTCTTTTATGCGTGCTTACATAGTTTTATTTTTACCACCATAATATGCAATTTAAAGACATAGTTGGCCAACACGCAATTAAAGAAAAACTGATACAAACCGTACAAAACGGACGTATTAGCCATACCCAATTGTTTTTAGGCCCCGAAGGTGTAGGCGCACTGCCATTAGCATTAGCATATGCACAATATATAAATTGCCCCAATGCTACTGCCACAGATAGTTGCGGCAATTGCGCATCATGTATTAAGTTTACCAAATTGGTTCACCCCGATTTACATTTTACGTTTCCAACCATTGCTATTGAAAAGAAAAAACTAAGCAATGAGTTTATAGAAAATTGGCGCGAAGCTTTTACCAAAAACCCTTACCTAAGCGAGCTTGAGTGGCTATTAAGCCTTGATGCCGAAGGTAAAAAACAAGGCAATATAACGGCCGAAGAGTGCCGCGATGTAATACGTAAGTTGGGCTTAAAACCTTATGAAGCTAAATACAAAACGGTTATTATTTGGTTACCTGAGTATTTACGAACAGAAGGCAATATTTTACTAAAACTATTGGAAGAGCCACCTCCGCAAACTTTAATTTTATTGGTTGCACAAGATGCTGATAGGGTTATTGCTACTATTTTATCGAGGGCGCAAACCATGCGTATTCCGGCTTTAAAAGAAGAAGATGTAACCGATTATTTAATTCAAAAGTTTGAAACTCCGGCCGAAAATGCAGCAGCCATTGCACGCATTGCCGAAGGTAGTTTAGTGCAAGCCACTACTTTACTGCAAGCTGGGCATGCCAATTATTTTGAGTTATTTAGTACCTGGATGCGCTTATGTTACAATGCCCGCAGAGAGTTAGATAAACTAACCAGTTGGGTTGAAGGCACAGCTGGTGAAGGTCGTGAGTTTTTAAAAAGCTATTTGGCATACAGCCAACACATGCTTAGGGCTTGCTTTATTTACAAGTTTGGTAACGAAAGTTTATTGCGCCTAAACCAGCAAGAAAAAGAGTTTATTAGCAAATTTAGCGCTGCTTTAACCGAAGAAAACATACCCGCCATTGTGCAGCTTATTAACCAAAGTACCATGCACTTAGAGCGTAATGCTGATTTGAAAATAACCTTTTTAAATCTTTCTTTGTATATTGGCAGGCTGCTGAATAGGCAGAAAAGTGCATAGTGCTAATTTATAGCACATTGGCACATCAAGTTATTTTACTGTATTAATTAAAAATATATAACAACATGGGTTGTGGAACTGGAGGATGCAGTACCGGAGGATGTAGTTCTGGTGGATGTAGTACAGGTGGGTGTAACAAATTAAACACCTACGATTGGCTGGTAGATATGGATTTACCAGCTTATATGAAACCTTTTGACATAGTAGAGGTTAGATTTAAAGGCACGCGTAAAGAGTTTTATAAAAACAGCAATGGCGCTGATATTACTAACAACGAGTTGGTAGTAGTTGAAGGCGAAAATGGATACGATATTGGTAAAGTAGCCCTAAAGGGTGAATTAGTAAAATTGCAGCTTAAAAAAGCTGGTATAACTGATTACGAAACACATCCATTTTTAAAAATTGTACGCAGAGCTAACGAGGCTGATGAAGCCAAATACAAAGAGAATCTTGATTTGGAAATTCCTACCATGTACAAAGCGCGTAGCATTGCCATGGAACTTGGATTACAAATGAAACTGAGTGATGTAGAATATCGTGGTGATAGACGCAAAGCTACTTTCTTTTATACTGCCGAAGAACGTGTTGATTTTAGAGAACTGATAAAACGCCTTGCCGATTCGTTTAAAGTACGTATTGAAATGCGTCAAATTGGTTACCGCCAAGAGGCTGCACGCCTTGGTGCCATTGGCTCGTGCGGACGTGATTTGTGCTGCAGTACTTGGCTTACCGATTTTAAATTGGTACATACCAACGCTGCACGTTACCAAAACTTATCGCTTAATCCGTTAAAACTTTCGGGACAATGCGGCAAGTTAAAATGCTGCTTAAATTTTGAGTTAGATTCTTATTTAGAAGCATGGCGCGAGTTTCCTGAAACGGATAACTTAACCGTTGAGTTTGAAACAGGCGCTTACCGCTTGGTAAAAACAGATATTTTAAAACGCTTAATGTGGTTTGCGCCAATTCATGAGTTTGGTGCCGAGTGGCAAAGTTTCCACGTAGATCAAGTTCGTGAGTTTATTAACCTAAACAAAGATGGTGTGAAACCAGAATTGGTAATTAGGAAAAAAGAAGTGGCTATTGTGGAGTTAGACTTTAAAAACGATATGGGCCTTGATAGCTTAACTCGTTTAGACGAGCGTAAAACTGGAAACAAACGCAACAATAAAAACCGCAACAAAAACAACAACAATCGCAGTCGCGAACCGCGTGATACCAATGCACAACCTGGAACCGAACAAGCGCCACGTAAAGAAGCTGCACCCCGCGATAACCAACGTAACAACCGCGATAATGCACAGCGCAGAGATAATAACGCACCACGCGAAAATAGAAATGCGCCACGTAACGATGCAAACCCAACAAACGCTTCGATAAATACGCCTAAAGATAACAACGCTGCTCCACGCGAAAATAACGGACCAGAAGGTAACCAACCGCGTAATAACCGTAACCGCAATAATCGCAATCGCAACAACAATAACCGTAATCGCAATAATCCACCAAGTAATACCAACAACAACCCACCTGCTTAATTTATGAAATACACTTTTGCAGCAGCTATTATTTTAGTATTGGGATTAAGCGCATGCGATAATGCCCGTGTTTTTGACGAAAATAAAACGTTAGAAAGTAATACGTGGCACTACAAAACACGTATTCCGTTTGATGTGCGCATTAAAGACACTACCAAACTTTATAATGTGTATGTAAATCTTAGGGTTGATGCTGATTATAAATACAGCAATATTTTTATGTGGGTACATACTACCAACCCCGATAAAAAAACAGACCAACGCAGAATTGAAATTAGATTAGCTGATGAAAGTGGAAAATGGTTGGGAAGTGGCTTAGGCGATATTTACGATTATCAGTTTCCGGCCTTTAAAAAAGTTAAATTTCCGCAACAAGGTTTTTACCGTTTTGAGTTAGAACAAAACATGCGCGATGATACCTTAACACATGTAAAAGCAGCCGGCATTAGAGTAGAAGAAGCAATAGCAGAATAACAAAAAAGTCCCGAAGTTACCTTCGGGACTTTTTTATGTTTAAGAATATCTTTTTTCGATAAGCTGCTCCAGTTCCTTTACCAAAGCGTTTTCGTTACTCCAACTGTATTGGTGTTTTAATTCGTTAAAATAGCGTAAGGCTTCGTGCAAGGTGCTTGATGCATTTAGCTTTTCAATGGCCTTGGCATACTCTACCGTATTTTCGTTAAAGAGGTTATTTACAAACGCAATTTTCTTATTTAAATTGATGGCTTGTTTTAAACTTTGCTGTTGTTCGCGCGCAATTTTCTCCACCACATCTGGTGTGCGCATGGCTGCCGAAAGTTTATCTAACAAAGAAAATTCGGCTACTGGTGTAACCTCGGCAACTAAAGGTTTTGCTGGCTCTAATGGCAAAGTTGTTTGCACTTCAAATGCTTCTAACTCATCATTAAGTTTAGCTTGTTCTTCGGCCAATTCTTGCGCTTGCATAAGTTTCTCTAAATCATCAAGCGTTGGTTCGGTTTCGGTAATGGTATTTGGTGTAAACTCAAACTTTAATTCTTTGGTTATTGGAGCCTCTTCTTTTTCAAGTTCTTCTACAACGCTTTCCATCACAGGTTGAGGTTCTGGCTCTGTGGCAACAATTGGTTCAACCATGCTTTCCATCACTACCTCGGGCTCTACCAAAATAGGTTGTTGTACCAAAGGTTCGGGAGTTAAACCAGCCATAGGTAAAACCTCTTCTGCATTAACGGTACCAGGAGGTAGGTGTGCCAACTGCCCCTGCACTTTTAATAGCGAGTGATAAACGTACAACAATTGTTGTTGCAGCAAAGCCACATCCAACTCGTTAAATTGTTGTTTGCTTTTGCTGATTAGCTGATAGGTTTCGTATAATTGAGAAATATCAGCGCTAAGTTTATGTTGTGCTTCTTTTAAGTTCATGCTTGTGATTAACCGTTACAAATTTGTGAAAAAGAAACCAATCGAAAAAATAAACTATTTTGTAACCTTGCACTACACATGTTTTTAGAACCACGATTAAAAAATACATCGCACAAAAAAGGCTGGATAGAGGTTATCTGCGGCTCTATGTTCTCGGGAAAAACCGAGGAACTTATACGCAGAATTACCCGAGCACGTATTGCTAACTTGCGTGTAGAGATATACAAACCCGCTGTGGATACGCGTTACCACGAAACTGAAGTTGTTTCGCACAACAGCAATGCAGTGGCATCAATACCAGTAAGCAGCTCGTTAAATATTTTATTAATGTGCCAAGATGCCGATGTGGTGGGCATTGATGAGGCACAGTTTTTTGATGCAGAAATTGTTTATGTGTGCGAAACTTTAGCCCAAAAAGGCATACGTGTTATTGTTGCAGGGCTTGATATGGATTATTTAGGTAAGCCTTTTGGACCCATGCCCGCCTTAATGGCCATTGCCGAATATGTAACTAAAGTAAATGCTATTTGCATGGTTTGTGGCGATTTGGCCACCCACTCGTTTAGAAAAACCACTGATACCAACCAAGTAATGTTGGGCGAAAAAGATACTTACGAAGCACGTTGCCGCCATTGCTTTAACGAAGGCATGCAACATGCGGAGTAAATAATAACTTAAAATTGAAACACAAATCGTGTTCCTTTCTCGTTATATAGTTCGTACACAAATTTAAGTCCGTTTGCTTCTTCAGGATTTGCAGTAAAGTAATCGCCAAATGCACCGTAAGCTTTAACAATGGATAGCATTTGCGAAACAAAATCGTGCGACTCCATATCGCAAGTCATGGCTTTGCCACGGTTAATTTGTATGGCATGAAAACCTTCGACAGATGCTAATTTCAAACTATCTTGGGTTGATGTAACAATTACTGCTGCAAACGATTTTAAACTATCTTCTGGCATAGTATCGGGATCATCAAAATACACCCCAGCATACTTTGCATTGGCAATACCACTTTGACTTACTTGCGCTTTTACTTTTTCAAAAACATCACCAATTTTATGGTAACCACCGCGGTGGTCTAAACCCATCATTAAATAGCCGCCTTCCTCGGCAGTAACAATATTAGTTTTGGCAAACAATCCTTCGTAAACCAAAAATGCAAACAGCAACACCACCAGTGCCGCAATGCTCAATAATACCTTTTTTAACATAGTTTGTATTTTTAAAAATCAGTAGCCAAAGATAAATGATACATAGGTTTTTTAGTAACTTCTAAATCCTGTATACCCCAAGCCATATCAAGCCTAATATAATAGCCCATTAACTTACTGCGCACACCTGGGCCAAAGCCAGCAATAATTGGTTCGCGCACATTAATAACTACTGCTTTTAAATTAGGTATTTGGTAAATGGTTTGATTAAATGTGTTTTCATCGCTGTATGGGCCGCTGCCTGTCCAGGCGGTGCCAATATCAAAAAATGGCATCAACAATAAATTATTTAAAAACTCCGAGCGTATTGGCCTATTAGCAATGTACGATATAATTGGAATACGTAACTCGGCATTAATAACAGCAAAGGTGCTACCACTGCGTATATTTTGCTTAAAGCCGCGCATGTTGGTAGCTAATGCCTGAAACGAATAATTAGTACTACTCACATTATTGGTTTGTTCAACTTGTGGCATCAGCCAATTGTCAACACCACCCATTACGTATTTCACTTTACGCTCGCCCCACGAAGTATTAGCAGTTATTCGCGTGCAAAAAATAATATTACGGTGTACGGGTTGATAATTTCTGAAATCAAAACCAGCGGCATTTAATTTGATGTTTTTATCGTTTACGTTGGTGTATTGTTCGAAAAATATTTTCCAACGTGTACCAGCCAATAAATTTAATCCTTTGGGTATGGTGTTATCAAATACTATTTCGCCTTTATAGCCTGCCCATATGTTTTCTATATCTGGTTTAGCTAAGGTTACATTATCAATTCCTTTAAACACGTTTCTATCCATGCGGGTAAAAACATTGCCACGCAAACTCAATACTTGGTTTATTGGATACTTCATTTCGTACCTAATTTCGTGTACGGTGTTTTTAGTAACGGTACCATCATAAGCTCCATCCCTACTTTGCCTGTAAAGCGTTATTTTATGATCTAGTCTGCGTTTTAAACTTTCATACGTTACAAAATAATCGGCCCCACTAAAGTTTAGCGGAATTCTAAATCCACCCACAATTCTGTAATCTTCAAACAAATCAATCAAGCCATATTTAAACATAGAATTTAATCCGGTGTTCAATAAATTTTCGCCACCAGGTGTTATGGGTTGATAGTATGAATTGATGATAGAGTTATCTAATTGGGTATACAACTTATCAGGGAAATAGGTGATGTTGTAATAGCGTGGCGAGCTTACTTTTAAATACTTAGCCGAAGGTGTTGGCTCTGCCTTTACCGTTGCCTTTACCTCTGGCAATGGATTGGTAACAGGAGGAAAATCATTCACAAAAAAGAAAGATTCTATGGGTAAAGTATCTTTAATTTTTTCGGGTTCGGTTGATTTGCTTGTAATGATGTTTGTAGGAAAATTGCGTGGCTTAAACACGGCTTGCCCAACGGCAAATGGCTTGGTGGCAAAACCTGTTTTTAGCCTATACATATTAGGATAGGTTTCTGTTTTTGCACCTACTTCTTCTACTTGGCGTTGCACCAACGATTCGTAGATGTAGTAACGTTTGTTGCTTAATACAAAATCATACTCTTTTTGTGTTTGCTTGCACACATCATATGCCAAAATACTGCGACTATAGTTGGTTAATGGGTAAGTAAACACTACATCTTTGGTGTGTATAATGGTATCAATTTTTTCAATGGTTTGATCTAATTTTATGGTGCGGCCATTGTAATCAAAGCTATTACCTTTTTCTTCTAATTGTTCAAAAAACAAAGTATCAATGGTGCGTAACGAATCTTTTCTAAAAATTTGCAATTCGGTAAAATCATATTGCTCTTCCACACGCGCAGCGTATCTATTAACAATGCCATTATACTCGGTTAAATAACTGTAGTATTTATTGCTGTATTCAATAGGTTGTGTTTCGTTTATATTAGGCGTGTTGCTTAATCGTTTTAAGGCATTTGGCTGACCCACTTTTTCTAAATCATACACATAAATATCTAAATTATTTGAGGTGTTTAAAGTAAGCGGTGCAGCAGCTCCAAGCGAATCGCTGTTGCGGTTTGATGCGAATAAAATAGCACCTCCACCATCTGCATAAACCGGATGCAAATCATCATAAGGATCGTTTGTTATTTGGCGCTCTTTGCGCGTTTTCATATCGTATAAATACAAATCGCTTTGGCCTTTGCGTATAGCCGATATTACCAAAGTACCTCCATTATCGGAGTATGCAAATCCCGTAATTTTATCAAACTTTAAAAACTCTAATTTCGATTTCTTTTTGGTGATTAAATCAACCGTTGTTAAAAACAAACGACCTCTGCGCTCATGCACATACGAAATTTTTTCGCCACCCGGATGCCAAGCCATCAGCGGGAATGAATGGTCTAACTCGCGCTGATAATATTTTAACCCACCTTTATGTAAGCGTTTGTGTTTGCCTGTTTTGGTGTTTACCAACCACAATTTATACTTACCCATTTTATTGGTAGTAAACGACACAAAATCGCCTTTAGGAGCAACTTTTAGTTTAGGTTCGATGTATGGAGCTAAGCGTTTTTTTACTTTAATTTCTTGCAAAGGTAAAGTGCGGCCATTATCCTCTTTGGCATACAACTCTTTGTAATAACGTACCCACTCTTTGCCAGCCTGCTTCAAATCTAGCCCAGTAACATAAATTAAAGCAGTTTCGTAATTGCGGCTAACTTTGGTAATGTATAGCATTTGCGAAACCAATTCTACCCCATATTTTTCAACCAAAAATCGCCACCACGATTGAGCCGTAAGTGTTGGTTCTTTGTATAACATGCGGTTAAATTTTTTAACCTTACCTGTATTAAAATAATCCTTTAGTTGATTATCTAAAGCAGTGTTCCACTCTTCGCCAATGTATGCTGTTAGGCCATTTAAGTACCAATCGGGTAAGTTTAATAAGGCTGCATTTTGTATACGATCTTGTATAAAACCACCAAACATTAACTCGTTAATAAGCACCAAGGCCATTCCTTGTCTGATACGTTTTTTAAAATCATCGCGGTTGCCATTAAAAAAAACAAAAAACCTATTACTAGTAACCTGCATAATACCGCCTAAGTTGGCTGGTTGATCTGATATTCCGAAATTGGCTTGCTTATATTCTTGCTGGGTGTTGTATACAATAATTTCAACCCTACCACTTAACCTGTGGTCAACTATTTTTTCAATATCATTTAATTGCTCTTCGGCTGTACGTGCAGCAAATGTGGCCAACTCGCGACCGCCCGAGTAAAAGTAAGCATCAAAGTTTTCGGAGCGTACATAATTCCAAATAAACTTGGTGTACTGTACCCTATTTTGCCCAAACTGCGTATACATGCCCTGAGCATTAACCTGCCTTGGCTGGTAAGCAAATAAGCTTGTAATTAATACGACTAAAATGTACTTAATATTTGTACGCACTATGGTTTTGGTTAAACACCAAATTTCAGCTAGCTAAGCGACAATAACAAGTATTAAACACTTTTTTATGGTAAATTTTACGGATTGAGGATGGCTTTAAATAAGAAAAGCTAACCCGGGAGTCCGAAGACTCCCTAATTAGCCTGTATAACCATTAAACCCCACGAGGGCAAAGTAAGTGGATTGCACTAAAGCAATCGGGTTGTGCTAATGAACTAAAACAGATGTTAAGTCGCTGTTAGCACATTTCAAAGGTGCGCATAAGCAGATTAATACAACATTAAAAAGTGGCAAGCCGCCCAATTTAAAACCAATTTAATCAAGATGCATTTTTGACGAATTTATAAGTACCTAAATTACAATACCTTAAACAACCTGATTTATAGACAAATGGATTGAAATGAAATATCATTAAAAAATATTAACATTTTTCATTCCTGAAAGTAACAGCTAACTATCCTTTTTTATAAATAGCGTTTGTGTTGGGTAGGCAAATTCGCAATTGTGTTGCTCTACTATTTCCATGATTTTAACATTTACCTGCTCTTTTACTTCAATCATTACATCATAATCGTTACTGTTTACAAAGTATATCACCAAAATAGAGAGTGAGCTTGCGCTAAAATCGGCAAAGCGTACGGTATAATCTTCGTTAATTAATGGGTTACTTTTAAGCACCTGTTTTACATCATCAACAATGGCTAAAATTTGAGCCGATGAACTTTGATAGGTTAATCCTAACTCAAACTTTACGCGCCTTGAATCGCTTTGCGTAATATTGTTTAGAGCAGTATCAATTAACTTTTTATTGGGTACTGTAAGTAAACTTTTTTCCATGGTACGTATGCGCGTGGTACGAAAACCAACATGCTCTACCCTTCCTTTTATATCGGCTGTTTCAATTAAATCGCCTGCTTTAAAAGGTTTATCCAAATATATTACAAACGAGCCTAATAAATTAGCTAAGGTATCTTGTGCTGCCAATGCTACAGCCAAACCACCAATACCTAATGATGCAATAAGAGCAGTAATGTTTACATGAAAAATAATACGCAAGCCTGCAAAAACGCACAACACCACCAAAAGCACTTTAATTAACTCTTTTAAAAAGTTACCCAACTCGGGTGCAATAGGTGATTCGGCTCTGTTAATGAGTACATGTGTAAAGAAATCAGTAGCACGTAATAGTATACGAGCAAGTACAACCAAAAATGCAATTTTCCATACCACCAATAGCAACCAACGTATGCCGTATTCAGTGGCATCAACCAAGTTCCAACTTAGCGGAAATGTAAGATGCTCGAAAGCGAAATAAATAATTAATAACGAAAGAAATTGCTCAATAGGTTTGCGCAACAAATCAACAAAAACCTCGCTAAACTGGTTGTGTGAAAAGGTTTTGAAAATGCGAAACGACTGCTTGCTTAAAAACTTTGCACCAAAGCGTTTAAACAACAGTCCTAAACATAATATGGCCGCAAAACGTAAAATTTGCAGCAGATTATTTTCTAAAAAAACTATGTCGTTGGGTAACCAATTCATACCAATAAGTTATTAGTTAAAAATGTAACGCTAATAAAATTTACTTGCGTTTATAAATAGGCACATTGCTGCAAGCCTCACCATACATAATGCTTTTGGCAAATGGTGCCAGCTTATGGGTAATTTCTACATAAGCACTTACTGGCACCGGCACATCACTGCACCCTTTTATAATTACCCGCACATCGGTATAATCTGTAGCATTTATTTGTTGTAATGCATCTTGATAAAGTATGGTATTTAAAGTATCTAAATTACCAAACACATATCGGTTTGCAAATGGTTCGATACTTACTGCTAAAAGCATATAAGCCCAGGTAGGAATAATGGCATCAGCGCTACAAGAAAAGGCTACATTTTTACCCGTGTATTGCTCCCAATTGTGTTGCTTTACATGCTCTCTAAAGTCCTTTTCTTTCAATATCATTTCCATAAAAAGCCAAGGCTTTATATCAAGCAACACACGCTCCCCTTTATTAAAATAGTCTTCTAAATTAATAGTAACCAAGCCACTGTTTGCAACTTTATTGGTAATAGGTTCTATTGGTAAATTGGTTTCCATATACAACTACAAAACTACTAAATTAGGCGTAACAAAAGGGGTAAGTTTTTGGGCAGATAACTATATCTTATGTTGACTTGCAAAACGCAACAACCAACTATCAAGCTGGGCAAATAAGGATCTGTTTTCTTCTTGCCTATATTTACTTAAGTTTTGTTGAAACACTTCTAAATCAAACATAAATGCTTTAAGCGCATCGGCATTTAAGGTATCAAAATGCCTACCAAAGCCAAGCTTATTAATGTAGGCTGCATTCATCCATTGCTCAAACTGACCTGCAATTGGGAATGAGAAAATGGGCTTTTTTAAATACACGGCTTCGCTAATAAACGAAAAACCGCCATTAGCAATTACTGCTTTGGCCGAAGCCAAATCATCAATAAAACCTTGCTCGCTAAATGGTTTAAAAATAATGTTTCCATCTCGCTCATTTTTATTCATGCCATACACATAAAATGTTTGTTGTGGCAATTGTTTAAGCACCTCTTTTACCTCGCCAAACGAGCTTGAGGTTTGATACATAACTATGTGATTACCCACCGTTGGTGTAGCGCGCAATATTGCTTCACGAATAATAGGTGGTACAATTAAGGTATCGCGTTTTTTAATTTCGGCATCAAAAAAACTGGTAATAAAATACTGCTCGCAGCCCGGCACTTTTGCTTTAACAATGGCCTTAGCCAGTTTAAAATTATCCTTTTCTTTATCAGCAATTTTCACATCCAACTTACAGCGATTCATCACTTGCATGTTATCAATGCTAATTGTAGGTATTTTATGTGCCTTGGCAAAAAAGTAGGAAAACGATTCGAAATCAGAAATCACCAAATCGGGTTTAAACGATTTATTGATGAGTAAGTATTGCGAAAAATTATGCAATAAATTTTCGGGAGCATGTTTTAGGTTAAGCATAAACGTGCCCATTTTACTCACCTTGGCATCTTTGTATGCAAAGTGTAGGCCTTTAATTTCGTGAACGCGGGCTCCAAAAGCATCGCTTAAAAACTTATAAGCACGCGCACTGCTTACCACTTGTACATTATGTGTTTTTAGCAAATGGTTTATAACAACCTTGCTGCGTGTGGCATGGCCCATGCCTTCGCCTGGAACTCCGTATAAAATATTCATGTGTACTAATGCTTTTTATGAATGATTAATTTTCGAGTACTATCGAAATAAATAAACGTGGCTGCAACCACAAAACCCATTACCGAACCTACCACCACATCAATAGGATGGTGTACGCCCAAAGCCACACGCGAAACCGCCACTAATACAGCCCACAAGTAAGGAACCCAATACCATGTACGCCATTTTTTATGGGTGGCATGATGCAAACTAAACGCCATAATGGTGGCCAATAAAAATGCATTAAACGAGTGGCCCGAAGGAAATGAATATCCTGCTTCGTTAACCCAATGAGTTAATACGGTGCTGTCAATTTGTGTAAATTGTTGTTGCGTTTGTTGCACTAAATTTTGAAAATATGCTGCACGCGCTGTTTTGGTTAAGGTGTATAACGAATCGAGCTTATTGGTGAGGTTAGTTTGCTGCAGCAAGTATGCATGACTTGGTCTTACCTCTTTTAACAATGGTTTGGTTAAGTGCTCGTTTACAAAAGCCCACAAACCAATAAATAAACTTAATGCTACTACCGATTTTATAAACGTAAAAAACTTGTATTTTACGGCTTCAACCCTAATGGTGTAAGCATAACTGGTTATTAATACAATAAGCACCGTACCAACCGCACCACCCGACTGCGTGAAGGCATAGGCCAGCCAAACAGCCTTACCTTGCACTGCACTAAATGCAACGGGCAGGCCAAAAACAACCAAGGCCAAAACTGCCAGGCTTAAAATTGCGGTGTATGTAAGTGGTTTGTTGATGATGCAATAATATAAAAGCCCTTTGTAATTTTACTACAAAGGGCTTTATATACTTATGCTAAT
>CAZJHS010000054.1:0-20527 GCA_964545895.1 uncultured Chitinophaga sp. | reverse complement strand
TAGTTTATATCAGCCCTGCAAGGGCGACATATACTTTGCGATGTGCATCGCTCATTGCAACTATTAGATTTCCAAATTGGGTATAATAAATTATTCTCGGGCTAATTGCCTGGTGATATCGCGTTTTTTGATGTCTTCTCGTTTATCAAAGTTGCGTTTTCCTTGTGCTACGGCAATTTCAATTTTAGCGTATCCGGTTTCCGATATAAACATACGCACCGGAATTACAGTAAAACCACGCTCTAAAGCTTTGGCTTTTATTTTACGTATTTCGGTTTTATTCAACAATAATTTACGTACACGCATGGGTTCGTGGTTATAAAACGAACCTTGTTTCCAGATGCTAATATGCAGGTTACGAATAAACATTTCACCATCTTTTATAAAACAAAAAGCATCGCCAATGTTTGCACTACCTTCACGTACCGATTTAATTTCAGTTCCTGTTAGTATAATGCCTGCGGTATATTTTTGTACCAATTGGTACTCAAACGAAGCGCGTCTATTAACAATATTTATTCTGTTTTTTTCCATGTTTACCTATGCGCAAATGTAGCAATAAGCGGCATTATATATTCAGGTTTATTTTTCCGTTTTCTTCTTTAAGCAAACCAAATGGTTCATCCTTTACAATCAGGTATCCATCCAAATCAGCATAATTGGTTAAGCTACATAAGTGCCAAGCACTTGATATACCTAATGAAGTTTCAACCATGCAGCCAACCATTGTTTTAAGGTTATGAGCTTTGGCTTGGTTAATAATATGTAAGCCATTTAAATAACCACCAGCTTTCATCAGTTTCATGTTTACGTAATCAAACTGTTGGGTAATTTCTTCAAAATTAGCTTCATCACACACACTTTCATCGGCCATAAGCGGAAATAATTGCAACTGTTTTACGGCCTTATAATCATCAACACAATGAGCCGGCATTGGCTGCTCAATAAGGGCAATGTTATAGGGCTTTAATGCTTGTAAAAAGTTAATCAAATCATCGGCATTGGTATAAGCTTCGTTTGCATCAATAATTAAAGGTTGATTACAAAACTCACTTACCATTTTAATAAGCTCTAAGCCGTTTTCGTTGTTGGTTTTTAGCTTAATTACACTAAATCTATCTAAGTTATTTTGCGTGTAAAAGTCTTTCACCTCATCAAACTCCATTATAGGCATGGTGTAACTAGTAGCAATATCCTTGGCCGGAGCTATACCTAAAAAATCGTGTATGGGCATTTTTTCAGCATGACAAAGCATATGTATGTATGCGCTTTCAATACCAAAACGTAATGCATTTTTTAGCTTTAACGTGTTTAATAAATCAGTTAGTTCTTGTAAATCGTGTACGTTTGAGCCACCTGCTTTTATAAAGGTTTCGTATTCTTGCGCAATTACTTCAGGTGTTTCGTTGTACCTGATGTTAGGAGCCACTTCACCAATACCTTTCCAGTTTCTAAATTGGCAATGAATGATAAAGTTGTTTTTGTGTGTGCTGCTATTGCGCGATATTTTCCACGTGTATTTAAGCGCTAACTTAATAGGAGAGAGTTGCCAAGTAATCATGTTATTGTATTTGAATTCCGGTTGCAGTTATTTGTGGTTGAACAATACTGTCGTTATTGTATGTGTTGTGGGCTACGCCATGTACTATGGCTTTTTTACCACTAATATTTAAAGGAAGTGCAAACGATTTGTTTTTCGTTTCAACCAAAAGCTCGCCTTGGCCTGCTGTTAAAGTTATCCAGCATCCTTCGCCTTTGCAGTAGTTTAGTATTGTACCAGTTACTGTAACTTCAAAATCATTTTCTGTTTTAAGTCGCTCAATAATACTTTCTGCACTGTAAAAAATGCTGTCGTTAAATGGTTGGCCAAACGTACCCGTTGCTGGTAAGTTTTCGCGCGTATTTTTAGTTTGTTTGGGTGAATTATTTGAGCATGCAGTAACAGCAGTCATTATGATTGCAGCTACAAGCAATTTGTAAATAAAGGTGTACCTCATACCAACAAAAGTAAACGAGGTTTTAGGTATAAAAAAAACGACCACCCAAGGGCAGTCGTTTGTATGCTTAAATATTGTTAATAAACCATTGCTTTAACTAGGCTAGTTTAGCTCAATCAAGCCACACGCAAGTGTTTTAAAACTATACACCTGTGGCAATGGTGTTAAACAGTTGTGTTATTTTAATCCGGTTTTATATTTCACCACGCTATCCAACAACAATTGTTTAAAGTCTTTTAATGCAATCATATTTGGTCCATCACTTAAGGCTTCATCTGGATTTTCATGTACTTCAAAAAAGAAACCATCAACCCCAACAGCTGCAGCAGCACTGGCTAAATATACAGCATACTCGCGGTTGCCACCACTTTTGCCACCCATACCTCCGGGTTTTTGTGTGCTATGTGTTACATCCATACAAACTGGGTAACCAAACGATTTCATGTCTACCAAGTTTCTAAAATCAACCACCAAGTTGTTGTAACCAAACATGGTTCCGCGCTCGGTTAGCATAATTTGTTTGTTGCCTGTACTCTCTACTTTTTTTACAGCATGTATCATATCGTGGCCCGATAAAAACTGTGCCTTTTTGATATTTACTATGCGATTGGTTTTGCCACACTCCACCAATAAATCAGTTTGACGGCATAAGAACGCAGGGATTTGTAAAATATCAATAACCTCGGCTAACTCAGTTGCCTGCCAACTTTCATGAATATCTGTGGTAACGGGTAATCCAAAAGTATCTTTTACTTTTTGTAAAATGCGTAAGCCTTCTTTCATTCCATGTCCGCGGTAACTGTCAACTGATGTGCGGTTGGCTTTATCAAACGAAGCCTTAAACACATAAGTTAAGTTTAACTCTTCGGCAATTTTCGAAATCTTTTCGGCCAAGTTCATCACCATCGTTTCGTTTTCAATAATGCAAGGACCCGATAGTAAAAAGGTATTGTTTTTAATGTTTTCGTATAAACTCATGTTGTGCGCTTTAATGTGGCGAATTTATAAATAATTGTATGCTAATTGTTACTAAATATTTTAGCCCAAATCTCTAAATCGGCAAATTGATTGTTTCTAAACTCATGCTCTTTAAAAACAGCTTCGCGGTTAAATCCTAAACTTTTTAATAAGGCAATACTTGCTGTATTCTCAGGCTCAACCTCGGCCACAAAGCGATGAATGTTTTGTTGTTTAGCTAAAGCCGTTAACAGTAAATCCATACTTTCTTTGCCATAACCTTTGCCCCAAAATTCAGGAAAAAACCAATAACCAATTTCGCATCTGCGGTGCAAAGGATGCAGGTTGTAAGTGCTAACTACACCAATAAATTCGTGGTGCTCGTTAATAACCGCCCACGAGTTTCCAGTTCCATTTTTACGTTTGGTTTCGTACCACAACATTTGTTCGGCAGTGGCTTCAAAAGTAGGGTAAGTGATGTCCATATATTTGGTTACATCAGGATTAGAAAATCCTTCAAATATTTTTTGTTGATCACCCATTTCTACCTCACGTAAAGTTAGGCGTGGAGTGGTTAAAGTAAGCGGTGTTATCATGCAGGTAAATTATTCTTCTACAGCAACAGTGTATTGTTCTGGTTTTATAAAATCAATAACACGTTTTAAATCTTGCTCATGGTCTCTTACAATGCGGTTCGATTCATCGCAAGTAAAAATAGAGTAGGGGATTTCAATCAACTTAATACCATTTTGCGGTAGTTCGGCAGCTTTAACTCGGTCATATTTTTTGCGTTGTTCTGCACGACTAATTCCGCTCACCGTGCGTACATCTAGTTTGTTAAAAAACTCCGTAGGCTCTTCAAGTGGAGCTTCTTTAAATTCAATTACTAAGTTTAAATCGTGGTAAAAAGCATCAACAGGTAATTGAGTTCTTTTTCGGCCATCTTTATGCAAATCACCCAATAAAAAATCAAAACGTTTCTGGCGTTTAGCTTTAAGGTTTAGTGCTTCATCACACAAATTAATTACGTAGTATTTATCGCTTAGTAAGCGTTTATTTTGTATGGCCAATGTCTCTTCCGAAACTACATCTTGCTTATACAATGCAGTTGGTTTAGGCGCACCTTTGGGTATAAAATACCAATAGGTATCTTCACCGTTTTGCATGGCATGCGCATATGGTATTTGCGCTAATTCGTTGGCTTTATGAAGCGCTTTCAATACATCGCGAATAGGTTTGCCATTTTTTACATCTTTGGTAAATACACCAGCCGCTATCAACTCTGGCATTAATTCTTTTACGGGTACAATGGTTGTGTCAGCGTTTTTAGTAAAGTACGCTTCAAGTACACGGTTTATATTTTCTATTTCTTTAGTCATTTAAATTTAGCCCTAATGGGTGAGTTTTATTTTGCTGTTTGATATTCTTGTGCCAGTAAACCGAAAATAACGGAATCTTCGTACACACCATCTTTTAAATAATGATTTTTGAGTGTTCCTTCTTCATTAAACTTAAAGTGTTTAATCAGTTTAAGCGATGGAACATTGTTTGGCGCAATTAAAGCTTCAATACGATTTAGTTTCATGTGCGTAAAACCATAATCAATAATTGGCTTTAGCGCCTCTTTCATGTAACTTTTTTGTTTTACCTCATCGGTGTAAAGCATATAACCTAGCTCGGCACGATGGTGTTGGGTAAACCAAGTATGGTAACCACACCAGCCAATTACTTTATTGCTTTCTTTTTCAATAAGTTGAAACAACAACAAAGCTTTGTTAAACATACCAAATCCTCTTATCGCTTTTTGTTTTTCCTTCTCCACATCGGTAGCATCAACGCACAATAAGTCCATAATTTCTTGGTCCGATTTGGTGGTTAAAATCAGCTCATACAACTCATCTGTTAATATTCTTAAGCGCAGCCTTTCGGTTTCGAGGTATTCAAAGTTCATTGTGGTGTAATTACATGATAAACTCAACTGCTACAAAAGTAGGCTTTAAATGCGTTGGTTTGATGATAAATCTAGCAAAGTTTACTTTGCTGCCCAAGATAACTACAAAAAAGTGTTAACGTATTTTGAAATACCATATGAGTGATTGCTGAATAAACTACAATTGGTTTATGATATTTTGTATTTTACATACTCACTTTAAGTAGAACTTCTTGGTCTTTAAATCCTCTTTTTTTAATAAACTCTTTAAACTGCTTTCGTGTTGGCGCAAATTTGTATTGAGGAAAGGTGTCGCTCGGGGTTGTGATATCCTTCAATAGTTCAATATCATGTTCTGAAGTAACTATGCTAATAATAAGTTTACCTTTAATAAGTTGAACTTTTTTGACTTCCCAACTTGAGTTGGTGTAACGGGTATTCAGAAAATAGAAGCCTCTATACTTTCTTACAATATTGTCTTGACCTATTTGAAATAAGGTATCAACGAAATGAATATGTGCGATTAAACTATCTCCGTCACGGATTAAATTGTTTTTTTTATTAGTCTTGCTGTTATTAAATGTGTCACCCAAAAGACTTAAATTACTATCAAGTTGATTTAAATGAAACTTATAATCGTAGTCGTAAGTTTTTGTAATTAGCTTTTCTCTTATAGTTACAATTGAATTCTCTTCTTGGTTCAAATATTTACCATGTATCCGTCTGGGAAAATCAGCTAAATTTTTGATGTCAGTAGGTTGCGGTTCAGTGAAGACTACCGGAGGTTCGCAAGAAAAAAAGCTTGTTAAAATAAAAGCAGTGAATAGAAATTTTAGGTTAAATAATTTCATTAATTGTTAAAAAGATTGCATTGTCAACTCTCTATTATTCAGTTAATATCCTACTTATTCAAACTATAAATCTGTACCACACCTTCTAGTTTACCTTTGGCATCAGCTACCAAAAGCGAAGTGATTTTATGTGTGTTCATCAACTCTTCGGCTTCGGCCATCATCATTTTTTTGTTGATGGTTCGTGGCTTAGCAGTCATAATATCTTTGGCAGTTAGCGTAAATAATTTAGCCGTGTGTTTATCCATAGCCCTACGTAAATCACCATCAGTTATCACACCACTTACTTTATTTTTATCAACTACTACAGCCAAACCCAAACGGCCGCTGCTCATGGTATGTATAACCTGTTGTATGTTGTCGGTTGGTTTTATAACAGGCAAACTATCTTTAAACATGCAACTTTCAACGGTGGTTAAAAGTTTTCTACCCAAACTTCCACCAGGATGAAATTTAGCAAAATCTTCGGGTTTAAAATTGCGTGCTTTCATTAAAGCAACAGCCAAAGCATCGCCCATAGCCAAAGTAGCTGTGGTTGATGAAGTAGGCGCCAATTCAAGCGGACAAGCTTCTTTATATACTTTTACGTTTAAATGAAAATCGGCATTTTTAGCAAGTGTTGATTGCGGATTACCGCTCATGCCAATTACTTTTATTTGTGCAGCTTTAATGTATGGAATCAACTTTAACAATTCCTCTGTTTCGCCACTGTATGAAATGGCCACCACCACATCATCTTTTTTAAGCATACCCAAATCGCCATGAAAAGCCTCAACCGGATGCATAAACATACTTGGTGTACCTGTACTGGCCAATGTTGCCGAAATTTTTGCACCAACTAACCCCGATTTTCCTACGCCTGTAATAACCAAACGACCTTTGCTTTTTAACACAGCATCAACTGCTTTGTTAAAGTTATTATCTAACTGTTTGCTTAAATCAGCCAATGCTTTGGCTTCAATGGTAAATACTTCTTTGGCGTATTTTGTGTAATCTTTCATGGGTTACAATTTCTTATTCAATAATACTAAATTTTTTTTGGGCGTTTGAGTGAAAACCAGTTACAACCTAACTACTTTAAACTCGGTTCTTCTGTTTTGTTTGCGGCCAACTTCGGTTTTGTTATCAGCAACTGGTTGTGTGTCGGCATATCCTTTAAAGCTTAGTCTATTGGCTTCTATACCGCTCGCAATTAAATATTGGTAAACACTTTTAGCACGGTTTGTACTTAAGTCAAAATTCTTTTGTTTTATACCGGTGTTATCGGTGTGTCCGCCAAGTTCAATAGCAAGTGTTGGGTTATTTTTTAAAAAGGTAACCAACTTGTTCAATTCTACTTTCGATTCTTCTTTTAAATCAAACTTGTCAACTTCAAAAAATACATTGTTTAATACCACTTTTTCGCCTGCAATTATTGGGTTAAGCGGAATGTTTAGTTTTAATGGTTCGGTAGCGGTTTGATTTTTTAGTGCAAAGTTTTCTGAGTAAAATAAATACCCATCGGCACTTACATTTAATGCGTAATCTTTATTGCCTTGTAAGCATACTAAAAACTCACCTGTAATTTTATTACTCTGCGATTCGATAATGGTTTTTCCGGTAGCTAAATCAATTAACTCAACACGTGCCTTTAATTTTTTTAACGATTTAGAATCAAACACTGTTCCTTGTACATAGCCGGTTTTAATAGGTCGGGCATCGTTGTACAGTTCAAATTCATACAAATCTAATCCGCCAAATCCATCACTTCTTTCAGAGGCTATATAGGCATCAATACCATTAGCGCCAATGGCCATGCAGCGTTCATCTTTATTGGTGTTTATTGGGTAGCCCATGTTGGTAGGTTTTCCCCAACGCCCATTGCTTTGTTTGCGGCTGTAAAAAATATCAACGCCACCCATACCCGGATGAAAATCACTGGTAAAATAAAGTGTAGCATCATCTTTGGCAATAAAAGGCGATTCTTCATTACCCACAGTATTTACATCAGGTCCTAAATTTTGTGGCGCACTCCATTTACCTTTGTTGTAAGTGGTTTGCCAAATATCCATACCGCCCATGCCACCTGGCCTAGCACTCGAAAAATACAAGGTTTTACCATCAAACGAAACAGATGGTTGGCTTTCCCAAGCGCGCGTATTTACCGGAAAACCTAAGTTGCGAGGTTCTTTCCAATCCATGCCATCAAGCATACTAAAATAAATATCGCAGCTGCCTTCGCCTTCGGGCCAATTACAGCCCGTAAAAAACACATACTGTCCATCGCTACTAATTGATATGGTACCTTCATTAAGTTCGCTATTAATAGGCGCACCCATGTTCTTACTTTGTGCCCAAGTATTATTAGGCTCGCGGTTGCTAATATAAAAATCTTCAGTTCTGTTGCTTTTTAAGCGGGTGTAAATAAGTGTTTTTCCATCGGCACTTACGCCCGGAAAATACTCATCAAGCGGAGTGTTAATTCCTGCGCCCATATTTTTGGGGTCGTAAGGCACAGGGTTTTGTTTAGCATGTGTACCAAACTGTGCAGTCATAAAAGCCCGCTCAACCTTATTGGCATCAATTTGATTGCCGTTACGTTGTTTGTATAAATTTAAATTATCTAGTGCTAAGTTATATTGTCCATCATTAAGTTGTGCAATGGCTAGTTTGTAATAGGGCAACTGAAATTCAGCGTTAATGCCAATTACTTTTTCGTAAATGCGTTGTGCTTCTTCATAGCGTTCGTTGCCTTCTTTTAAATCGGCAAGCAACATATAAGCATCAATAAAGTTAGGATCAATCTCAATAATTTTAATCAATAAATCGTTAGCCTTTTTGCCATCATAAGCCGTAAATGCTTGCAATGCATCGCCAAAAAGTTTACTTGCTTTTTTGTTGTTAGTACCCGTAAACGGTTGGTTTTGGCCGTAGGTGTATGTTACAAACAAAAAGGTTATAAGGGCAATAATGTATCTCATGTGTATGTTGTTAACGATAGTATGTAGCGTAAATTGTTTTCATAAAAGCACAGATGTACCATTAAGGAATATTCATGTACTTATGCACCTGTAAGCTAATTTTCCATTTGTGATTTTGCTTCACGTAATCAATAATAAGTGGTAACACATCAGCCGCTTTATCCCACTCGGGTTGTAGGTATAATTTACATGGGTTATTTACCAAAGCAGCATGCTTTTCGGCCCAATCAAAATCTGTTTTATTAAATACTACCACTTTAAGTTCGTTGGCTTTTGCCACTACATCAGCCAAGGGTGCTTTAAATTTTTTTGGCGATACACAAATCCAATCCCAATTACCTGAAAGGGGAGAAGAGCCCGATGTTTCTATATTAGTTTTAATACCTGCTGCTTGTAATGCGGCTGTTAGCCCATCTAAATCATGTAACAAAGGTTCGCCACCAGTAATTACAGCTAATGGCGCTTTGGCATCAATTACCCAATTTACTATTTCGGTAATGCTGTATTTAGGATGTGCATCAGCATCCCAGCTTTCTTTTACATCGCACCAAACACAACCCACATCGCATCCGCCTAAACGTATAAAATAGGCGGCATGTCCTTGGTAATATCCTTCGCCCTGTATGGTGTAAAAGTGCTCCATTACAGGTAATAGTTGTGCGCTGTTTAAGGTGTTTTGCATGTAATATTTTTTGGTTTGATGTAGGTTTTTTGGGCTATTTGTTTTTTACCGCATTTAAGGTGTTTAACAACAAGCCTACACGTGTCATTGGTCCAACACCACCTGGTACTGGTGTAATAAAACTAGCTTTTGCAGCACACTCATCATAAGCCACATCGCCTTTTAATTTGTAACCGCTTTTGGTTGATGCATCTTCTACACGTGTAATCCCTACATCAATTACCACTGCACCATCTTTTATCATGTGTGTTTTTACAAACTCGGGTATACCCACAGCGGCTATTACAATATCAGCACGTTGTATGTGTGCTTCAATATCAACCGTGCGGCTATGGCATACCGTAACCGTGCAATTTTTTTGTAGCATTAAAGCACTCATGGGTTTGCCCACAATATCGCTTCGGCCAATAACTACACAGTGTTTGCCACTGGTTTCAATTTGGTAATGTTCAAGCAGTTTAACAATGCCATATGGTGTGGCAGGCAAAAAGCAAGGTAGGCCTTTAAACATTAAACCTACATTCATGGGATGAAACCCATCCACATCTTTTTTATACGAAATGGTTTCAGTAATTTTCTTTTCGCTAATATGTTTAGGTAAAGGTAACTGCACAATCAATCCATCAATTGCAGGATTGTTGTTTATTTTCTCTACTTCGGCAATCAATTCGGCCTCGGTTAATGTTGCATCAAACCTAAGTACAGTGCTGTCAAAACCTACCTCTTGGCAATCTTTTTCTTTTGCACCTACATAAGTCATGCTGGCTCCATCTGTGCCAACTAAAATGGCTGCTAAATGAGGTGTTTTTTTGCCTTGCGATTTTAATAAGGCTACTTCTGCTTTAATGTCTTCGCGTAATTTTTTAGAAACTTCGTTACCGTTTAATACTTGCATAGTATGGTATTACAAATTGTTGTGGGTTTGATGTTGTTTTATGCTGCAAATAGCGTCTTAAATAGATATCTATTTAAACAGCACAACTTCTTTTCATAATGCGTGCGAAAATACTGGTTTTATTTGGGCTTGCCAATCATTTGTTTAGCTTTTTGTTGATTAATGTCAGTAAAAATAACACACTGAAAATAAGTGTATTACAAAATATAAGATAAAAAGGTATTTTATTATTTAATTGTGTTTTTACTTTTGAGGAGCAATTCAACGCAAAAGATGTTTTCACAAACTTGTAAATACGCAATAAGAGCTATGTTTTTGGTCGCACAAATGTCGGCCGATGGCAAGTATGTGGGCATTAAAGAAGTAGTATCAGGCTTAGATGCTCCACAACCATTTATAGCTAAAATTCTTCAAGATTTATCTAAACGCGGTTTTCTTACTTCGGCTAAAGGTCCTAATGGTGGGTTTTTAGTAAATGAAGCACAACGTAAAACCACTTTATTAGATATTGTATTTGCCTTGGATGGAGATAAAATTATTACCGCATGTTGCTTAGGCTTAAAAGATTGCTCCGAACGTAATCCTTGTCCTGTGCATAACGAGTATAAAACTATCCGCAAAAAAATTCATACATTGCTTACTACAACCACAGTAAGCGATTATAATAACGAACTGGAGTTGAGAAAGTTGTTTTTGAAAGGTCAAAACAAATAATCAACCCCAAATTAACAGAGCTGAAACAGGGGTGGCCCTAACAAGCCTCCACTTAATGAAAAGAAAAAATGGCAACTACAACTAAACCCACAACAGTTGTAAAATGCTTTCACTGCGGTGATGAGTGTATTACCCAGTTGCATTATGATGACCACACATTTTGTTGCGTGGGCTGTAAAAGTGTATACGAACTTTTGTCTGCCAACAACTTGTGTAGTTATTATAACTACGAAACCGCTCCTGGTGCCACACAACGTAATCCTGTTTTGCCAAGCGCATTTGCTTACCTTGATGATGAGAAAGTACAAGCTCAATTATTAAACTACCGCGATGCACAAATAGCTAAAGTTACTTTCTTTATTCCTACCATGCACTGCAGTTCGTGTATTTGGTTGTTGGAGCATTTGTATAAACTAAATCCACACGTAACTCTAGCAAAAGTTAATTTCCTTAAAAAAGAACTTCAAGTAAATTATAACCCTGCACAAACCAATCTACGCCAATTAGTAACCCTATTAAGTAGCATTGGTTACGAGCCCGCTATTAGTTTAAACGATTTAGAGAAAACGGTAAAAAAAGACGAAAACCGCAGATTAAGCTACCAAATTGGTGTGGCTGGTTTTTGTTTTGGTAATATTATGCTAATTAGTTTTCCGGAGTATTTTGGGTTAGATAGTTTTACGCAAGGTTCTTTCTCTAAACTATTCGGATACATAAACATGGTACTATCGTTACCTGTGTTTTTGTTTAGTGCACAAGATTATTTTAAAGCCGCTTGGAGTGGACTTAAAAAGAAATTTATAAGCATTGATGTTCCTTTGGCATTAGGTATTTTGGTAATGTTTACCCGCAGTGCTTACGAGGTAATAAGCGGCAATGGTATTGGTTGGTTTGATACACATGCAGGCTTAGTATTTTTCTTACTAATTGGTAAATGGTTTCAACAAAAAACTTTCGATACTTTATCGTTTGAGCGTGACTATAAATCTTATTTTCCAGTTGCAGTTACCGTATTAAAAAATAGCGAAGAGCTTACTGTTCCTGTTACGGCTTTAGCCATTGGCGATAGAATAAAAATTAGAAATAACGAATTAATTCCTGCCGACTCCATTTTATTAAACGGAAACGCCAGTGTTGATTTTAGTTTTGTAACAGGCGAATCGGAACCTGTGCAAAAAGTAATTGGCGAAATGATTTATGCTGGTGGTCGCCAAAAAGGTGCAACCATTGAACTTGAAGTTTGCAAAAAAGTATCGCAAAGTTATCTAACCCAATTGTGGAATAATGATGCATTTGCTAAAGAAAGCTCAAGCAATATTCAAAGTTTCCAACAAACAGTAAGCAAGTACTTTACCATAGCCTTATTAATTATTGCATTTGGTAGTGCAGCTTGGTGGTTTATTTTTAACCCAAGTTTATCGTTAAATGCATTTACTGCGGTATTAATTATTGCTTGTCCTTGCGCATTGGCCTTATCAAGCCCATTTGCTTTAGGAACTGCAATGCGTATTTTAGGCGGTAATAAATTTTATATCAAATCTCCTGCAGTTGTTGAGCAACTGGCTCACATGGATACATTAGTATTTGATAAAACAGGTACTTTAACACAACCTTCGGCATCGGCAATTACATTTTACGGCCAAGAACTTACCATTTGCCAAAAGCAATTAATTGCTTCGGTAGTTGCTCAATCTATTCATCCTTTAAGCCAAAAAATTAAATCGTATTTACACGTAAGTAAATTGGTTGATGTTACTGCATTTAACGAAATTACTGGAAAGGGAATGGAGGCTCTAGCTAACAACCATCAAATACAAATTGGCTCTAAAACTTTAGTACAAGCATCAACAAATACTGAAGTTAATAATTTAGCTACACGTGTTTATGTAAAAATAGATGGACAATTGTTAGGCTATTTTGAAATGGAACAAGCATACCGCAATGGCTTAGCTGATGTACTTAATGCGTTAGCTCCAAACTACCAACAGTACTTGCTTTCGGGCGATAATGATAAAGAAAAACAAAGCTTGTTGCCTTATTTTAAACAAGCAGCCAATATGCACTTTAATCAAGCACCTGCCGATAAACTTAACTTTATACAATCACTGCAAAAACAAGATAAAAAAGTAGTAATGATTGGTGATGGATTGAATGATGCAGGTGCTTTAAAAGCCGCTCAAATTGGAGTTTCGGTAACCGAAAATACTGCTCATTTTTCGCCAGCAAGTGATGTAATTATGGATGCTAGTGTGTTTGATCAATTGCCTAAATATTTAAAATTCTCTAAACAAACGCTACGTGTTATACATGGCAGTTTTGTAATATCATTAATCTATAACATAATAGGTTTAAGCTTTGCCGTGCAAGGTACTTTATCGCCTTTAATGGCAGCAGTTTTAATGCCAATAAGCTCGGTAAGTGTAATTGCATTTACCACTATAACTACTACACTTTTAGCTAAAAAAGGAGGAATACAATGAGCGTAATGTTTATATTAATAGGATGCAGTTTTTTATTGGCCATAGGTTTTTTAATAGCCTTTATATGGTCGGTAAAATCTGGCCAAATGGACGATGATTATACGCCATCTGTTCGCATTTTGTTTGATGATTTTAAAGAGCCTGTTGCTCCTGAAAATCAACCCCAAGAAGTAAAAACTAATAAATAATAAACCAAATAAAAATCAATACCATGCAAATTGAAAAATTTAACTACGACAACAAGATTGTCAGAGATTTCGGTATTGCCACCATCATTTTCGGTGTGGTAGGCATGTTGGTTGGATTGTTGGCAGCAGTACAATTGTACGAGCCAGCAGCTAACTTAGGAAATCAGTACACTACCTTCGGACGTATTCGTCCGCTTCACACCAACGCTATTATTTTTGCGTTTGTTGGAAACGCAATTTTCATGGGCGTTTACTATTCGTTACAACGTTTGTGTAAAGCACGTATGTTTAGCGATGTACTTAGCCGTATCCATTTTTGGGGATGGCAAACAGTTATCTTATTAGCAGCAATTTCTTTACCGCTTGGTTTTACTACATCAAAAGAGTATGCCGAGTTAGAGTGGCCAATTGATATTATGATTGCCCTAGTTTGGGTGGCATTTGGTGTTAACATGATTGGTACCATTATTAAACGCAGAGAAAAACAAATGTATGTAGCTATTTGGTTTTACTTAGCTACGTTTGTTACGGTTGCTGTTTTACACATTGTAAACTCTATCGAGTTGCCAATTAGCTTAACAAAAAGCTACTCGGTATACGCAGGTGTACAAGATGCTTTGGTACAATGGTGGTACGGACACAACGCGGTAGCATTCTTTTTAACTACTCCGTTTTTAGGTATGATGTATTATTTCTTACCTAAAGCTGCTGGCCGTCCGGTGTATTCATATAAACTTTCTATCTTACACTTTTGGTCGTTAATTTTCTTATACATTTGGGCTGGTCCTCATCACTTGTTGTATTCGTCATTACCTGATTGGGCACAATCATTAGGTGTTGTTTTCTCTATTATGCTTATTGCTCCAAGTTGGGGTGGTATGGTTAATGGTTTGTTAACTTTACGTGGTGCTTGGGATAAGGTGCGCGATGAACCTATTTTGAAAATGTTTGCTGTAGGTGTTACCGCATACGGTATGGCTACTTTCGAAGGTCCAATGCTTTCGTTAAAAAATGTAAATGCTATTGCGCATTTTACCGATTGGATTGTAGCCCACGTACACGTTGGTGCTTTAGGTTGGAATGGTTTATTAACCTTCGCCATTTTATATTGGATTATCCCTCGTATTTACAATACCACTATTTACTCTAAAAAATTAATGAACACCCACTTTTGGTTGGCTACACTTGGTATTGTGTTTTACGCAATTCCTATGTACTGGAGTGGTTTTACCCAAGGTTTAATGTGGAAAGAGTTTACTCCTGAAGGCACATTACAATATCCTGAGTTCTTAAAAATTACATTACAAATTTTACCGTTACACGTATTGCGTTCGGTAGGTGGTAGTTTATACTTATCAGGTTTCTTAGTGTTAATTTATAACATTGTAAAAACCATTAAACAAGGTACTTTAGTAGCTAACGAGCCTGCCGAAGCTCCTGCTTTAGAAAAATCAACCTTATTTAAAAAAGGCGAATTTTGGCATGCAGTGTTAGAGAACAAACCTTTAACCTTTACCGTGTTAGCTGTTATTATGATTGTTATTGGTGGTGCTGTAGAAATGTTGCCAACGTTCTTAATTAAATCAAACATACCAACTATTGCAAGTGTAAAACCATACACACCACTTGAGTTACAAGGTCGTGATATTTATATCCGCGAAGGATGTAATGTTTGCCACTCACAATGGATTCGTCCGTTCCGTAGCGAAACAGAACGTTACATGGGCGAGTACTCAAAAGCAGGTGAGTATGTATACGATCATCCATTTTTATGGGGTTCAAAACGTACCGGACCAGATTTAATGCGTATTGGCGGTAAATACCCAGATAGTTGGCATTACCATCACATGATTGATCCTCGCACCATGTCGCCAGGAAGTATCATGCCTAAATACCAATGGTTGGCCGAGCAAGATTTAGATGTAAGTACTACAACTAAAAAACTTAAAGCCATGAAAACACTTGGTGTACCATACACTCAATACGAAATTGATAATGGTAATAATGCATTAGCCACTCAAGCGCAAGCCATATCTGATAACCTTAAAAAAGAAGGTATTGCCTTGGATAGCCAAAAAGAGTTAATAGCAGTTATTGCTTATTTACAACGTATGGGTACCGATATTAAAAAACAAGGTACAGCAAGCAATTAATAACATTACTACTCATTAGTTGCTGTAATGGTAACTAATGAGTAGTGTAAAAAATAAAACAATGAAACAGTTTTTAGCAAATGTGCAAGGTGTTGATGGATATCTCATCTTCTCGTTAGTTGTTTTCTTTCTATTTTTTGTAGGCTTGTTGTGGTGGGTATTTACCGCAGATAAAGGCTACATCAGTAAAATGAAAAATATCCCACTAGATAATTAATAAAATACACAATTATGAATAAAGTAAAATTAACAGCTGTATTGATGTTGTTTGCATCGGCAGCTATAGCACAGCCAAATAGTGGCGCTCCTATAATTGAGTTTTCATCGTTGTTGATGATTATTTTAGGCGTGTTATTATTTGTGCTTTTATTGTTGGTGTTTACCTTGCAAAAAGTAGTTTACATGCTTAAAATGGAAGCTGCTGGTGGTAAGTATCCACAACCCGAAGAAGAGCTTACTTCTTGGGAGCGTATCTTAAGTCTCAAACCTTTATCGGCCGAAAAAGAAGTGGAATTAGACCACGATTTTGATGGTATTAAGGAGTTAAATAACCCAATTCCGTTTTGGTTTAACTTATTGTTTTACGGAACAATTGTGGTGGGTATCATTTACTTTTTAATGTTCCATGTGTTTGATATGGGCGCATTGCAAGGCAAAGAGTACGAAAACGAATTAGCTCAAGCAGAAATTTCGAAACAAGAGTACATTAAAAAAGCAGGCAACCTTATTGATGAAAATAGCGTAGTACTTTTAACCGATAAAGCTAAGATTGATAATGGTGCAGCTACATTTAAAGCTAAATGTGCAGTTTGCCATGGCGATAAAGGTGAAGGAAAAGTAGGTCCTAATTTAACTGATGCTTATTGGTTACATGGTGGCGATGTGAAAGCTATTTTTAAAACCATTAAGTATGGTGTGCCTTCAAAAGGTATGGTGGCTTGGCAAAACTCCATGAACGGAAGTCAAATGCAAGAATTAGCAAGCTTTATTTTAACTTTACAAGGTACCAATCCTGCTGGTGCTAAAGAGCCTCAAGGCGATTTAGTTGGTGCTGCTCCTGCAACAACTGCTCCTGCAGCTGATAGCACGGTTACCGCAAAATAAAAAGTAGATTTTTTAATCGATACATAAAATGAGTCATCAAGCAATAGCACCAAGTGGCGACAAATACCGCGATAGTATTTCCTTAATTGATAAAGGTGGTGATAGAAATTGGGTTTATCCCAAAAAGCCTAAAGGGCCTTTATACCAAGGACGTACGTGGTTCAGTTACACACTTATGGTACTATTGTTTGCTGGCCCGTTTTTAAAACTAAACGGTCATCCCGTTTTGTTGCTAAATGTTTTAGAGCGTAAGTTCATTATTTTAGGCATACCATTTTGGCCGCAAGATTTGCCACTGTTTGCATTATTAATGCTAACTTTTGTGGTATTTATTATTGTATTTACGGTTGTGTTTGGTCGTGTTTGGTGCGGTTGGGCTTGTCCTCAAACCATATTTATGGAAATGCTTTTTCGTAAAATTGAGTATTGGATTGAGGGTGATTTTAATGCCCAACGTAAACTTGATGATCAACCCTGGAACACCCAAAAAATAATTAAAAAAACAGCTAAGCATGTGCTGTTTTTTGCCCTTGCAGTGCTTATTGCAAATACCTTTTTAAGTTACTTAATTGGCATTGATGAAGTAGAGAAACTTATTCTTGATGGGCCAATGCAACACTTAGGTAAGTTCTTTGCCTTAATTATATTCTCTACTGTTTTTTATGCAGTGTTTGCTAAGTTTCGCGAAATAGTTTGTATCGTAGTTTGTCCTTATGGTCGTTTACAAGGGCTTATGCTTGATAAAAACTCCATAGTTGTTGCATACGATTTTTTACGTGGCGAGCCTCGTGGTTTCAGAAAAAAAGGAGTGGAGCAAAACTTAGGCGATTGTGTAGATTGTAAACGTTGTGTGCAAGTTTGCCCAACTGGTATTGATATCAGAAACGGAACGCAATTAGAGTGTATTAACTGCACGGCTTGTATTGATGAGTGTAATGATGTAATGCAAAAAATTAATCAACCCAAAGGATTAATTAGATATGCATCGCAAGCCGAGGTAGCATCTGGTGTTAAAAAGCGTATTACCTTACGCAGTGGCGCATACATTACTATTTTGGTAGTGTTAATGAGTGTTTTAACGTATTTGTTAGCAACACGCCAACCTATTGAATCAACTATTTTACGCACGCCCGGTATGTTGCACCAAGTGCAAGATGATGGGCATATAAGTAACATGTATAATTTTGAAGTGGTAAACAAAACATTTCAAAACCAAAATATTGAAGTTAAAGCATCAACGCCCGAAGGTGTGGTGTTAAAAATGGTAGATAGAGAATCTCCAAAATTTTCATTAGGTGAAGATGGATTAGTTAAAGGCTCGTTCTTTATCATCTTGCCTCAAGAAAAAATTAAAGCCAATAACATTGATGTTACGATAGATGTATATAGCAATGGGCAATTAATGAAATCAGTTAAAACAAATTTTGTTGCTCCGGTTAAGTTTTAAACCAAGGCGATTTTTATTTACCTATTATTGTACGTTATGAAAATAAATTGGGGTCATAAATTGGTGTTTTTTACCGTATCATTTATGCTGTTTGTGGTATTTATGGTTTATAAAATAAGTACACAAAAAGTTGATTTGGTTGATAAAAATTACTACGAAAAAGGGGTACGCTATCAAGATGAAATTAATAAGTATACCGCTTCTGCTAGTTTAAAGCATAGCATTGATGTGAGTTTATCAAACCAATTAATTACCTTCAAAGCTGATAATCCCAATTTAACCGGTACCGTTTATTTTTACCGCGCTGCCGATGAAAACATGGATTTTAAAGAACCATTTGCATTAAAGGATAGCGTGTTTACTTACTCATTAGCTAAATTAAATAAAGGAATTTGGCACGTAACTTTCGAGTGGACATTGGATGGTAAACTCATGGCTGCCGAAAAGCAGTTTGTAATGGAGTAATGATTTTTTTTACAGCACTTATAACAGGTCTTTTAAGTAGCTTTCACTGTATTGGCATGTGTGGCCCAATTGCATTGGCTATACCTAATGTGGGGCAAACAACTTGGCAGCGTTTAATAGGTAAGCTGCTTTATAATGTAGGGCGTGTTGCCACTTATTCTTTGCTTGGTGTTTTTATTGGATTGTTTGGTAATGGCTTAAAATTAGCAGGATTACAACAAAGCATAAGTATTGGTGCTGGTATTCTTATTATGGTAAGTGCCGTATTTAGCCTCACTTGGTTCGAAAAATGGATAGGCGCATCCTTTTCAGTATTTAACAGTAAGTTTATGGGAGTAATGTTTGGTAAAAAAACATACTATTCCCTATTTCTAATAGGCTTGGTTAATGGCCTGCTGCCTTGTGGCTTAGTTTATATAGCGTTATTGGGCGCTTTATCTACCCAATCAATAACCGGTGGTGCTTTGTTTATGGCTGTTTATGGCTTAGGTACCCTTCCATTAATGTTTGCAGTATCAATTTTAGGTCAATTGCTTAATACAAATTGGCGCAACCGAATTAGAAAGGCAACGCCTGTTGCTATGTTTTTGGTGGGCATACTTATTTTACTGCGCGGCCTTAACTTAGGTATTCCCTATGTTAGCCCAGTTATTTCAAGCCCTACCCAAGTAAGCAGCCATTGTGGCGATACTATAAAGTAGTATCTTTTTAAGTAACAAACATCCCGAGTTAACAATAACTTAACATACATGTAACATTAACTTAGGATACTAGTCGTTTTCAGGCTATACTTTTGCTCCCACTTAACAATTACATATTAATTAATTAACAAATGAGCATCTCAAAACGACTAATTACTTTACTTTTAGTAGTTACTTCAACCACTGCAACATTTGCACAAGTGGCACGTCAATCGTTTAATCGTCAATCATTTTGGACAGAAACAGTTGTAAATGGCGCTATTACTGGCAAATTCAAATGGCAAGTAGATTTGCAATACAGAAGAATGTCGGATGCAAGCAATGCACTTAATCCTTCAGGTAATATTTTTAAAAATGCATACCAACACGTATACCGTCCTTGGTTAAACTACCAATTAAACGATAACGTACGTTTATCGCTTTCGCCAATTGGTTTTTGGGAAACATTTACTCCAGAGGCAGAAGTTTCTACTCACGTGCGCAAAATGCAACCCGAGTTTAGAGTTTGTCCTCAAATTACATTAACTAATAAATTTGGAAGATTAACCATTGATCAACGTTACCGTTACGAGCAACGTTATGTAGGTACTAATGTGGTTGATTCAAAACACAGCGAGTTTGGTTACAATGCAGGTATGGATTTTCCGGCAGGAGGTAAAAAAGGTCGTATGCGTTACATGGTAAGAGCTACTTTACCTTTAGGTAATCATCAAAAATTAGAAGATAAAACTTTTTACTTAATAGCTTGGAACGAATTGTTTATTGGAACAGGTAGCCAAACAATTACTGAGAAAATTTGGGATCAAAACAGAACATTTTGTTTGTTAGGTTATAAACCTAAAATGAGTGTACCTATGCGTTTTGAGTTAGGTTACGGTTTTCAGTTTGCTAACAGATACAAAGCAGGCACCACACCAGTAAACATGGTTGAGAATAATAACATCTTACAGGTGTATGTTTTTTTCGTAAATTTCAACAAGATATTTTCAGCTTAAAAATAACC
>CAZJHS010000053.1:0-20969 GCA_964545895.1 uncultured Chitinophaga sp. | reverse complement strand
TACCCCACAATACATTAATCAAGGTATCGGCCACAGTACTTTGAATTGTACCACCATTTACAGTCCATACAAACGTACCACCTGCTAAAGGCTGAGTAGTGTATATCGAAGCTTTATTCTTACAAGTGCTAGCAAGGCCGATAATTGTTGGTTTGGGTGTAGGGTTAATAGTTATTGTTTTTTCAACAGTTGAATCGCATCCAAAACTATTTATTTGGCGAAGAGTAATTGTTCCGTTTCCTGCACTTCCCCAGAGCACCTGAATCATCGTATCAGCGATAGCCGATTGAATAATTCCTCCGCTTATAAACCACAAGTAAATACTACCTGCAGTTTTATTAGTAGAGAAGATACTTGTTTTAAATTCGCAAACATTGCTTGGTCCGTTAATGCTTGTAGCCGAAGGGTTTTTTATACTGATACTTACAGCGTCACTATCTGCGGGGCATGATCCATTTCGTGTAGTAACTAATCGTAGGTTTACCAAACCTGCAAAAATTTCACTGCTGTGTGGAACATACACGGCATTAAGTGTGGTATCATTTGGCGCATAAGTTCCCAGTCCGCCTTTCCATTTTCCACCAACACCTCCTTGCGTAATTCCTCGCAAAAAAACAGAGGCGGCATTTCTACATACAGTGGTGTCGTTGCCTGCATTAGCATCAATGGTTGATGCAAACGAAGTAACCGTAACCGTATCTCTAACTAGGGTACAGCCTAATGAGTCTAGCATTTGTACATGATAAGTACCAACGCCAACTTGTATGGTTTGATTGGTATCGCCATTGCTCCATAAATATTTAAACGGAGCTAATCCTCCTACAGGATTTGCTGTTATGGTTGCATTAGTTCCTCCAAAACAAACCGTTGGATTTTTAGGTTGTATGTCTACATCTGTGTTTGATACAAATCTGACTGTTGCCGTATCGCAAAAAGTAGCCGCAGCTCCGCAGCCACCGCTTACCGTTCCACAAACTCTATATTTTACGGTGGGTGGATAAGCTCCAGATGGAGTAATGCTTACAGAGTCGCAGCCTGTAAGACAGCTTAAGTAGCCATTGTAGGTTGTATTATTAGGAACCGATTGCCAAGTAATAGAAGAAGGAACAAGCCCAAGTACTTTTAGGTTGCCAATGCAGGCTTCATTAATTACAAGTCTACCAACCAAGTCGGGTTTAGGAATTGCCCTAATTTGATAGGTATTAAGGTTGTTTCCTGGTTTGCAAAAAGTAATATGATGAGGCCCTGGCCCTGTTAAACAAATGTCTTGCCCAACTTGGTAACTTGTACCACATCCAATTTGATAAAACAAGGCACCACCAGGTAGGGCTCCCGAAGGAATATCAAGCCTGATACCATTACTATTACTATCTAATGTTAGCCAAAACGAAATACATTTATCGGATCCCGTAGCACCACAACAATGGCCTTCTCTCACTACAGCAGTGCTTGTCCAAACACTATCTGGCTTTCCACTTAAGTTTACGTTAAACGAAGGCGTTATCGAATCACATGCTTGAGCCTTAGCCTTATCAACAAAAAGCAGGTTAAAAAACAAAAATAGCCCAACCTGTAAAATACCTAGTTTTAATATGTAGCGAAAATGTAGCACGATGTAGTTAATACTACAATTATAGCTTTTAATACATATTAAACAACCATTAAAACCTATCCAAGGCGTTTACTTATAATTTGTGTGGTGTTGGCGTATAGTTGTGCAGGCGAAAATTTTCTCCACACCATATTGTCTAGCTCTCCTCCAAAGTTTAAATAATAGTCTATGTTACTTTTTCTGAGTTCGTCTAATACATGTTCCTGAAAATTTAACGCCACAATCCATCCGTCTTCTAAATCTTGGAACCACTCCTCATAATAGCAATCATCACTCGCATGAAAGTTTAATACGTTTTCGCCAATAAGTATAAATTTATTAATGCCCTCTGCCATCAAAATCTCAGCAATTTCGCGCTTTAAAAGCATTACATCATTGTTTATGGCATCATTCCACTCGCCTAAAAGTTCAATAATGGCGTAGCCTTCACTATACTCTACAAAAAGTATTTTAGCATAAAGTGTTGGCGAGCCAAACTCATCCCATTGTGGGTGTATTAAGTAGTTATAAATTTGGTTGGTAAACTCAAACTCACTGTATTCACGTTCATAAAAAGGCGAAAGTCTATCGTGTTCTGCTTGGTATAAATCTCGCCAACGGAAATGGGGTTCTATGTCTTGCATAGCACAAATTTAAGGCTAAATGCCCTTATTTTACAATGGTTTGGGTTGATGTTTAAATTTAACGCTCAAGGCTTTGTAACTTCATATAAAAATGTATTTTTGCCCGACTAAGTTTAAACATAACACTATTAAATAAACATGGCATATTTATTCACTTCAGAATCGGTTAGCGAAGGCCACCCGGACAAAGTTGCCGATCAAATTTCGGACGCTTTAATTGATAATTTTTTGGCTTTTGATGCAGAATCAAAAGTAGCTTGCGAAACATTAGTAACTACAGGCCAAGTTGTTTTGGCTGGTGAGGTTAAATCTAAAGCGTATCTAGATGTTCAAACAATTGCACGTGATGTAATCAAGAAAATTGGTTACACCAAAAGCGAGTATATGTTTGAAGCAAACTCTTGTGGTGTATTAAGTGCAATTCACGAGCAATCTGCTGATATTAACCAAGGTGTTGATAGAAAGAAAAAACAAGACCAAGGTGCTGGTGACCAAGGTATGATGTTTGGTTATGCTACTGCAGAAACTGAAGATTATATGCCTTTGGCATTAGATTTGGCTCACAAAATTTTAATTGAATTAGCTGCATTGCGCAGAGAAAATAAAGCAATTAAATACTTACGCCCAGATGCTAAAAGTCAAGTTACTTTAGAGTATAACGACAAAAACGAACCAATCAGAATTGATTCAATTGTTGTTTCAACTCAACACGATGATTTTGATACAGAAGCTAAAATGTTAGCTAAAATTAAAAAGGATATCATCGAAATTTTGATTCCACGTGTTAAGGCTAAATACAAAAAATACGCTAAGTTATTTAACAAAGACATCAACTATCACATTAACCCAACTGGTAAGTTTGTCATTGGTGGCCCACATGGCGATACAGGTTTAACTGGTCGTAAAATTATTGTTGATACCTACGGTGGAAAAGGTGCACACGGTGGAGGAGCATTCTCTGGTAAAGATCCAAGTAAAGTAGATAGAAGTGCTGCTTATGCAACACGTCATATTGCTAAAAACTTAGTTGCAGCTGGTTTATGTACCGAAGTTTTAGTACAAGTCTCTTATGCAATTGGTGTTAAAGATCCTATGGGTATTTACATCAATACATACGGTACTGCTAAAGTAAAAATGACTGACGGTGAAATTGCTAAAAAGGTAGAAAAATTGTTCGATATGACTCCTTATGGTATTGAAACACGTTTAAAATTACGCAACCCTATTTACAGCGAAACAGCTGCATACGGACACATGGGTCGTAAAAATGAAACTGTTACTAAAACCTTTGTTTCTCCTGATGGAAAGAAAATTACCAAAAAGGTAGAGTTATTTACTTGGGAAAAATTAGACTTTGTAGATAAAGTAAAAAAGACTTTTGGTATTAAATAAATACTAATAAAAGCATAGTTTTAAAAAGGGTGTGACCAACAACAGGTTACACCCTTTTTTATTTACGCGACAGTTTTGGTAATTTTAGTTGCTGTTCATTAAAATAAATTTATATTTGCTTAATAACAATTAACCTAAAATTAAAAAATATTTTCTTGAATCGCTTCGATAAATATCACGCCATATTTAATAATGCTCCTAACTGTATTAAAATACTTAGTACTGATGGGTTGTTATTGAACATGAATAGGGCTGGCTTAAACTTAATTGAAGCTGATAATTTAGGGCAAGTTTATTTACACGCGGTTAAAGATATTGTGCATCCTGATGATGTGGATGTATTTTGGCAAGCCCATCAAAAAACTTTAAACGGAGAAAACGCCCAAGCCGAGTTTAGAATTTACACCATAAAGGGTAATATCAAGCATATGCGAAGCTCTTTCAGCCCGATGTTTGGAGATGATGGAGATGTTGAGTCGGTATTGAGTATTACCAATGATATCACACACGAAGTAGAATCAAGGCAGGCAATATATTTTCAATCGTTTTTGTTGGATAGTGTGCAGCAATCTGTAATTGCCACCGATATGGAAGGTGTTATTACGTATTGGAATAAGTTTGCTACTGAGTTGTATGGTTACACTGCCGATGAAATGCTTGGTAATACCATGGCATGTATACGTGTTGACGATGACGTATTTCTGCAGTATGGTGCTAATATTTTAGCACAATTGCGCAACGGAAAATCGTGGGCGGGTGAGTATAAAATGAAACACCGCAGTGGTAAAATATTGCCAATCTTTGCCAGTAGTTCTCCTTTAATTGTTGATGGAAAGCAAACGGGTGTTATAGGTGTTTCGTTTGATATTAGCGAACGAAAGCGCTTAGATCAGGAAAGGGAAAATTTGATTGCAGAACTAACCCAACGTAACCGCGATTTAAAACAGTTTGGCTACATAGCTTCACATAATTTACGTGCACCTATTACCAACCTAAATGGATTGTTTTCGTTGTTAGATAAATCAAAAGTAAAAGATGCCGATTGCCTGGAAATTATTGATGGATTAGAAATCTCAACCCAAAACCTTACCAAGGTAATGAATGATTTGATTGAGATTTTAATTATTAAGGAGCGCACCAATATTACCAAAGAGCCATTGATGTTTGATGAGCTTTTAACTGAAACAACCAGTTCTATTCAATCGCTTTTAGATGAAAATGAAGTTGAATTGATTGTGGATTTTAGTAATCAACCAACTGTGCTTTATTACCGTGATTATTTAGCTAGTTTATTTTATAATTTAATCACCAATTCTATCAGATTTAAGCAACCAGCTATACACCCAATTATTACCATCATATCAAAAATAGAGGCCGATAAAACGGTACTTACCTATACTGATAATGGTTTGGGTTTTGATTTAGACAGGGTAGGTGATAAAGTTTTTGGGCTTCATCAACATTTTCATAAACATCCTAATAGCCGCGGTTTGGGTTTATATTTAATTAAAACACAACTAACGGCTTTAGGCGGAACTATAGAGCTAAAAAGTGCACCCAATCAAGGTGCTACTTTTACCATTACGTTTTAACTTAAAACTCTAGCACTACTTTTTCACGTTCCTTTTTCATTCTATCAGGAATTGCAGCTAGCAATGCAGTGGTAAAATGCTCTATCAACTGTTTCTTTAAATCAACGCGGTGTGTTACTACACTGATCTCTCTTACTGGATCTGGTTTTTTAAAGTAGCGAACACGCTCCATCTGATCATCGTTAAAATCAAAAATACTTAACTCAGGTAAAATGGTAATTCCATTGTTCATCTCTACCATTTTTTTCAGTGTTTCTAAGCTTCCTGTTTGGTATTGAAATTGCTTGTTGCGCGAGGTTCCTTTGCTACCAGTGCATAAGTTTAATACTTGGTTACGTAAGCAATGTCCTTCGTTTAATATCCAAGTTTCGCTTGGGTCAATATCTTCTGGTGCTAAAGTTTTTTTGCCAAATAATTTATTGTCTTCACTCATATAGGCAACAAGTGGCTCATAAAATAATGGCGTGTATTGTAAGTAACCCGCTTCAATAGGAGTAGCCATAATACCACAATCTAGTTGGTCGTTTTTTAATTGCTGTAAAATTTGTGCAGTGGTTATTTCGGCAATTTCAATGTTTACTTTTGGATGCTTTTTCATAAAATCAACCAAAAATAAAGGCAGCACATAGGGTGCAATGGTTGGTATAATTCCAATACGCAGATTACCACTTAAATCACCTTTCTTATCTTCGTTAACCAACTCGGTTAATCTACTGCATTGCTTTAAAATTTCGCGTGCTTGTGCTATTACACGTATGCCTACTTCTGTTGGTACAACAGGTTGTCGGCTTCTATCAAAAATACGAACGCCTATGTCTTTTTCAAGCTTTTGTATTTGCATACTTAATGCTGGCTGGCTAACAGAGCATTTTTCGGCTGCGGTTAAAAAATTACCATGGGTATCAACCGCAATAATGTATTCTAGCTGTGTAATTGTCATATCAACAAAACTAATCATTATTTGCATAACATAGCTTTTATTGATATTAATCAATTTTAAAACTGATTACTGTTTGATAAATGTAAGGATATGGTGGGCCAATAAGTTTGCTTCTTCAAGGTGACCCATGTGTGCACTATTTTTTAAGTATGCAATATAGCTTTGTTTGCATAGCAGTGCTTGATTAAACATGGTTTGTTGCGGAATTAACTCGTCATGCTTACCAATACCAAAAAATACTGGCAAGGTTGTTTGTTGTATTACATCAATGCTATCGTTTCTGTTTTTCATGGCCATTAATGCGGCTGATAGCGCTTGGGCAGTAAAGTTATTTGCTGCTTGTAGACAAGGAGTAATTAATGATGGATTAGTGTTAGGATGAAACAAAGGCGGGATAAAGTTTTTAGCATAAAAAGCTGCTCCTTTTTGCTCAATAAGTGCTTTGGCTTGATTTCTTTTTAGCTTTCTCGCTTCATCATCAGGTAGTGCGGTACTATGCAATAATCCAAATGATTTAAGTGTATGTTGGTACTTTTTAGCATATGCTAAAGTAACATAACCACCCATACTGTGTCCTATCATTACACAGTTGGTAATATTTAAATGCTGCAAGAGTTCGTAAACAGCATCGGCCATGGTTTGCATTGTTGTTTCTGCGGGTAGTTCAGAAAATCCAATACCAGGCAGGTTGGGTGTAATTACAGTACAGTGCTCTTTAAGCAACAACACCTGCTCGTTAAAGCAGGTGTTGTCTTCACAAAATCCGTGAATAAGCACTACAGGCTGGCCATTTCCGGCTTTATTGTAGTGTAACATATAAATTAGTTATTAGTAAAATCTGTAACGATTATCTTCTACTTTTTTCAATTCTTTTAAAGCCTCAAAAGTTGCATACTCAACACGTTGTGTTAACTGGCTTAATACTTCTGTTTTATATGCTGTTAAATCTGTTGCTGCCGGAGCTGCATTTACTTTGTTAATGGCAAATATATACACACCATTATCGCCTTTAATTGGGCCAGTAAGTTTACCGGTTGTTTTGGTACCAAATAAAGTACCAATCATCGTATTGTCTGGGCCAAGGTAAGGTACGTTTGCATTTTCAAATGTTTGACCAGGCATTGGTGTAACAGATAATTGCAATTTAGTAGCAACAGTTTGTATGTTAGTAGCACCAGCTAAAGCAGCGTTAGCTTTTTCTATAAGCATTTCTGCTTTTTTCTCTTTTCTGTAATCAGCTTCAACACGTGTTTTTACCGATTCAAAATCAGCTTTATCTTTTTCTCTAATAGTGGTTAAAACAGCAACAACAAATTTATCGTTTACTGAGAAAACTTCTGAAACAGCCTCTTTTTCGGCATTAAATGCCCAACGAACTACTTCACGAGCATCCATAATTCCACCAAATTGTTTATCGTTTTCGCGAACAAATTCTGCTGTACGTCTAACTAAATTTTGCTCAGCAGTAATTTTATTAAAATCTTCAAGGCTTGAGCAATTTGCTGCAAACTGACTAGCTGCATTGTATGCTGTAGATGTGGTGTTTTCGCTTGGATTTATACCGCGAGTTAACACACCAGCACAAACTAATTTTTTAGTTTTGTCTTCAGTTATTTTTAAAATGTGTATACCAAATTGTGTTTTCACAATTCTCATATCACCTTTTTTACCAGCAAGAACAGCATCGTTAAATTCTTTAACCATTTGTCCTTCGCCAAACCAACCTAAATCGCCACCGTTTTGTGCAGTACCATCAGTGCCGTATTGTGCAGCCATTGCACCAAAATCTGCACCACCTTTAATTTGCGCCATTACCTCAGCAGCTTTTTTAAGCGTGGCTGCAGTATCACCGTTTTCTAATTTAAATAAAATGTGGCTTGCACGCATTTGGTAAGTACTGTCTTGTTTAGTGCCAATTACTTTGTAAATGGTGTATTTTCCATCTTTAAATAATGGGCCAATAATACTACCTACCGAATCGCGGAATAAACGATCTGCAATCTCTACAGGATATGCTGAGCGAGGTTTTGCAGTTGCATCAAATTTAGTTTCGCTATTGTTATCTACATAAAAAGTATCGTTTGCTGCTGTAGCAAATTGTGCCATTTGCTCGTTCACCCATTTTTGAGTAGCCAAAGTATCTTCACTTGTAGCAACAGCATCAAATACAACAAACTCTGCTTTACGGCTATTTTCTTTATCAGCATACTTTTTCATGTTTTTGTTTAAGTATGCTTTAAGGTCGCTTTCTTCTGCTTTAATGGTTGAATCAGCAATGCTGAAATAGCTTAATGCCACTGCATCAGCATCAACACTATTGCTACGGTTGTTGTATAAAGCTTTAGCCTCTAACGAAGTTGCATAAACACCTTTACGAATTAAGCTGTAGTATTTCTTTTGCATAGCATCTTGTAACAAATAAGTTTCAAAATCATGCAAACGTTTTTTAGCATCAGCATCACCCTTTTCGTTAATTTGTTTAAGGTTGCTTATCACCATTGATTTATCAAACGCACCAGTTTGTGGGTTTGTAAATGATTGTTTTACTTGTGGGTGAATGTTATCACCAGTAAACATATCAAGTAATTCTTCGTCAGTTACTTTTATGCCTAAATCTTCGTACTCACCAGTCATAATACCTTCCATTACCATTTGGCTCCAAGTTTGTTCGCGTACCATATCAATGGTATTTTGATCCATTTTGGCATCAGGTCCCATTTGTTGGCGAGTTAATTCGGTATTTTGAGCAACTTTTGCTTCAAATGCTTTTACACCTATTTTTTCACCAGCAATAACACCTACATCAGTACTTTGTGAGCCACCAAAAATGCGGCTGTTGCTTTGTAGTGCATCTGAAATAACAAACAGTGCTAACGCTCCACCAACCACTACAATGGCTAGGCCCGATCTGTTTCTGATTTTCTCTAATATCGACATGTTCTATTTAATTTATTTCTTGTTCTGTAATTTTATTAAGCGAGCGAAAATAAATTTGTTATGCATATAAAGCAACAAATTTTAGCTTGCAGGATAGCTTTAAAATCAAAACTTTGCAAACTTTAAACGTAATATCAGAATGAACGACCCAAAAACGGAAGGCTCCAAAACACGTGTAGTGCTAATACCCAATTATTTAGCTGATGATAATCCGGTTGATTTTATTGCCGAGTTTGTTCGTAATCAGGTTCATCATATCAAACATTTTGTGGTAGAAAATGAAAAAGTTGCCCGTGGTTTAATCAAAAAACTGCGTTTGGCCACCCCTCAACCCGAATTATTTTTTGTTTTATGGAACGAACATAGCAAACCCGAAGATGTGAAAGAGATTACCGAGTTGTTTAAATTAAAGGTTGATATTGGAATAATTACCGATGCTGGTTTGCCTTGCATTGCCGATCCTGGTGCCGATGTGGTTAAACTTGCACATCAAAATGGTATTGAAGTTATACCATTGCCTGGCGCTTCAAGTATCTTTATGGCATTAATGGCCAGTGGCTTTAACGGACAAGGCTTTGCATTTAACGGGTATTTACCTATTGATAAAGTATTGCGTGTAAAAAAAATAAAGCAGTTAGAAGCCGATGTTGCAATTCGTAAGCAAACTCAATTATTTATGGAAGCACCTTATCGCAACAACCAACTTTTGGCTGATGTGTTGGCTAATTGTTCGGCACAAACTAAGCTTTGTATTGCTTGCAATATTTCTTCGGAGCAAGGTTTTATAAAAACAAAAACTATTGCGCAATGGCGCACACAAACTCCTGATTTGCATAAAATGCCGGTTATTTTTGCGTTCGGAAACTAGTTGTATTAAAAAATCGTTTATATAATTAACTAATCACTAATAAACGGTAAGATGACTTCAATAAAAGATACAACATACGAATTAGAACGCTTAGCCGCTTTGCAGTCGTATCACATTTTAGATACCAAGCAGGAGGTTGATTTTGATGAGATTGTTGATTTAGCATCCAAAATTTGTAATAAACCCATTTCACTTATATCGTTGGTTGATGATAAAAGGCAATGGTTTAAGGCCAAGGTAGGATTAAACATAAGTGAAACTCCTGTAGAGATTGCCTTTTGTAAACATGCTATTGAGCACAATAACTTATTTTTAATTGAAGATGCTACCTTGGATGAACGTTTTAAAAATAATCCTTTAGTAACTAATCACCCCGATATAAGATTTTACGCTGGTACGCCATTGCAAACAATTGATGGTTACAACATTGGAACCTTGTGTGTATTAGATAATGAACCAGGGCAAATTACGCTACAACAGCAAGAGGCGCTTACCATTTTAGGTAAGCAAGTAATGAAACAGCTAGAGCTAAGGCGCGCATTATACAATCAAAATCGTATGCTGCAGGAGCTTGAGCAACAGCGCAACGAAATGCAGAGACTGTTAAATTTTAAAGATAAAGTTTTTGCAATTATTAGTCATGATTTGCGTGGCCCTATTGGTGGTATAGGCCAAGTTTTAGATATGATAAAATCTGGAGCGATAACCGCACAAGATTTTGAAATGGCCATACCAACATTGCAAACTCAAGTTGGATATGCAGAGGATACCTTAAACAATTTGCTGTCGTGGGCACAAAGTCACGAAAAGGGATTTATTGCCGAAAAAAAACCTACCGAGTTGCACCATTTGGTTAACGAATTGGTAAATGGCTTACAAGATAGTGCTGCACAAAAAAGTGTTTCAATTAGTACAAATATTTCAAGCAATATTCAGTCGGTTCAACTTGATGCCCATAGTTTAATTATAGTGTTGCGCAACCTTATTAAAAACAGTATTAAGTTTTGCCGCAAGGGTGACAAAGTTAGCATTGAAACTAGGCTTGAAAATAATGCACTGCAGTTTTGTATTAAAGATACTGGGGTTGGTTTTGATGATGAAGTTGCTTCTAAATTGTTTAAAGAAGATGAACATATAACCACATACGGAACGGCTAATGAAAAAGGAACAGGCCTTGGATTACTCATATGCAAAAACTTAATTGAGCAAAGTGGGGGAACTATTTGGGCTGAAGGAAAACCAAACCAAGGAGCAACATTTTGTTTTATCATACCTCTGTCATAATTACTGTAAAATAATATTAAACTACTTTATTTTTCACCGATGTTCGTAATATAGGCACTCCTTAATGTGCAGATTATTTTATGGACTTGAGAAATAACACATTCGACAATCAACAAAGATTGGAAGCACTTTTTTCTTACCAGGTATTAGATACTGATGAGGAGAATGATTTTAACGAAATAGTGGACTTGGCATCACGCATTTGTAATATGCCAATATCACTTGTTTCATTAGTTGATGATAGAAGACAATGGTTTAAAGCGCGGCATGGTTTTACCACCAAACAAACACCCGTAGAAATTGCTTTTTGCAAACATGCTATCGAGCATGATTCTGTTTTTGTAGTGGAAGATGCAACCTTGGATAGGCGATTTAAAGATAATCCGCTTGTTACAAGTAACCCTGATATAAGATTTTATGCAGGTGCACCTTTGCAAACCCCAGAAGGATTTAATTTAGGAACATTGTGTGTACTTGATGTAAAGCCCAATGCACTATCGTTTGATCAGCTTGAAGCCCTTAAAATATTAGGGAAGCAGGTTATCAAGCAATTTGAGCTACGTAAGGCAATGTATGCTTTAAATAAAAAGAATGAGAAAATTCTAGCACAGCATGATGATTTTGTAAAGCTGCTCACATTTAAAGACCGAATTTTTTCGGTAATTAGTCACGATTTAAGAGGCCCAATTGCAAACGTTGAGCAAGTGCTTGGTCTTTTTGATTCTGTTGGACTAGACCCAACCGATTTTAATGAGTTTGTACCAGTACTTAAAAATCAAGTAAAGCAAACAAGCGCTATCCTTAATAACCTACTTACTTGGGCTAACCCATACCAAGAGGGGCAATTGCCCGATAAAAAAAGTATTCATATTGAAGGCTTGGTACACGAGGTTTTACAAACCTTAAGCGTTGATATTGCAAAAAAGGAACTAGAGGTAAAAGTATTAATTGACGAAAATGTAGGCGAACAATTTTTAGATGAAAGTTCATTAATTATTGTTGTCAGAAATTTGGTTAAAAACAGCATCAAATTTTGTAATAAGCACGATGCAATTACTATTGGCTGCTCGCTAAATAAAAAGCAATTAGATTTTTTTGTAAAAGATACTGGTGTTGGTTTTGATGCAGGAGTGGCCCAAAAGTTATTTAACGAACTTGAACATATAACCACATATGGAACTGCTAATGAAAAAGGAACAGGCCTTGGTTTATTAATTTGTAAAAACTTAGTTGAACAAAATGGTGGAGCCATTTGGGCCGAAGGAGAACCAAACCAAGGCGCAACATTTTATTTTACAATTACAGTGTAATACTTGCTTTTTTGTCAGATAGTTATAAATTTGCCTAACAAGCGTTAGGTATTATGTCAGAAACACTTACATCAAACAGAAAACAAGAGCTTATCAATACTGCTGCACAGTTGTTTAAACAAAAAGGGTTTGCATCAACCTCTATGCGAGATTTAGCCGCAGAAATTGGGATGGAAGCCGCAAGTTTATATCACCACATAAAATCAAAAGATGAGTTGCTTGAGGTAATTTGTTTTGATTTGGCTGGTAAGCTTACAACGGCAATTGCCGAGGTTAATGATATTTATTTTAATGCTGAAGACAAGTTACGCATGGCCATTAAAAACCATGTTGAAATACTTACACAAAACATTCATTTTTCTACCGTTTTTATTCAAGATTGGAGACATTTAACCGAGCCTAAATTAACCGAATTTAGAGCACTACGTGATGCCTACGAGCAAGGCATGCGTGTTATTGTACAAGAAGGCAAGAACGAAGATATTTTTGATGATGTAGACGAAAAATTTGCTGCTCTTACCATACTATCAACCCTTAATTGGATTAACGAATGGTACAACCCAACTGGTAAAATGAATGCCGAGCAAATTGCACAAAAACTAAGTGATTTTATTTTAGGCGGATTAAGAAAAAAATTGGTTACAGACATCAACTATAAACCATAACCACCAACCCAAAATTAAAAACTAATAACGAATATATATGTACGGAAATGCTTACATCGATCCTAATGAAAAAGCCAATGCTATGATAGCAGGCGAGGATCCCATTAAATTAGCCGAGTTTGAAGCACGTATTGCACGTGGCGAAAAAATTGAACCTAAAGATTGGATGCCTAAAGAGTATCGCAAACAATTAATCCGTATGATTGAGCAACATGGTCATTCAGAAATTATTGGTGCATTGCCTGAAGGTACTTGGATTACACGTGCGCCAGGGTTTAAACGTAAAATGGCTTTAATGGCTAAAGTTCAAGACGAGGTAGGCCATGCACAATTGCTATACAGTGCTGCCGAAACTTTAGGCAAAAGTCGTGAGGATATGACCAACGATTTAATTACAGGTAAAAGCAAATACAGTAACGTATTTAATTACCCTGCTTTTACTTGGGCTGATGCTTGCATTATTGCTTGGTTAATTGATGCTGGTGCAATTATTAATCAAGTGGCTAATGCTAAAGGTAGCTATGGTCCATATTGCCGTGCTTTAGATAGAATTTGTACCGAAGAAAGTTTTCATTTAAAATACGGCCATGATAATGTGGTAACACTTGCCACTGGAACACCTATTCAACGCAAAATGGTTCAAGAGGCGCTAACACGTTGGTGGCCACCAATTATGCACTTCTTTGGTCCTAGCGATAAAATTTCGCAACACACCGAAATTTTAATGCGTTGGAAAGTAAAAATGGCCAGCAATGACGATATGCGTCAACAGTTTTTAAATATGTATGTTCCTAAAATTTGGGACTTAGGTTTAACTGTGCCTGATGCTAATTTAAAGAAAAACGAAGAAACAGGATTGTGGGATTATACCGAGCCAGATTGGGATGAGTTTAAACGCGTAATTAATGGCGGAGGCCCATGCAATGCCGAGCGTTTAGCCGTGCGCAGAATGGCCGAAGAACGTGGTCGTTGGGTGCGTAAAGCACTTTACAATGCATCAGAAAAATACGTAACCCCACTAGCGTAATACATTTAACAATTATGATACAGTCATTAGATCCGCGTATTGCACGCGAGCAAATAGAAGAAAACAATACCATTGAACCTCTTACTCCAATGGATAATTGGGAAACTTACGAAGTTTTTCATCAAAAAAAACGTGGCGACCAACATATGCACGTAGGTATAGTACACGCACCAAATCCAGAAATGGCCTTGTTGTTTGGTAAAGAGCAATACGGACGAAGAAGTATCACTGCTAATATTTGGGTTGTAAAAACTGCTAACGTTTTTGCATCTGAATACGATGATGCGGATATGTTTGAAACTACACCCGAAAAACAATATCGCGAAGCCGGTGGGTACAAAGTGATGGATAAAATTAACAAGTATAAAAAAGCTCACAAAACAGTTTAAGATATGAATACAATTGCATTAAAAGAATTGCTATATAAAATGGCCGATGATTTATTAATAATTGGTCATAGAAATAGTGAGTGGACTGGCTTAGGTCCGATACTTGAAGAGGATATTGCATTTTCATCAATGGCTCAAGATAAAATTGGTCAATCGCAAGCACTGTTTCAATTGTTACACGAACTTGGCGAGCAAGAGCCCGATACGGTTGCTTTTACGCGTAATGCTAATCAATTCCATAACGCACAATTTGTAGAGTTACCAAATGGTGATTATGATTTTAGCTTAATGCGCCACTTTTTGTATGATGTGGCCGATCAGTTGCGTTTTGAGTTTTTAGCGAACAGCAGTTATGAGCCTTTAGCTAAAGTGGCACGCAAAATAAAAGGCGAATTAAAGTACCATGTTTTTCATGCTAATACTTGGGTAGTAAAATTAGGTAATGGTACCGAAGAGAGTAAAGCTCGCATGCAAACTGCTTTAAACGAAGCTTGGAATTATGCATTAGGTATGTTTGAAACTAGCGAGTTTGAAAACGATTTAATAGCAGAAGGAATTTTTGTGGGCGAAGAAGCTTTGAAAAAACGATGGTTAGATACGATAACTCCAATTATTGAAAAAGCAAGTTTACAAATTCCTTCTTCAAATACATGGGCTCCAGTTTTTGGTGGTCGTAAGAGTATACACACCGAACACTTAGCTCCATTAGTTGATGAAATGAGCGAAGTTTTTCGTGTTGATCCAAGTGCCGAATGGTAGTTGGAAGGAAATATAAATCTATGTACACAGAGCAAGAAATTTGGCAAGCCTTAGAGGTAGTTAAAGACCCAGAAATACCAACTTTAAGTATGGTTGATATTGGTATAATTACCAAGGTTGAAGTGCGTGGCGAAAGTAGCGTATTTATAGAGATGACTCCAACGTTTACTGGCTGCCCAGCTATTAAAATGATGGAGGGAATGGTGGCTGATAGGTTAAAAGAATTTGGTATTGCAGAAGTAGAAGTAGTAACCACTTTTGATAAACCTTGGGATAGTAATAAGCTAACCGAACGTGGGTTGATGTGTTTAAAAAAACACGGTTTGGCTCCACCTGTTAAGCACACGGGTGAAGTAACATTGGAAAACATGGAACATGTGGCTTGTCCATTTTGTGGCAGTACCAATACGGAGTTTAAAAGCCCGTTTGGAGCAACACTTTGCCGCAGCATGCACTATTGCAATAATTGCTTACAAGCGTTTGAAGGCTTTAAGGCAGTAGTGTAGTTTACCTAAATTTTAAGATATTTGAGGCCAATGAAGAAATACATTGGCCTCTTTTTTTTGTTGATAGTTTTATTAGGCACAGCCTGTAAAAGCAAAAAGGGCGTTACAAAAAATAACAAAGCAAAAGGAACCAACAAAGAGTTAAAAGTACTTAGCGAAAAGCTAAACTTAGAGTTGGACAAATCTGATAATATTGAGTTGTACAAATTTGTAGCAAAGTGGTTGGGAACACCCCATAAATTAGGTAGTTGCACAACCTCATCAATTGATTGTTCGTGTTTTGTACAATTGCTTTTTGAGGAAGTTTACGAGTATAAATTACCGCGTACTGCTGCCGAAATGCACAAAGCTACTAAACGAAAAGATAGCGATAATTTAAAAGAAGGCGATTTAGTTTTTTTTAAAATTAATGCCAGTAAAGTATCGCATGTTGGTGTGTATTTAAAAAATGGTTGGTTTGCGCATGTAAGCACAAGCCGTGGTGTTATGATAAACAACTTAAACGAAGCTTACTACAAAAAACACTATACCGATGCTGGTAGGGTAAACTAACGAAGTAATGTAACTTGGCCCTTTTTAGTAAAGCGCTCGTTAGTTGCAAAAAAACCTTCAAGTAACCAAATGTATACATCGCTAACTGCTGGTGCGCCATTTACCTCACCGTTCCATGCTGCGTATGGGTCGGTTGTTTCAAACATAAGCATGCCCCACCTGTCGTATATTTTTAGCATATAGCCTTCATTTTTAACACCCGATACAACAGGTTTAAATGTTTCGTTTTTGCCATCGCCATTTGGTGTAAATGCATTAGGTATGGTAACAATTCCGTGCAAATCTACAGTTATGCTGTTGGGCAAGTAAAATGTATCTGTACAATTGTATTGATTGTACACTACAAGTTTTACCGAGTATTCTCCGCTTCGTTTAAAATCAAATCCACTGTGGTAGTTGGTGTCAGTAAAAATTTCAGTTAGTACAGAATCATACACAAACCATTTGCTTTTATTGGCATCAAACGAAGTGTTGGTAAATGTACTGTGTGCATTTGGTAAATAAACCATTGCTGGGTTAACAGTAAATCTTGCACGCGGTAAATCATGCACAGTTAATAATTGCTGCTTCACTAAAACTGAATCACCACCAGGTCCAAAAACTTTCAGTTTTACGGTATAAATGTCATCGCGTGTATAAGTATGTGTTGGGTCTTTTTCTGTTGAACCATTTCCATCCCCAAAGTCCCACTCGTAACTATCACCATATGTTGATGTGTTTGTAAATGTAACTGTAAGTGGCTTGCACCCTTCGCTTACATCAATATCAAAACTTGGAATTGGTTTACGAGGATGTACGTAGATGGTGTTCTCAAAAGTATCCGTACATCCAAAGTTACTAGTTACAATTTGTTTCACGGTGTAATTACCAGAGTCAGTATATATGTGGCTCGGATGTTGGTTAGTTGATGTGTTACTAGTACTTAGTATATCGCCAAAATGCCAGTTATAATTTAACGTGCCTGAGCTTAAATAACTTCTATCGGTAAAGTTTACTAAAGTGTTAGGCAATTGCGGTGCAAAAGGGCTGTATGTAAATAATGCTTTTGGTATTTCGTATATGTTAATATAGGCTGGTTTCTGCACTGTATCAGTACAACCATATTGATCGTAAGCAATAAGTTTAATATTGTAGTTTCCTACATTGGCGTAGGAGTGATTGGGGTTGGTAATTGTTGTACCACCACCATCGCCAAATAGCCAAAAATAATTTACTGCATTGTTTGATTGGTTTTGGAACTGAACATCTAAATTTTGACAACTTTGCGTTGTGTTTGCCGTAAAGTTAGCCTTTACCAGAGGATGAACCACAGCAGCAGTTTGCACACTATCTTTACATCCAAAACTGGTTGTTGCTATTAACTTAATTTGATAGGTAGTATCTTTTAATGGGTGCGAGTTATAAAAGTGTTTAGGCGTTATCAGCGTGCTATTTAACCCATCGCCAAAGTTCCAAAAGTAATTACTTGCACCTTGTGTGGCATTTAAAAAGTTAAATTCAGCTGTATCGCAACGTTGAGATTTTGTAGCGGTAATACTTACAGTTGGTAGTGGGTAAACAACCACGTTTTGCGATGCTGTTGCTATACATCCACCTGCCGAGGTTACAGTAAGTGAAACAGGATAAGTACGATTAATAAGCGCAAAATTATTAGCAAATACTTTACTAGGATTGAATACGGTGTCGGTAGTTGCATCACCAAAATCCCAATGATATTTTACACCCCTTACCGAGCTGTTTGTAAAGTTCACTTGGTATGGTGTGCAATTGGCCACTACATTGTTAAATTGAGCAATAGGGTAGGCATTTATTTTTACTGTTTTTATTGCAGTATCCCTACAACCATATGGCGAGTTTACAATTAATTTTATGGCATAAGTAGTGTCTTTATTGGCTAAGCCGTTAAAACTACTCACGGGGTTTATTGCTGTTGAATTTTGGTTGTTACCAAAATTCCATAAACTCTGAATTCCGCCAAGTGATGCATTAAAAAACGCAATATTGCCTGTGCCACAAATACTATCTTGTAACGCAAAGAAATCGGCAATAGGTTTGTAGCGTGCAATAATTAGTGTACTTACGGTATCGCCTAAACAGCCGTACTGAGATTGAGCAGATAACCTTACAGGATAAACAGAATCGTAAATATAATAAGAGTTAAAAAGATGAGATGGGTTGCTTGAAGTAGATGTATCTCCATCGCCAAAATTCCAATAATATTTATTTGCTAATTGTGTTTGGTTGGTAAATTGAACATTTAGTGGTCCACATCCCGAGTTTTTATTTTGCGTAAATGCTGTAATGGGTTTTGGGTGTACCACCACTTGCTGCAAAGTACTATCAAGGCAACCATGTTCGCTAATGGCTTTAAGTTTAATGGTGTAAGTGGTATCAGTAAAAATATTTGCAACATAATTTGTACTAGCATCTTGACTTAATGTGGTATTTCCATTGCCTAATTGCCATAAAAAACTCATCATGTTAATAGTGCCAGTATCGTTAGGGGTTGATGTGTTAGTAAAATTTACACCTAATGGAGCGCAACCACTACTGCTACTTTTTACAAATGATGCATTTGGATTAGGAAACACTTGTATGTTTTGTAAAGCGGTATCGCGGCAACTATGCTCGCTTATGGCAATTAACTTAACAGAATAAATACTATCCTTAACTTTTGATGCGGTGTAAGTACTATTTGGGTTTATTTGGGTTGATGTAAAACCATTTCCAAAAATCCAATTAAAACTCATTATGGCTATTGTTCCAGTATCATTAGGTATTGATTGATTAATAAATGAAGTATACAATGGGCCACAACCTTGTGCATTTGTAGTTAAAAAATGTGCCTTAGGATTAGGAAACACAGTAATACTTTTACTTGAGGTATCGCTACAACCAAACTTACTGTATGCAATTAATTTAATGTTGTATACCGTATCTTTAGTTAGTGATGCGGTGTAGGTTGCCACTGTATTTTGTTGTGTTGATGTAGTATTGTTTCCAAAATCCCAATTAAAGCTCATGTTAGCAATATTGCCTCCGTAGTTATGGGTTGATGAGTTGCTAAATGATACCGCTAATGGAGCACAGCCACTTGTGGTAACTGGATTAAAGTTACTACTTGGTTTTGGAAACACACGAACCGTTTTAGTTATGCTATCAGTACAACCAGGGCCATTACTTGCAATTAATTTTATACTGTAAATGCTATCATTATTTAATGAGGCCATGTAGGTTGATGCAGCGTTTAGTGTTGCAGCTGTGTTGCCATTTCCTAATTGCCAAGTGTAGCTTAAACCATTTGGTGTAGTATTGGTAAATATTACCGGTAAAGGCCCACAACCACTATCCTTACTTATAGTAAAATTTGGTGTTGGGTTGCTAAAGGTATACAGCGTTTTTACTGCGGTATCAGGTGTGCAATTGTATTGGTTTGTGGCTACTAATTTTACTTGTACAATCTGTGCGCTTAAACTTATTAAAGTATCTGTTCGGTTGGTTAATGTAGTAGTTGTTGTATTACCAATAAGCCACTTGTATCCGTTGGCTAAAATAGATGTATTACTAAAGCTAAAGTTTTTTGGCGCACATCCTACCGTATCATTTACCGTAAAGTTTGCTTTGGGTAGTGGCCTAACATAAACAATAGCATATGCCGAATCGCGGCAGCCTTGCAAACTGTAACCCGTAAGTTTTACATTGTGCATACCTGTGTCGGGGTAAATATACTTAAACGGAGTATTTGTTGTTTCAAAGTATTCTCCTGTGTTGTCGCCCATATCCCAACCAAAGGCAAATGCACCAATTGAGGTGTTGTTAAATGTGAAAGTATCGTTTAGGCACAGCGAGTTTGATACAGGTGAAAAATTAACAATAGGCGTAAAATTTACAGTTGTTGTTAAGCTATCTGTATTACTGCAACCGTTATTAGTAGTAACCGTAAGCTTTGTTTTGTAAATACCAGGAGTTGTAAATTTAAAACGTGGGTGTTGGCTTGTGCTATCTATAATTCCATCACCAGTAAAATCCCAGCCCCATTGGTTTATGTTGTTACCCGAGCCAATAACTATGGAGCTATCTTTAAATTGTGTAAACTGATTATTGCATGCTATGGTTCTAAATAATCGTGCATCAGGATTTGGATTTACAGTTACATTTTTAGATACGGTAGCGCTACAACCCACATTATTAACTGCTAAAAACTGTACGTTATAAACCCCAGTATTCGGAAATCTGTAGGTGGTGTCTTCAACCCTCAGCGTGTCCGAAGTGCCAAAAGTCCAACGGTATTGTGTAATTGTAGATGGTGCAGTTGTATTGGCCACTCCATCAAATAATACCAAATTACCATCACAAATGGTATTAGGAGTATTGGTAATACCAACAGTTGGTGTTGCTTTAACAGTAATAGCTAAAGTATCTCTGTCAATACAGTTTTTATCGGTGGTAATTTGTAGTACAGCATTAAAAGTACCACTATTAACATAGGTATAGTTTTGAGGCGATGATCCAA
>CAZJHS010000052.1:11180-21121 GCA_964545895.1 uncultured Chitinophaga sp. | reverse complement strand
TAAAGTTATTATAGGATTTAATTTAAAAACTGTAAACTTATTTTAGGACGATACATAAGGCTCTGCATGACAGCTCCCCTGCAAGGGGAGCAGCCCTTACCATTAATGTTTTACACTTGAATAATGTGTATTGTAAGGCGGTTAAGTATCAAAAATTCGTGAACATATGGCATAAAAAATCCCGCACAAGGGTTTGTACGGGATTTACTATAACTAAAAAACGGTTTGTTTAGTTGCCTTGTTTGCTTTGCGCATCAACCACGGCAATAATTACCATGTTTACAATTTCGCGCACGCTGCTGCCTAATTGTAATACGTGTGCCGATTTTTTTAATCCTAACAACACGGGTCCAATGGCCTCGGCACCACCTGTTTCTTGCAACAACTTATAAGCAATATTACCTGCCGATAAGTTAGGGAATATTAAGGTGTTTACTGGATGGTTACAAAGCTCGCTAAACGGAAAGTTTTCTTTTAACATTTTTTGGTTTAACGCCATGTTTGATTGTATGTCGCCATCCACAATCATGGTTGGATATTTTTCTTTTAAAATTTTACGTGCGGTTTGCATTTTGGTTGGTGTATCGCCTTCGGCACTACCAAAATTACTGTACGATAGCAACGCTATGCTTGGGGTAATATTAAAGTTGCTTACCGCATCGTGTGTTAGTTTAGTAACATCTACAATATCATTAACTGTTGGGTTTTTATTTACTGTAGTATCAGAGAAAAACAATGGGCCTTTATTGCTTAACATTACATACATGCCAGCTACTTTATTGGTGCCTTCTTGTTTGCCTAAAATTTGTAAAGCAGGGCGTATGGTGCTTGGGTAGTTTTTGGTTAAGCCAGATATCATGGCGTCAGCATCGCCCATTTCTACCATCATAGGTGCAAAGTGTGTGCGATCGCGCATGGCTTTGTTAGCCTCGTATAAGGTAACACCTTTGCGTTGGCGTTTTTGGTAAAATACCTCGCCATACTTAGCACGTGTTTCGTGTTCTTCTATTGGGTTGATGATGGTAACACCGTCAAGTTGAATATTATTTTCAACCATCAATGCGTTAATTTTATCTTTATCGCCCAACAAAATTGGAATAGCAATTCCTTCGTCTTTTACGATTTGTGCTGCACGTAAAATTTTGTAATTATCAGCCTCAGAGAAAACCACACGCTTAGGATTTTTACGCGCTTTGCTGCCCAGCAAGCGTATAAAGTTGCTCTCTTTGCCAAGGCGGTTTAACAACTCGTTGTTGTATGCTTCCCAATCGGTAATTTTAATTTTGGCTACGCCACTTTCAATAGCAGCTTTAGCAACTGCAGGCGATACTGTGGTAATTAAACGAGGGTCTAACGGTTTTGGAATAATGTAAGTGTTGCTAAACGAAATTTGCTTTTCGTTGTAAGCCATTTTTACAATTTCGGGTACAGGCTCTTTGGTTAAATTAGCCAATGCATGCACTGCTGCCAATTTCATTTCTTCGTTAATTTTAGTAGCACGCACATCTAATGCACCTCTAAAAATATACGGAAAACCTAATACGTTATTTACTTGGTTAGGATGATCGCTGCGGCCTGTAGCCATAATAATATCAGGGCGCGAGGCAATGGCTTCATCATACGGAATTTCAGGATCGGGGTTGGCTAAGGCAAATACCACCGGGTTATTAGCCATGCTGCGCACCATATCTTGATTAACTACATTGCCTTTGCTTAAACCTACAAACACATCAGCACCATTCATAGCTTCGGTTAATGTGGTAAAGTTTTGCGTGGTAGCAAAAAATTGTTTGGTAGCATCTAAGTTGGGGCTATCTGTGCGAATAACACCTTTGCTATCGCACATAATTAGGTTTTCTTTTTTTACGCCTAGGCTTAAAAATATTTTAGCACAACTCATAGCCGATGCACCTGCACCGTTAAATACTACACGTACTTCGTTAATTTTTTTGCCTGCAAGTTCAAGGGCATTTAATAAACCAGCACCAGTAATAATAGCAGTACCATGTTGGTCATCGTGCATAATAGGAATATCCAATTCCTCTTTTAAGCGTTGTTCAATTTCAAAGCACTCGGGCGCTTTTATATCTTCTAAATTTATACCACCAAATGTTGGGCTAATGGCTTTAACGGTGCGTATAAACTCTTCGGTATCTTTGCTGTTTACTTCAATATCAAACACATCAATATCGGCAAATATTTTAAACAATACGCCCTTACCTTCCATAACTGGTTTTGATGCTTCGGGGCCAATATCGCCCAAGCCAAGTACGGCAGTACCATTACTAATTACAGCAACTAAATTGCCTTTGGCTGTGTATTTATAAACATCTTCTACGTTTTCGGCAATGGCCAAACAAGGCTCAGCCACACCGGGCGAGTAAGCTAAACTTAAATCGCGTTTGGTGTTAGTGGGTTTGGTTGGTATCACTTCAATTTTACCAGGACGGCCTTTGCTGTGATACTTTAATGCGTCTTCTTTTAATGTGCTCATTCGCTCTATCTACTATCTAAAAAAATAAATGTTAAAAATTAGGGCTGATAGACATATCAGCATAGTAATCTAAAATGTAGTTTACGGCATCATCTGCACTGTCCACAATTTTAAATAAAAACAGGTCTTCGGCATTGATGTTTTTTTCTTTGGCAAGCATTACTTGTTTAATCCAATCAATTAAACCGGTCCAGTATTCAGAACCAACTAATACCACCGGGAAACGAGCAACTTTGTGCGTTTGTATAAGGGTTAATGCCTCAAACAATTCATCTAAAGTACCAAAACCACCTGGCATGGCAACAAAGCCCTGTGCGTATTTCATAAACATAACTTTGCGCACAAAAAAGTAATCAAAGTTAATCATCTTATCGCGGTCAACGTATTTGTTTACAAACTGCTCAAAAGGCAATTCAATACCTAAACCAACTGATTTTCCTCCGGCCTCGTATGCACCTTTATTACCAGCTTCCATAATGCCTGGTCCGCCACCAGTAATTACACCAAAACCAGCATTAACTAGTTTTTGGGCAATTTCTTCGGCAAGCACATAATATGGGTTTTCGGCTTTGGTACGTGCCGAACCAAATATAGAAACACAAGGCCCAATACGGCTCATTTTTTCAAAACCTTCTACAAACTCGGCCATAATTTTAAAAGTAGCCCAACTATCGGTTACTTTAATTTCTGGCCAGTGTTTTTTTTCAAATGCTTTTTTAATTCTTTCCTCGTCTGTCATAGTTGTGTTTATTAATTTTTATACACGAATAAGGGCGCACAAGTGCGCCCCCATATACAAGTATAGCATAAATACTATTAACCTAAAAGTTGTTTTAATAGGGTTGATATAATTTTGCCATCAGCTTTTCCAGCTAAGGCTTTCATGGCAGCAGGCATGGCTTTACCAAAATCGGCAGCGGTAGTTGCACCAACTTCAGTTAGCACTGCTTGTAAGGCGGCTTTAATCTCATCTTCGCTCATTTGTTTAGGCAAATAGCGTTCAATAACAGCTAATTCTTCGCGCTCGGTTACGGCCAATTCTTCACGACCATTGCTCACAAAAATGTCGATACTTTCTTTGCGTTGTTTGGCTAATTTCTGAAAAATTTTAATGGCTTGTTCATCATCAACCACATCTTTAGCCCCTTCTGCTGTGGCTGCTAGCAACATGGCCGATTTTAAAGCGCGCAAAGCACGTAAAGAGGCTTCATCTTTTGCCTTCATGGCAGTGATGATATCTGTATTTATTTGTTGTTGTAAACTCATAACAAGTAGCAAATGTATAATAAAGTGGGTAAACACGTAAAAAAACATCTGAAAATGGGGGTGGATAATTATTGAAATTAGAGAATAATACGTGCTAAAACTTTGCACATATTGGGTAAGTATTTTAACTTTTGGTGTTGATTTTGGCGCCACATTTTTTGAGACAGGGTTAATTTTTAAGACTAAAAAAGGGTGTTTTAATCCATATTTTTAGGCCGAGCTGTTGTTATTTGTGGTTGAATAGCTATTAGTTGGTTTTAATAGTGAAAGCATGGTAATTTGAAACAAATAGCTGTTTTTTCTCAATTTCTGCTTCTTCGTTTTAATATAAAATCTCATAATACTGCCCAATAATTGTAACTATTTTGTACTTTTAGTAAGTTAAAATATGGGCCAATTATATTGATAAATACTGCCACCAACAGCCCACATTGCTGTAATATATTCTTGTTTAAGGTTTGAGGTGTTTTGGGCTAAAAAATCCAAAATAGAACAAGTGTAATTAATTCCTTCTTTTTGTTAACAGTGGATTAAAATGCGATTTAAATGCCTTTATTCATAATTTAAGCTGCCGTGTATCATTGCTTGTGCATTGGTTTTACTAGACCTTTGTACCCAGATAACCCCCTTATTACATGAATAATATCGTTAAATGCTTTTTGGTAATTTTTTTAGCAACAGCAGTTGCAGGAAATGTAAATGCACAAACCACAACAAGCTGGAAAGGAACAAGCAGCACATCTTGGTCAACGGCCAGCAATTGGACTAATGGTGTTCCAAACTCAACCACAGATGTTATTATTGGTGATGCCAGTTTTACAGGTAATTTTAATCCCAGCACATCGGCTTCTTCGGCATGTAAGAACCTAACAGTTGGAGGTACAAAAAGTACCACACTTACCGTAAATCATGCGTTTACTGTTAATGGCTCCATTGTAATTAACGCAAATGGTATACTCAATCACAATGCCTCATCAAGCAGTGCTATTACCTTAAAAGGCGATTTACTGAACCATGGAACCTATACAGGAAATGGAAACAGTAAAAGTACTTTAACATTTGCTGGCTTAAACCAAACAATTGGCGGTACAAGCACCACAAGCTTTATTCGTTTAACAATAAATGCAAGCGCAACCGTTACTATGGCGCAAAATGTTACAGTTGCAGGTACAAATAGCCGTTTTAGGTTGTATGGTAAACTTAACCCTGGTGATAACCCAACTTATAAATTAACCACAACAAGTTTAACTTTATACAGTGGTGCAACATTGTATGTTAATGGTACTTTATTTACCGATAATTATTCGGTATCAGGAACAGTAACAATAAACGGAGGAGCAACAGTTAATTACTCATCAACAATGCGTAATCAAACCATAGCTAGCAATTACTCTTACTCTTCATTGGTTTTAAGTGGTGGCACAACTAAACAGCTTACATCAAATTTAACATCGCTAAACTCATCAAACTTAGCCTACGGAAATATAAATGTAGTAAACGGAATATTTGATTTAGGAACGTTTACTGCAAACCGTGGTACAAGTGTAACAGGTGGTACTTTTACTTTGGGTGCTGGGGCTACATTAAAAATTGGCGGTACAAATGCTTTTCCAAGTAACTATAATACCAAAGCAATTAACAGCACAAGTACTGTTGAGTATAATGGCCAAAATCAAAATATTACTTCAGTTACTTATGGTAACCTAGTACTTGCGGGTACAGGTGGTGCGGTTACAAAAACCACTTCATCAACAGCGTTTACCGTTGGAGGAGATTTAACCACCAACTTAAGTAACGCTACATCATTATCTTTTAACACTACGGCTAGTATTACTGTTAATGGCAATGTAACGCTAGGTTTAAACACTACTTTAAATTGTAATACAACTACCCATAATTTAGCAGGTAATATTTTAAATGCAGGTACTATAAATGGTAGCACAGGCACAATAAACATGCGTGGTTTAAATAAAACAATTGCAGGTACTGGTGTTTTTAATTTTAATAACCTAACCCTTACAGATGCTACCATTACTGTAAATAGTTTAACTGCAATTACCATTGCGGGTAATTTAACAACCACAGGTGCTGGTAAATATACCCAACAAACTGGTGGTAATACCACGCTAAGTGGAGCTAGTAAGGTTATAAGTGGAGCCGAATTCTCGTTTTCAAATCTTATTGTAACGGGTAGTATAAGCACTTCAAGTAATTTAATAATAGATGGCAACTTGGCGGTAAGCGGAACATTAAACGCCAATGGTGGCACCGAAACTTTTACAGGTATGGGCAAAACTATTTCGGGGGTAGGTACTATCGCTTTTTACTCAGCATTTATTAATGGCAGCATTGCATCAACAAGTAGTTTTGCTATAAATAATGCGCTTACTGTTAATGGCAGTTTTAGGGCAACGTTAGGTACAGCAACATTTAAAAATACAGCTGTTTTAAATGGTACCGCAAATTTGTATCATGTAACAATAAACGGCACTTCATTAACATTATCAAACGAGGCTAATTTGGGAGTTGCAGGCACATTAACAATTACCTTAGGTGTGCTTAATGTTACTACATCAAAACCAAATACAGTAACGTTTAACGGTACTAATGCACAAAATGTAAATGGAATAACTTATGATAATTTAGTGTTAGATGGAGGTTCAACCAAAACAGCACTAAATAGTATTACGGTTAATAATAATTTTACTAATACAGCAGCTACTACTTTTAGTGCAGGTGCTTTTACGCATACGTTTAAGGGTGCGTTTGTAAACCAAGGAACATTTGTGTCATCAACAGGTACTGTCCTTTTTACACCCACCACTAATGTAACCATATCGGGCGAAACAACGTTTAATAACTTAACTATAAATACAGCTACTGGTGTTTTGGTGGTGCTTAATAATAACATTACTGCGGCTACTGTAAACATTGCAAATGGTACAGTAAACACCGGTATAAATGTATTAACAGTAACCAATACCCGCCTTGGAAATGGCATTATATATGGTTCGGTAAAACATAGCCATGCTTTTGTTTCGGGCACAGCATATGCGTTTGAAGGTCCTAACAATACTGTTACTTTTACGGGTACTCCTTTAATTACATCATTAATGATAACTGCCGAAAAAACATCAGTTTTAGATTTTCCTAATGGTGCTGCGGTTAATATAAAGTATACGTTTTCGCATGTTGGTAGTTTAGGATCGGCCACTGCTGCAATTAGATTGCATTATGATGATGTAGATTTAAATGGTAATACCGAGGCAAACATGGTGCTTTGGAAATTGCAAAACGATATGTGGGTAAGAGAGGGCAAAACAGTTAATAACTCAACCAACAATTATGTAGAAAAAACAGGCATCACCAACATTGCCTACACATGGGTTTTGGCTGATGATGCAAATGTAGTAAAATGGACTGGTGCAGTAAGTACTGCTTGGAACAACGCGCTAAATTGGTCATCAGTAAGTGGCACTCCAAGTATGCCTCCATCTGCCACAGATATTGTATTGTTAGGTTCTGTTTCAGCAGTAAATCAACCAACAATATCAACCACAGCAACGGTGCGTAGTATAAGGTTTGAAAGCAACAGCGCTACTACGTTAACCTTAGCAAGTACTGGTTCATTAAGCTTAAGTAACCTTGATGGTATTTGGACAAGTAATGCAACTCATCAAATTAATGTTGGTAATGGTTTGCTAACTATTAATGGCGATGTGGTATTGGGTAAAGGTGTTGCCGGACAAAATATTAATCTTACTGCCGCTAATGGTAACATAGTAGTTAGTGGCTCATTAAAAGGATCTATTGGAGCAAGCATAAACCTAACAGGGCTTGCTACATTAAAGCTATCAGGCGATTTAAACTTAAACGCAGCCACATTTGCAGCCGGTAATAGTACTGTAGAATACAACGGATTAAACGCACAAACTGTAGCGGGTACTAACTACTACAATTTACTAGTTAATAAAAACGCAGGTTCTGCAGAGTGTAATAACAACAAGCTAAATATTGCCAATAACTTTACCATACAAAGTGGCGAGCTAGATGTTGCAGTTAACGCAACAGTAACAGGCAATATTAATATAAACACAGGTGCAACACTTAACACAACAGCCGATTCTATACGCGTTTCGGGTAATTGGACCAACGCAGGTACTTTTATTTCTGGTGGTTCAACTGTTTGTTTTGAAGGTAGCAGCAACCAATTTGTAACAGCATCTACATTTCACAATTTGTGTTTAAACAAAGGTGCAAGCACATTAATTTTAACAGGAAACGTAAGTGTTGGCGATAACGTAATTGTTGAGTCGGGGAAAATAAATTTAAGTACATATTCGCTCAACAGATTATCATTAGGAGGTGTATTTATGGCTCGTAATGGTGTTGAGGTAATGGTAAGCGGAGCTGATAATTTTCCTAAAAACTTTGGTGTGTATGATTTAGATACAAACAGCCTTGTAAATTACAATGGCAGCCTTGCACAAACCATTGCGGGCAATATTTATTACGGAAATTTAAGTACAAGTAACGGAGGTGCTACTGCAAAAACACTTGCTGCTGATATACACATAAAAGGAAACTTATACATACAAGCAGGAGCTAATTTAGCAGCTTCTAATTTAGCTGTTTTTTTGCATGGCAAATGGCTTAATGAAGGTGTTTTTTTACCAGGAACTGGTACTGTTTTTTTAGAGGGTGTAAATAAAACATTAACAGGAAATACCACCTTTTATAACCTAATGGTTGGTGGCTCGTATACTGTAAACAATAACGATATTACAGTTAATGGCTCATTAGAAATTGATAATACAGGTGCGTACTATGCAGGTAATGGCACACACATTTTAAAGGGCGATTTAACCAATGCAGGTATATTAAACAGTGAAGGCGTTACTACCTTTACGGGTAACGCTGTACAAAATATTGCATTAATTAATGCCATCACATCTGTATCATCTGGTGTGGTTAATTTTAATGGTACAGTAGCTCCTATATTAAGCTCAAACACGCCACCCGAGTTTGCCAATGTAAACATTAACAATACGGCTGGTATAACTGCAAGCCAAGCTTGGGCGGTTGGTGGCACATTTACTGTAGGCAGTGGTGCGCTATTTAATACTGGCGAGTTTACACATCAGTTTTTTGGTGGTTTTACCAACAACGGATTTATTCAAAACAATGGTACAATGTGGTTTAAACCATCGGCAACAACAACAATAGATTTAGGCTTGGGATTAACCGATAACGGAATGGTAAATTTTGGAGGAACAGGGCTTATTACCATTCAGGGTTTACCAGCTCGTGCTAATAATCTTACTATTTCAAATATCAATAGTGCAGGTGTTAGTTTTGCTCAAGGTTGGGCAATGGCTGGTTCATTTACTATTGATGATGGTGCTGTTTTTAACGCAGGAAACAACACTTATTATGTTGGAGATAACATTAATGTATCAGGGGTGTTAAATCCAGATTCATCAACCTTTATTTTAACTGGAGTTGCTGGCGAGGTGTTTTTTAATAACGAATCTAAATTCAACCATTTATCAATAAATGGTGGAGCTAGCATATTGTTTAATAATGATGTTTATGTGCTAGGCAACTTTACCAACAATGGTATGTTTGATGCAGCCTCGCCCGGAACCTTAGTAATGGCTGGTTATAATGATGCAACAGTGGGTGGCACATCAGGCAGCTTGTCAATACTTAGCATCGAGAAAATAAATGCAACAGTTACTTTGGGTGTTAATCTTTCGGCTGTAGTAAATTTATCAATAAACTCAGGCACATTAGCTACCTCTACTTACAGCATAACTCCCGATGCTGCTGCAAGCACACTTAACCTATCAGATAATGCCACTTTTAAATTACAAGGCACATCTACCATAGGTAACTTTACCACAATAAATATTGATACGTTTAGTACGGTTGAGTATGCTGGATTTACCCAAGCAATTAAAGCTACTACTTACGGTAATTTGGTGCTTTCATCTGCTGGAACTAAAACTGCTTCGGGTGCCATTACCATTAATAACAATTTTACTTTAACCAATGCAACGTTTGATGCTGGCTCATCAACCCATATACTTAAAGGTAATTGGACAATGACCTCGGGATTATATAATACTACAGGGGCACTAACTTTAAATGGAGTAGCAAATCAAGTAATAAAATCAAC
>CAZJHS010000052.1:0-11080 GCA_964545895.1 uncultured Chitinophaga sp. | reverse complement strand
TCTGGCGATCATGATGATGTAGCCAACTCTCAACTTGCTGCAACAAAATCAGTAAACAAAAAATGGAACATTGCCACAGATAGTATTGCCTTTACTGCCTATTCGGCTACGTTTAATTATGTATCTGCTGATGTTGATGCGGGTGCAAACACAAGTGCATTTTATGTTTCAAAATTTGCTAATGGTAACTGGGCTGTTTTAGCTACAGGTACAAAAACATCAACCAGCACACAAGCCACTGGTGTTAACACCGCAGGCGATTTTGTAATTGGCGAATTAGCTGCGCGTGTTTGGGATGGCGGTGCCGCAAACAACCTTTGGAGCTCGGCTAATAATTGGAATCCAGATGGTGTGCCAAGTGCAAACGAAGATGCTTGGATTAACTCGGCCGTTACCCCAACAATTAATGCTAATGTATTGGTTGATGAATTAAAAATTACTGCAAACTCAACACTAAATATAGGAGCTGCTGGCTCATTAACTATAACGGGTAATTTAGCGCTTTATGCAGGTACAATAAACTTAAACGGACAAACGCTTACACTTAACGGAACGTTTAATGCAAACGGAAATGGCACCATTACCGGGTCTGCTACTTCATCAATTATTATTGGTGGCACAGCAGGTGGCAACTTTGGTGTGATACGCATGACAGCGGGTTCACCAAACAACAGGGTTAAGAATTTTACTTTAAACAGAACAGGTGATGGTGCTGAAGTTACCATTGGTACAAACGGCCTTGAGGTTACAAATTTACTTAATGTTACCAATGGTATTTTACGTGCAAATGGCAACCTAATTTTGGTGTCAGACAATAATGGTACTGCGCGTGTAGGCCAGTTAATTGCACCAGCAGATGTGGTAGGCAACGTGGTTGTTCAACGTTATATTCCTGCTGTAACACGCAGGTCGCGTATGCTTTCGCCAAGTACAGCTAACTTTACTTTTGCGCAGTTAAAAGACGATATTTTTATTACTGGTCCGGGTGGTTTAACCAATGGTTTTGATGCTTCATCAAGCAATGGTCAAACTGCTTATTCTTATCAAGAATCAACCATCGGAACACGCGGTTGGAAAGGTTTAACAAACATAAACAATGGCTTAAGTGCAGGTAAAGGTGCGCTGGTATTTGTTAGGGGTGATAGAGGGTTGCCTGCGCCACAATGGTTCACGCCTCCTTATGTTGCGCAAAACCAAGTTACTATTGATTTTGTGGGCGAGTTAAATAAAGGAACAATTAGCCCAGCTTTAACATACACCAACACAGGAATAGCCGAAAATGATGGCTGGAATTTAGTAGGAAATCCTTATGCAGCACCAATTGATTGGAGTCTAGTAAACAAAACTAATTTAGCAGCATTTTACTATGTTTTAAATCCTGCATCAAACTCATACATTGCCTATAATGGAGCACTTAAAATAGCATCAGGTCAAGCCTTTTTTGTACAAGCCATTGGTGCAAATCCTGCTATTACATTTACTGAAGGTAGCAAATCGGTAAATGATGCAACAGGTAACTTTAAAACAAGTACAACTCCATTTGAAATAGAAATACGCAAAGACTCACTAAACGCAGACTTAGCATGGTTAAATATTGATAACAATGCAAGTCGCAGTTATAACCCATCAGAAGATGCGCTTAAGTTTTATAACGCAACCATAAATTTAAGTTTTATGGGCGATGATAGTGTAATGCAACAATACCTATCAACCCCAATAAATAGCACTATTGATACCTTTAAATTAGATTTACAAGCACCAAGCGGAACATACACGCTAACCTTTAGCCATGTGCTAAGTTTGCCAACAAACAATGGAGCATACTTTATTGATAAGTACACGCAAAATGTAGTAAACCTAGCAACAGCTAATACATATACGTTTACCGTAAATGCAGCCAATGCACAAACCTTTGGCCAACGCTTTATATTGGTAATAAACCAAGCCAATGCTTTACCAGTAACATGGGTAAACTTTAGCGGAGCCAAACAAAAAAATGATGTAACGCTAACTTGGTTTACCACTAACGAAGTAAACAACAAAGGCTTTGAAGTACAACGTCAGCAAGCCAACAACACATGGCAAACTATAGGTTTTGTAAAAGCCACAACGGGTATGCTAAACAATAAATATAATTTTGTTGATGTAAATGTACCAGCTAATCAAACGCTTTACTACCGCTTAAAACAAGTTGATTTAAATGGAAAAGCAACCTACTCGAGCATAGTAGCAATAACGCCTGATGAGTTGAAACAGCAAAGCACACAAGTATATCCAAACCCAACTGCTGATAAGTTTAGTGTGGCTATTACATCAACCCAAAACACTACCGCACAAATAACCATAAGCGACATAAGCGGACAAAAACAACTAAGCCAAACGCAAGTATTACAAGCGGGCTTAAACACCTTAAACTATGGTAATTTAAAAACTGGAGTTTATTTTATTGAGGTAATTACCGGAGGCAAAAAAGAGGTGATAAAACTATTGGTTAAGTAGTAAATCTAGTAGGTGTAAAATACAAAACGGCCCCGCTTCTAACATAAGAAGCGGGGCCGTTTTAGTTATAAATGTTTATTTCTTTTTAGGAATAAACTTGGCGTTTTTATTTAAAAAGAAGGTGAAAGTATCGCTGCGTAATCCAAGTCGTAATGTTTCCAAAGGAATTACATCATTAGGAGCAATGTTGCCTAAATTTACATTGGCATCAACCAGCTTTATAAAATAAGTTTGTTGTGCTTTTTGTGGTGCTTCCCAAATAATTTTTTCGCCATCAATTTTGGTTAAAATTTCTTGTACCAAACCCTCGCGAACTTCGCCACTACTGCGGTAAACGCCAACATTACCAGCCTCACGTGCTTCGGCAATTACTTTCCACGCACCTGCTTTTAGTTCTGCTTTCATTAGTTCAATCCATTGGTAGGGAGGTATAATTTTTTCTACATCTTTACTACCCACTTCACTTAATACTGTAGCATGTTTGCTAAGTTTACTTATGTACTCTAATTTAATATCATGTGGCATTTCTATACTACCGTCCGATACTTCAACATATTGCATGTTGTACTTTTCAATCACGCGTAAAAAATCATCGTATTGATTGCGTACAATAAATGCTTCAAATAAAGTTCCACCAAAATAAACACCAATATTTGCTTGGTTGTACAAGTCTATTTTTTCTTGCAACTTGGGCGTAACTACACTGGTTCCAAAACCTAATTTTACCAAGTCAGTGTATTCGCCATTGGCATCTATAAAATTCTCCACCTCTTTTAAGCTTAGTCCTTTATCCATTACCATGGTAAGGCCGTTTGTGCGCGGCTGTACGGTACGCTCGGGGAGTTGTTTTAATTTAAAGTTTTTCATTATTGGTTGTATATAATTCTATAAGTGCAGTTATATCATTTACGTGTTGTAGTTCGGGTAATATCTCGTAAATGTGATAAAAATCCTTGGGGTTGATAGACAGTGCAGTTTCTAAAAATTGTTTTGACTGAACGGTTTTTCCAGCAGCATATAAATAGCAAGCCATGCGGTAATGTCCTAAATGGTTTTTAGGGTCTTGCTCAATGCCTGTTTGTAGCACAGCAATGGCATCATCAAATTTATCTTGTGCAAACAAAATAAACGACCAATCAAGCCATGCTTCCATGCACTTGGGGTCTATGTCTGTAATTTCTTGGTAAAGCTCAATAGCCGATTCTGGTTTATCTAAACGGTACAAAGTTTCGGCCAATGTTAAAATGTATTCAATGTTAGAGCGCTCCAATAAAATAGCTTTGGTAAAATAGGTTGCAGCCTCTTTATAATGTTTACTTTTTTCTAATGTCAAACCAAATCCATACCAAGCTTCGGCAAGTTTTGGGTCAATTTTTATGGCTTGATGATAGTATGAACCCGCAATCATATCTTGGTCTAAGCGCTCATAACATCCACCAATATTGCATAGGGTAATGGCATCTGGTTTTTTCTCATCAAGCGATGCTTTGTACTCTTCAATAGCTTCCTTAAACTGCTCCAATTCTGTTAGCTCATTGGCTTTGCTAAATCGGGCAAAATTGTAAGTATCATCAATAGCCAAACAGTAATCAAAAGCCTCAATGGCTTGCACCGATTGCTTGAGTTTTGAATATACTGTACCCAAGTAAAACCAAGCATCTGCTTGGTATGGGTTTATATCAATAAGCTTATTAATGTAGTTTAGTGCATCAATTGATTTATCAAGCATTTGGCAGGTATTAGCTGCATCAAAATACGCCTGCTCAGCACTCGGAAATTCTTCTATAATTTGCTCAAAATAAGTTAGTGCAACATCAAAACGCCTGCAATCTTCGTTAATGTAGCCTAATTGAAAAAGCATATCAGAACGATCATCGGTATACTGTAGTGCTTTTTTAAACTCTTCTTCTGCATGGGCGGTATCGCCAAGGTTTAATAATGCATCGCCTTTAAGTAAGGCCAACTCATCGTTGTAGGGTTCAAAAACCTCGGCTTTATAAATTACATCAAGGGCCTCTTCAAACCTGCTTAATGCAATAAAAATTTCTGCCCTATTTAGCATCAAGCCCACATTATTGGGGTAAAGCTCTTCGCCAAAATAAGTAACCTCAAGCGCGTGTTTTAATTTTTCTTTGCTCACATAATATTCGCAAATCGATTCTAAGGTTTCGGCATCAAAATACTCCTGCGTTTTATTGCGTAGCATACTTTCGTATCTATGCACATCCTGTTCCACCTCATTATCTAAAAAATCATCAGCGTTCATCATGGTTCAACTAATCGCAAACAAATATAGCAAAAGGGCATCCTTATTCTAAAAATTATGTATGATTATTAATAGGAACAACGAGCAAGCGGTTTTTTACTTTTAGCCGCAATAGCCTGCTTAGCCGCCAAATAGCAAAACACTAAAGGCATAATTTTATTAAATTTTGATAAAAAAGCAACACGTAGCGGCACCATCAACTACCCCTTTTATATAGTAAATTGGGGTGTTAAAAGCAGTTAAACCACTGCTAGTTAAACCTTGTAGGATATGCAAGCGGCTAAACCCAAAACAGAAGTGCCAATTGTTCGTTTAACGGTTAAATAAACCTCGTTAAAAAATACGTTATTGCAAGTATGATTAGAAGACTTTTTATCATTATTTCGTTGTTATCAAGCCAGTTTTTAATGGCACAAACTATTCTTAACCAAGCTAATTGGCAGCAGCGTGTTGATTATAAAATTGAGGTGGCATTAAACGATTCGTTAAATGTATTGCATGGGTTTGAAAACATATTGTACCAAAACAATTCGCCAAAAACCATCACCGAAATTTATATTCATTTATGGCCTAATGCTTATTTAAATAACGAAACGCCTTTTGCTGTGCAGCAAATGCAAAACGGCAAAACCGACTTTTATTACAGCGAGCCAGGCAAACTAGGTAAAATAGACTCGTTAAACTTTAAAATTGATGGCATAAAAGTAAAAGTAGAGTTTGTAAATGGTGGTTACGAAATATGTAAACTTACTTTGCCAAAGCCACTAGGTTCGGGCAGTAAGGTTGATATCAGTACTTCTTTCCGCGTTTATTTACCAGAGGTTTTTTCGCGCATGGGCCATCAAGGACAATTGTACTGTGTTACCCAATGGTTTCCTAAACCTGCAGTGTATGATATAAATGGATGGAACCCCATGTCGTACTTAGACCAAGGTGAATTTTATAGCGAGTTTGGAAAGTTTGATGTAAGCATTACCGTTCCTAAAGATTATGTGGTTGCTGCAACAGGAAACCTGGAGCAACAAGACGAAAAACAATGGTGGTTGCAGCGTACACGCACGGCTAATGTTCCGCACCCAAGTAAAGCAACAACAAAAACATTGCGTTTTGTACAAGACTCGGTGCATGATTTTGCATGGTTTGCTTCTAAAGATTTTAAAGTAGCTAAAAGCGAGGTAAAATTAAAAAGTGGTAAATCAGTAGATACGTGGCTTTTTGTTGAGGATGATATCAAAGGCAAATTACTTGATGGAACCGAGCATATTAATACCGCTATTAGTTTTTACTCTGATAAGGTTGGCGAGTATCCATACCAACATGCAACAGTTGTGGTTACGCCATTATTAGCAGGTGGCGGTATGGAGTACCCTACCATTACTAATATTACAGATGTAAACAGACAAGTAATTATACACGAAGTTGGACACAACTGGTTTTACGGAATTTTAGGAAGCAACGAACGTAGTTATCCTTGGATGGATGAAAGCATAAATAATTATTACGAAGCACGTTGTGGTTATAAATCTAACCTCATAAAATATAAAGGATTAAAGGGTGCGTTTAAATCGGGTAGCATCAATATGAGTGCATTGTTTTCTTCGGCATTTGGCGGTATGCAAACCCAGTATTTATATAGCGCACGCAACAATACCGATCAACCTTGTACCTTACATGCACAAGATTATACTGATTTAAATTACGGAACCATCATTTATGGCAAAGCCTCGTTAGCATTTTTACAATTGCAACGATATTTGGGCGATGATGTTTTTGATGGTATGATGCGTGCCTACTATCAAAAATGGAAATTTAAACATCCGTTACCTAACGATTTTATTGAACACGCCAAGAGTTATACAGGCAAAAATTTAGATTGGTTTTTTAACGACTTAATGAATACCAATATAAAGCCCGATTACGCGCTTAAACGTGTATCAAACCAAGGCGACACACTGGTTGTTAAGCTTAAAAATAAAGGAGGCCTAGCGGCACCAATTGCCATACAAACTACTAAAAACGATAGCATTGTTTTTGAAAAATGGATTCAACCATTTAACGGAAAACTAAAGGTAAAATTACCAGCAGCAAATGCACAACGTGTTTGGGTTGATGGCCGCGAAGAAAGTATAGATGTATACAGGAACAACAACTCAAGCCGTACTTCGGGCATGTTTAAAAGATCGCGCCCACTTTCGCTAAAGCCAATTGTTAACCTCGAAAATCCAACCAAGAAACAGGTTTTTTACTCGCCAATTTTAGGGGCCAACTCATACAATAAATTTATGTTAGGTATGGCATTTTACAACAGTATTTTGCCACGCAAAAAAACCGAATTTGTATTAGCTCCCATGTATGCTTTTGGTACAAAAGATGTAACAGGATATTTTTCGCTGCAACGCAGGTTCTTTACCCAAGGTAAAATACAGGAAATGCAACTTGGGGTTGATGTGGCAAGGTTTGGCACTAAACTATATACATCAAACCAGGTAATAGGTGCTGATACACTTGGCAATGCTATTATTGGTGATAAACTAATGGGCAATGTGTACGAAAAAATAGCGCCACGTTTAACCATTTTATTTAAAAAGAAAAACCCACGTATTGATGCACAAAAAACTTTAAACGTAAGATGGGTAATGGTTAACGAGCAAATTCAAACCAATAAAGTGTTTAGTAATTTTAAACAACACAACTCGTTTTTAGATGCCAAGTATACCATAAATCAAAACCGTGCAATCAGACCTTATATGTTTAACTTAGGTTACCAAATGGGAAATGCGCAAAGTACTTTCCAAAAAATTACTGCCGAGTACACCACGTTTATTGATTATGGCGAGAAGAAGAAAGGCCTTTATGTGCGTGCTTTTGCCGGATACTTTATACAAAAACCAAGTATGTACCGCGATGAGCGTGCTTATTTTAGGGTAGCAGAAAATAATGGTTACTACGATTACATGTACGATGAATCGCAGTTTGGACGTGGCCAAACCGAAGTAGGTGCTACAATGGGTATTTTCGGTCATCAACTTATGCCAAATGGTTCAGGGTTTAGATCATTTGGTATTGGCCTTGGCGAAACCGACTCTTGGTTAGCTGCAGCAAACTTTACTTCTACCATACCCGGTATTTTACCAATAAGGGTTTTTGTTGATGTGGCTGCTATAAACTCTAAATCATTAGTAAATAATGGTAACACAGGTGTTACCACAGTTGCCTATCAGGCTAATTTGCACTATGTAGGTGGGGTAAGTGTTTGGTTGTTTAAAGATGTGTTTCAGGTAAATTTCCCAATTTTTACCGATGCAATAAATGCTAAAATTTGGGATGATAATCAAAAGAATTATGGAGAAAGAATAACCTTTACGTTAAAGCTAAATCAGCTTAACCCTATTAAAGCAATTCGCGAAAACAAGTTGTTTTAATGCATAAAAAAAGAGCCTGCTTATTGCAGGCTCTTTTTGTTTATAGTTAGTTTACTATTGCTTTTTATCTACGCAACTCTCGCAGTAAAGCTTTTTAATGTGTAGGTTTTCAAAAAACTTAAACGATACTTTTGAAGAGTTAAATATCTCGCAAAATACTTCTGGGTTTGTTTTTTGTAGTTTCTTAAACAGCTGCTGATATTGTCTGTCAAATCCTTCCATTTTACCCGCTTTGCTGTAGTAAATCATGCGTAAACAGTATTCTTTGCAAAGTGCTTTTTGCTCTTCGTTTAGTTCGGTGTAATGGTCAACCAAAATTTGTGCAGCTAAATCAAATCGTTTTTGATCTGCATAGTAATCGGCCAAAAATACTGCTTCTTGTATCGAACTATTTTGCGAAAGATCTTTGATGTTTTTATAGTTCTCTCCCTTTTTAGATTTACGGCTATCGTTGGTTATAGGATGAAACCTAGACCGCAAGCTGTTGTATAGTTTAGTTGGAATTGCATTTGCCGTTAGTGAGCCAAATTGCGATGACAATATGTGCAACTCTTCGTTGCGTGCAGTATTATCAAGTGTGCTTAGTGCATTTAAACGCAATGCTAAAAAGTTGTATTTAATAATAGGGTTGTTTGGGTCAATGGTATTAATTTCTTCAAATGCTTTTAACCTTTCGGTTGCATTGGTAATAAATACGGCACGGTTGTTAAGCATGGTGATGTATCTTTTATCAAGCGGGAATTTAACCGACATAAACTTATCATACGAAACCTTACCTGCTTGATAAAGTTTTATAAATGCTGTTTGATTATTCAGTACCTTTTTATAATCTTTTTTCTCTAAAGCCTTTTGTATGCGGTAAATCCAATACTCATCCTCGCCTAATTTTTTTAAATCAAACGAAACACGCATTTCAACACCAGCAAATCTTTCGGCCTGCAATAAGGGTTCAATCTTATGCAACATGGCCGTATCGTAACTTAGTCGTTGTCTAACATAAGCAGCCGTGCTATCAGCCAAATAATAGTAGTTGGTTAGTACAATTTGGCGTTTGAATATATCCCACGAATTGCCTTGTTTTACCGTGTATTTTATTTTTACACCCGGCTGTTTTGCTTCTAATACTTTAACAATACTGGCCGCACGTTTTTGTTGCAATTCAAAGTTCTTAACCGAGTCGCCCTCAACGCTGGAGTAGGCCGTAATTTTTATTTCGTTAATGGTAAACTTTGGTTCGTTTAAACTATCAATAATGGGTTCAATATCAGTTTGCTTGTACTCAAATTTATTACGCTCAAAAGGGATATTCCAGCTAAGCGATTTAAACTCAATAAAGGGTTCGGGTGTTTTGGCTGTTTGGGTATCTAACAGTAAAGGCAAATCTTCAAATACAATAGGGGTAAAGTATGGCTTAAGCCTAATAAGCTTATCGTAAAAATTATACACTTCGCATTTTACTTTTTCGTCACAGTATTTTACCACCCTAATACTTATCTCAAAATCACCCGAAAACCCTTCTGGTAATTTATCAATAGCCACATCGCCCTTGGCCATTAACTGGCGAAGAGTTACTGGTTTTAAACCTATTTCCAACCCTGTTTGCGTACTTGCTCCTACAGAAATATTATAGTTAGTGTTGCACGGAAACTGAGATTTTTCAATTATGTAAAATAACAATCTATCATTCTTATCAGTAATAAGCTTGGTGGTGTTTCGCTCATCACTCATAAAGTATTTTTTAAAGTCTTCTTTCAAGTAAAGTTTTTTCTTCTCTATGTAAAAGGCTTTATCAATATCAACTTTGCTGTATAATTCTTTTAAATCATCGTAGGCATTACACACGGTGCCTTCATCGCACTTGCCAAAAACGCAGTTTATGCGGCAACCCACTCTGCGTATCCACCAATGAAAAGCATATTTACTTACTTTATATCGCTTATCTAAATCCTTGCTATGGGCCGATGTATTGTTGATGATATTAATATCACCCATAACCACACAGTAATATACCTTTCCCGAAATGGGATCAAACGAACCACGCACACCAGCATAGTATAAATCTGGGCGGGTATATATTTTTTTAGAACTAGCTTTATCTAATTTTTTAATTAACCGGGCAATAAGTTCGCCTGTGGTGTATTCAATTCCTTTGCTGTTTTTAGCAGCCTCGCTAAAAATAAGTTCTTGCGGAACTCCATCTTTAATGCCACCATAAAAAGTGATACGCAAGGCAGCCGTACTTTTCTTTAATTCTTTTTGTGTGGGAGTTTCTGTTTTGGTTTGTACACAATAATTGGCTTGATCTTGTGCAGCATCTTCCATAATTTGTGCAGGCACTAAATCTTCTATCCCAACAGCTAAACGCTGGGTGTTAATGTGGGTTAACAATGCGCTATTAAGCGAGTCAATGTCAACATCTTGGGCCTTAACTAACAAGGCGTTTAACGAAATGAATATCGCTAAAACGGTTTTAATAATTCGGTTATTCAATGGTTCCAAATTTTTTACAATATACAACTTGTACATAATTTGGTTCACACCTAACCATTTAATAATAAACCATGCGTATGGTAAAAGCTACATTGCTATAAATGTTTCAATTAAATAGCTAATTTTGTTAACCTTTAACAACACAGAATTACAATACAAAAAAACCATGATAAAAGACGTTTTAACAAGTTTACATCTAGAAGAAATTAACCACGGAACCTCAACTGGTCAGCAACACTTTAGTACTAACGATGCCACCGTTAAATCTATATTTTCGCCAGTTGATGGTGCATTGGTAGGCAAAGTAAAATATACAACCCCTGCCGAGTATGAGCAAGTAATTACCACCGCATCGCAGGCGTTTTTAACGTGGCGTAAAATGCCAGCACCTAAGCGTGGCGAA
>CAZJHS010000051.1:0-22103 GCA_964545895.1 uncultured Chitinophaga sp. | reverse complement strand
CTACGAGGTACACCTGCTAAACCCATAAAGTGCATTGGGAAGAATACGCAATATGCCGAAGCTAAAGTTATCCAGAAGTGGAAGTAACCTAATGTTTTGTTCATCATGCGGCCATACATACGTGGGAACCAATGGTAAATACCACTAAACATACCAAATATAGCTGCACTACCCATTACTAAGTGGAAGTGGGCCACAACAAAGTAAGTATCGTGTAAGTTGATATCTAATGCTGCGTTACCTAAGTAAATACCTGTTAAACCACCCGAGATGAAGAATGATACTAGACCAATTGCAAACATCATAGCAGGAGTTAACACTAAGTTACCTTTCCATAAAGTTGCTAAGTAGTTAAATGTTTTTACTGCCGAAGGAACCGCAATAATTAATGTACCTAACATAAATACCGAACCTAAGAACGGATTCATACCAGTAACAAACATGTGGTGACCCCAAACAATGAATGATAAGAATGCGATTGCTAAGATTGAACCAATCATTGCACGGTAACCGAAAATTGGTTTACGTGAGTTGGTTGCAATTACTTCAGATGTAATACCTAAAGCTGGTAATAAGATAATGTATACCTCAGGGTGACCTAAGAACCAGAATAAATGTTGGTATAAAACGGGGCTACCACCAACACGCTCAATACCACCTGCAAATTCGGCAACAATTTCGTTTAAGTAAAAGCTAGTACCAAAGCTACGATCAAAAATCAATAGCAAACCAGCACCTAATAATACCGGGAATGATAATAAACCTAATACAGCAGTAATTAAAAACGCCCAGATAGTTAATGGCATACGAGTCATTTTCATACCTTTAGTACGCATATTTAATACAGTTGTGATGTAGTTAATACCGCCTAATAATGAAGAGAAAATGAATAATACAATTGCTACTAACCAAAGGGTCATACCTGTACCAGAACCTGGTATAGCTTTAGGTAAAGCCGATAATGGTGGGTAAACTGTCCATCCTGCAGAAGCTGGTCCGCCATCAACAAATAATGAGCAAACCAATACAACTGATGATAAGAAGAAGAACCAGTATGATAACATGTTCATGAATGGAGAAGCCATATCACGAGCACCTACTTGTAATGGAATTAATAAGTTTGAGAATGTACCACTTAAACCAGCAGTTAATACATAAAACACCATAATGGTACCATGTATTGTAATTAATGCTAAGTAAAAGTTTGGATCTAATTTACCGTCTTTACCCCATTGGCCAATTACACTTTCCAAAAACGGAAACTTCATATCAGGGTAAGCTAATTGCAAACGGAATATTAATGACATAGCCATGCCTAATACTCCCATAATGATACCAGTAACCAAAAATTGCTTAGCAATCATTTTGTGGTCCATCGAGAATACGTACTTGCTTATAAAAGTCTCTTGGTGATGGCCATGATCATGAGCGTCATGGTGGTTTCCATCAATGTGTGCTGTGTGCGTGCTCATATGTATATTTATGTCGTAATTAGTTCTTTGTTAAAAATAAAATTATTTAGCTGCTGGTGTTACAACTTCGGCAGTAGCAGGAGCTACGCTTGCTTTGTTTACCAATTTAGGTTGTTCGCTCATCCATTTTGCGAAATCTTCTTTAGAATGGATTACCACTTTCATTTTCATACGATAGTGAGCACCACCACAAATTTTGTTACATAATATAGCGTAATCAAACTTAGGGTCGTTTAATTTAGCACGCATATCGGCAGTAGTTAAACTAGGTGTAAAGCCAAACTGAGTTGGTAAACCTGGTACTACGTTCATTTGTACACGGAAGTGTGGTAAATACGCTGAGTGAATAACATCTTTAGCGCGGAACTTTAACATTACTGGCTCGCCAACTGGTAAGTGTAATTCGTTAGTAACCACGTCATCGCTTGCAGCTGCATCATTAGTATCAACACCTAATGCATTGATAACACCAATTTGGCGGAAATCATGCTTACCTAATTTGTTGTCTTCGCCACTGTAACGTGCGTTCCAAGCAAATTGGTAACCGTAAACTTCAACAATACGCGCTTTAGGATCGTTGTTGCTAGTAATATCAGTCCAAGTTTTTAAACCACGTACCACTAATATAGTTAATACAATAGCCGGAATTACGGTCCATGCTAATTCTATTTTATGGTTATCTGGGTAAAATAATGCTTTACGTTTAGTAGAGTGTTTGTATTTGTATGCGTACCAGAATAACAAGCCTTGAGTTAAGAAGAACACCACGCCTGTTAATGCTAAGGTAATCATAAACATGTTATCGTATTCAGCACCGTGCGCTGACGCAGGAGTTTGATTGAATACTGTTAATTTACCATGTTCGTATATTTCCCATGCAGAAGCAATGATACCAATAGAACCGAATGCTAACATAATTTTTGAGTTTATGCCGTTCCAATTCACTACTGGTTTGCCTTGTATTTCACCTACTTTTCCTAAAATATCAAACACAAACACGATAACCGTGAATAACAACACAATAACAATTACTACTAACCAGTTAATGCGTGTTTCTAACGAATCGTTGCTTGCTGCTGCAACAGTGGCTGTTGCATTATCAGCAGCTGGAGCTACGCTTGCTGCTGCTGCAGGAGCTGGAGCTACGCTTGCATTTTTAATGTAAGCTATAATAGATTTTACATCTTTTTCGCTTAGGTTTTCAAACGAAGTCATTAATGCTTCGTTGTTTTCTTTAAATACTGCTACTGCATCAGCATCACCACTTTTAACTAAAGCTTGTGAGTTTCTGATCCATTTAACCAACCACTCTTCTTTGCGTTTGGTGTGAACATTTTTTAATGCAGGACCAACCACTTTCTCGTTTAGAGCATGGCATGATGTACAGTTGGCATTGAATAGTTTTTCTCCTTCTTCGGCTGTTTGCGCGAATGCTGCCGATAGGGATAAACTGAATAGTGCTGTGACGATAACCAGCGATCTTAATACAGATGTAACAATTTTCATTTTAGGTATATTAGAAAATAATTTTTCGGTTTTTTTTCAGATTGCGAATGTATGGTATTTTTACATGTAACTCCAATATAAGTCATAAAAAAAGCTACAACTTTAGAAGTGTTCCAAATATGTTCTGCAACTTGTTGTTTTTGAAATAATTGGATTTGTTATTTTGCTTTAATAGGTGCTATTTTACTTGGTGCAACAGCCGGTTTCACCCCCGCTGGCATCACTTTTTTAATGCTATCGGTGGCAATTGTGGTTGGTTTTATTGAAACATTGACTGGCGTCAAGGTAATTTTACTATCGTATACACGTAGTCCAAAATTGGTACCCTCTGTTAGCATAAATGCAGCTAAAATCTCTTGCACATTTTTACTAAAAACAACGTTACGTGCAATGGCTCCCGGGGCATAAATGCTATTGATGAGTTTGCCTGTTTCTATTTCCCAAATTTTTATCGAACCATCGTTACAACCTGTGGTGGCGTATTTGCCATCATCGCTAATGCTTACAGTTAGTACTTTCCAGCAATCTACTGGTAAAATGCGTACTTGTTTGCCTGTAATTAAATTCCAAACGCGTGCTGTTTTATCGTTTGATCCACTGATCATTGTTTTACCATCAGGGGTAATGGCAATATCATTTACTGCATCTGTGTGGCCATCCAAGGTTTTAGCTACTTGTCCGGTCATTACATTCATCAGTTTAATTTTAGGTTCCGAACCTGCAATGTAAATCATTTTCATATCGGAGGTTGGTGCTATTGCCGATATGGGTTGAGTGTTGGTTACTGTTTTGATGTTTTTACCTGTTTTGGTATCCCAAATTAACATGGTTTTATCATCAGAGCCCGAGTACAAATAGCGCCCCGTGTTATCAAAAATTAAAAAGTTTACGCGGTCTTTGTGCATTTCTAATCGTGCGGCTGTGCGCATGGTCGAATCCCAAAGTTGTATCAAACGATCTTCGCCACCTGAGGCCATCATTTTGCCATTTTTGCTAAAAGCAAGCGCAGTAATTGGGCCCATGTGTCCGCCAAAAGTTTTTACTAAGGCATGCGGGCTATCTATTTTGTACAGATTAATTTTAAAATCAGAGGAGCCTGTGGCTATAAATCCTTGCGATGAGCGGGCTACTACATCCACATCGTTGGTATGGCCCTGCAAAATTACTTTCGGTGCAGTGGGTTCTTGCGCCATTAATTGCAAGGCTGTTATACAAAAAATAAAGGGAGACAATATGTACTTCATAGCGCCAAATTTGGGTTTTTGGCACGAAAAAACATCAACCCAAACCAATTAGATATAAACAAAAAGGTAACATTACCTTTTAATACAATGGTTGTTGGTTATTTATTCCAAATTTCCCATGCTTTTTGGGCCTGATACTGAAGCATACCTAAACCATTTTGAGTAACTGCTCCTTGCTGTTTACACTGGTTTAAAAATAGGGTTTCGTTGGGCAAATAAATTAAATCGTAGGCTAAATGTAGGTTGGTTATGTATTCGTACGGAATAGCAGGAGCTGTTTCTACATTAGGAAACATACCCAATGGGGTGCAATTAATAATTATTTGGTGCGATCGTATTAAGCCTTTATCCAACTCTTCGTACAATAAGCCTGCATCTGGGTTTCGGCTTACTTGGGTAAATTTTATACCCAATCGTTTAAGTACATAAAGTACGGCTTTTGATGCACCACCGGTACCCAATACCAAAGCATTTTGATGCCATACTTTTAGCAACGGAAGCATACTTTTTTCAAAACCATAAGCATCGGTATTGTAACCAACCAATTTGTTGTGTTCAAATTTAATGGTGTTTACGGCACCAATTTTTGCGGCAGTATCATCAAGCTTATCTAAAAACTGAATTACTTGTTGTTTGTATGGTATGGTAACATTTAAACCGCAAAGGTTGGGTTGTTGAGCAATAATGGAAGGAAACTCTTCAATAGTTTCGATGCTGAAGTTTTGATAGTGCGCATCTATGCCTTCGGCTGTAAACTTTTGATTAAAGTAATTAGCCGAGAAACTATTTTTTAGCGGAAACCCAATTAATCCGTATTGCTTCATGTGGTTACTTTTACTACTTCGATTTTCGGTAAAATACAATTTCAACCCTACGATTGATGGCCTTATTGGTTTGGTTAGCCAATGGCATGCTGCTGCCTTTGCCAATAGCTACAAATTTAGCACATTTAACTCCGCTTAATGCTAATTGGTTGGTTAAATATACTGCTCGGTTGTGTGATAGTACCGTATTGCTATCTGTATTTCCAACATCATCAGTATGTCCAAATACCACAATGCTATCAAAACTAAATCGGCCAATGCTATCGGCTAGCCTTTTTACCAAAGCCAAATCTTGTTGGGGTAAGGTTGATTTATTGGTGGCAAAGTTAAATCGGTAGGTTTGCGTTTGTGGGGTGTATATTTTGGGTTTGGTTGATAAGCTTCTGAGCGAGTATGCCTCTAGTAAAATGCCGCTATCGTATTCGCAATCTTCTAAATCAACCAGCATAATTTTTAGCCTGTAGGGTTTGCCAGCGGCAACTTTGGCTCCGGTGTAAATGGGTTGTGTTAATCCATCTAATTGGGTAATGTAGTAAAGTGGGCTGTTGGGAATTGTATTGTCGATATAAAGCTCGCTATTTTGGTTTGCGTTGATGTTGTTTACGCTCACCATTTTTTTATTGGGTAGCATAGCTAAATTTTTTGATTTAGTTTTTATAAACAAGGGTTGAAGTTGCATTTGAAACATATCATTAAACTCCTTATTTACAAACTCCGGGTACTCTTCGCTGCCAAACACAAAAGCTAAACTCAAGCTATCGGCAAGCGGAATAAAATCAATGGTTAATACCGCACCATCGCATTGGCTGGCCTTGGTAATTAAATCCTCATCAAAAAAAAAGTAATTGCCAAAATTGGCTCCCGCATTTGGGCGGTTGTTGGTGCCTGCTAACTGCACCACTCGGCCGGTGCTTAGGGCAATGCCTTTGCTAAATCCGGTTTGGCGTTGTGTGTTGGTAAAACTTCCTACGGCTTGGTTGTTGCCTTGGTATTCAACCTTAATAAGTTTAATGCCATCGCCCAGCAAGTGTTTTTGAACCAGGGCGGTTATGTGTTGCTTTTGGGTAAGCTCGGTTATTTGCAGTTGGGCTTTGCTGCAAAGCGTAAGTCCAACTACAAAAACTAATGTGCAATAAAAGCGCAAAGGCATAGTGGCCAACGCAATTATTTTGATGAAAATTTGGGTACTCTAAAGTAATCGCTATCCTTTGCAGGTGCGTTGCGCAGGGCTTCTTCTTTAGTTATTGGGTGATGTACTTCATCAGCACGTAAAATATTAACCTCATCAGTCATAAAAATAAGCGGCTCAACACTAGTAGTATCAAGTTCGTTTAGTTTTTCAACAAAGGCCGTAATTTTACTTAAATCGCCTTTTAACTTTTCCTTTTCATCAGCAGTAAATTCAAGTTTAGCCAAATCAGCCAACTTATCTACCATTTCATTGCTTATATCCATATTCTGCTAATTTATTTGTTATTAATTGATGCACTTGAATTTTAAGTGCCGGTATATCATCATCAGTTAATCCAACCGTACTTATTGGTGCATGCACGTATTGAATAACACGGCCGGGTCTGAATCTAAACTTGCCGTTATCGGGTAAAATTTCCCAGTTTTTAATAATGGTAACAGGCAAAATTGGCGTTTGTGTTTCAACAGCTAACTTAAATGCACCATCTTTAAACTTACCCATTTTTGGCGTATGAGCCGGAATGGTACCTTCGGGGAAAATAACAATGCTACGTTTTTCTTTTTTTAATTGATCAACCGAGCGTTGGTAGGCTAATGCCGATTGGCGCGCGCTTTTGCGATCAACAGCAATATCAATAGTTCTGAAAAATATACCAAACACCGGAACACGAGCTAACTCAATTTTAGCCATAAAGTTAAAATGTACATTTAGCTTTACGGTTAAAGTTACAATATCAAGCTTGCTGGTGTGGTTTGGGGTAATTACGTATGCGGTATTTTTTTTGTCAAACTCAACTTCTTCCATGTGTTTAACCCAAATACAGCCGCCAAAAAACAACCAACGGCCCCATAGTTTGCGTAAAGCATGACCATATTTATACCATTTGGGGTTGTTTAATGTAATTAAAAAACCAAGGTATAATGCCAAAAAGCCAAATATGGTAACAATACCAAAGTATATGGCAAATACTAGCTTAATAGCTTCTTTAAGTTTGTTCAACGTGTGTTATGCTTAGTTGTGTTACTAAATTAACGACCCCAAGTATCGGGGCTTTTGCGCCACTCGGTTAATACGCTTAACTCTTCGGGTTTAATGATACCTTTTGAGGCAGCAAAATCAACCAACGCATTATAGTTACTTAACGAAAAGTAAGGACACTCGGCTTGATTGAAAGCTTCTTTAGCGGCATCAAAACCATAGGTAAAAATAGATACCATACCAACTACTTCGCAACCAAACTCGCGCAATGATTGCACCGCTTGCAAACTACTTTTACCCGTTGATACTAAATCTTCAACCACCACAACTTTTTGTCCTGGCTGTATATCGCCTTCTACTTGTTTGCCCATGCCATGTTTTTTAGCTTCTGAACGAACATAGCCAAAAGGTAAATTTAACTCATCGGCAACTAATGCACCCGGAGCTATACCTGCAGTTGCAACACCAATTACTGCTTGTGCCTCGGGAAACTCGGCACGAACTAAATTGCCCAACTCTGTTTTAATAAAATTACGAACATGTGGGTGCGATAACGATAAACGATTATCACTGTATATTGGCGATTTCCAGCCGCTAGTCCAAGTAAAAGGTTCGGTTGGTCTTAGTTTAATCGCGTTAATTTCTAATAAATATTCCGCTATCTTCGCGGCTGTAGTATTAACCTGTTGCATAGCGCAAATGTATAAAATTTTCATAAACGATAAGCCCTTTATTATTGTGGGCGAAGACGAGGCTATTGATAGCCGATTTAAAATCTGTAAACGTGTTACTTACGATCCACTAAAAACGGCTTCGTACATACGCGATTGCGAAGGAAAAAAGCACGAAGGTTTTGTGTTGATTAGCGATGATGTGGAGTTTGCTTTTTTAGATGTGTGTACACATTTTGCTATTGTTGAAGCAGCCGGTGGCGTGGTGTTTAATGCCAATAACGAGGTTTTACTAATTAAGCGTTTGGGTAAATGGGATTTGCCAAAAGGTAAAATGGAAGGCGAAGAGACCAACGAACAAAGTGCAATACGCGAAGTGGAGGAGGAGTGTGGTATTACTGGATTAACTATTGAAAAGGCTTTAACCGATACTTTTCACGTGTATAAATTGAAGAACTTTTTTCATTTAAAAATTACCCATTGGTATACCATGCGTGTTGATGGTGTGCCTGAGTTAACCCCACAAAAAGAAGAAAGCATTACACAAGCCATTTGGAAACCTTGGGCCGAGGTTAATCCTGATACTTTAGATACTTACATTTCGATTGCCGAGTTGCTTAAGGATGTAAAGCGGAATTAGTTCATAGTTCATGGTTCTTTGTTAAAAGTTAAATTATCCCTCATTAAACATTAACCATTTAAAATTCAACATCCAACATCCATTCTAACCTCCAATCTCCAGCCTCTAACTTCCTATATCTAACGTCATAAAAAAAAGCGTCCCGAGGTTTCACTCGGGACGCTTTTTTGTTGAAAGTATGTTTAGTAGGTTTATGCTGCTTGGCCTGCATGTTTTAAATGCAACATGTGCGAGCGTACTGCTTGATAAACCGTTGGGAATTCTTTGTAAGCCAATTTAAATTCGGCACAAGTTTGCTTTACTATTTTGTTGATTTCTGGGTAATGCACGTGGCTAATTTTAGGGAACAAATGGTGCTCAACCTGAAAATTTAACCCTCCCAATAACCAACTTACAAATTTATTATCAGTAGCAAAGTTAGCTGTAGTGTCAATTTGGTGTTTTGCCCATTCCGATTCAATTTTCATAGCATCGCTGGTTGGGGTAATAAATTGAGTTTCTTGCACCACATGCGCCAATTGAAACACAATTGCAATTACTACACCTGCAGTAAAGCACATGGTTAAGTAACCTAAAATGGTAGGCACTACACCCACAAAGTAAAACGGCACTGCAATAAAGAAAAACACATAAAGTATTTTGCTTATCCAAAAGTTAAAATGCTCTGCAGTTTCCATTTTGCGCATTTTAGTATGGTGTGCAATTTTACCTGTAAAGTACTTTTTAAAATCGTTCATAAATACCCAAAATAGGTAAGTCATGCCGTATAAAAATACACCATAAAAATGCTGGAATTTATGGTACCAATGTTTAGGTTGATGTGCATGAACACGAATGAATGGTTCAATATCAATATCATCATCTAAACCTTCTACATTGGTGTAGGTGTGGTGGTTGATGTTGTGTTTTAAGCCCCACAAGTAAACGTTTCCGCCCAATACATTTAAGCTAAAACCCATTGATGCATTTACCCATTTACGGGTTGAGTAACTGCCATGAGCACCATCGTGCATTACATTAAAGCCAATAGCAGCCACATTTACGCCCATTATAATACAAACAGCTAAACTAAGTAAAGCCGATGCAGGGGTGAAAAATACCATCAATAAATAGGTAGCAAGTAGCGTAAGACTAAGTATAATTGTTTTAGAGTAAAGCTTGTAGTTTCCGGTAGCTTTTAGGTTGTTTTCTTTAAAGTAGGCATCAACGCGTTGTTTCAGGGTGTTAAAAAATACAGGGTCGCTGTTGTTAAATTTAATTTTAGCCATTAGTTGTTTTATGATACATCAGCAAAAATATACCTTAAACCGACAATACCTTGACTGATTTTAAGAATTTATATCATTAATTCACATTTAATTGTTTTTGCACATCATTATTGCTGGTTTTCAGATGGTTGGTTTATTTATTGGTATTGTGTTTTGTGGACAAAAACCTGTGTATATATTTGCACCACTTGGTTTGTTTAGCACACACTAAACAACTAAAAGGGAATTAGGTGAAATGCCTAAACAGTGCCCGCTGCTGTAAGTACCGCTACTATTTTAAGTAAAACCTTTGTCACTGTTGTTAAACGCAATGGGAAGACCGCTTAAAATGGGTACAAGTCAGAATACCTGCCAAGTAATTTTTTGTAAGTTAAACTTTCGGGAGCAAAAGTGATAACTACCGCAAAGCCTTGTTAGGCCTAAGCTGTGCTTATCTAATATTGTTACCTTACTTATTTGTAAACCATGAAAAAGCCACTATTGGCCTTTGCATTTGCAGCCTTTAATTTAACCGCATTTGCACAATTTGCACCACAGGCAGGCATTGCCGGCACCACTGCTATACATAAAGATAGCAGCGTTTTTATTAATTGGGCAACAGCATGTACCATAACACGCGGTTGGCAAAACATAGCCGACCAAACTTTGGGCTTAGCACAAGTTGGCGATAGTACCTATGTGCCTGGCCCAGCAGCCAATGGTATTGTTAGTTTGGGTGATGGCGGACAAGCCGTGGTTACTTTTGCTCATCCTATTGTAAATGGCAATGGATACGATTTTGCCGTTTTTGAAAACGGATTTATTGACCAAACCTTAAAACCTGGAACAGCTTTTTTAGAGTTAGCATTTGTAGAGGTAAGTAGTGATGGGGTGAACTTTTTTAGATTTCCGGCCATTTGCAATACCGATTCGGCAGCACAAATTGGTTCGTTTGAAGGAACAGATGCTACCAAAATACACAACCTTGCTGGTAAATATTTAGCCAATTACGGAACTCCGTTTGATTTAAACGAACTAAGCGGAATAGCTGGTTTAGATATTAGTAACATTACACATGTAAAAATTATTGATGTAGTTGGAGCCCTTGATGCACGTTACGCTAGCCGCGATAGCGAAGGTAAACGCATTAACGACCCTTGGCCTACACCATTTGCACAATCGGGGTTTGATTTAGATGCCGTGGGTGTTATACATCAAAATACACAAGTTGGATTAAACGAAGTGTATACTCAACATCAAATAAATGTATATCCTAATCCTGCCCAACAAGGCGGTGTAATTAAAATAACGCTGCCTTTAGCTGGTAATACAGCTTTGCAAATTTATGATGCACTAGGCGGTTTGGTATTAGCTGATAAAATAACAGATACAAGTTACACTTTGCCGCCTTTAAATAATGGTATTTATTATATAAAAATGGTGGTTAACCATCAAACAATAATGCGTAAACTTGTAGTTGCCAATGACACCCCTTAACAAAACATGCGCATTATGTGGTAGCACTTTTGTGTGTAATACCTTTGATATAAAAAACTGCGATTGTAGTGCTGTAATATTATCGGCCGAACAATTACTTGCATTAAAAATGAAAACCAATGATTGTGTTTGCTTGCAATGCTTGGTTAAAATTGCCAGTACAAAATCACCTTCAGAAAAATAATGTTAATAGTAAAGCGTTTTTGGGTAGCACTAATGTTTACTTTAAGTGCCTGCACAACTCCAGGCGAGTTTTCCATGGAGTTAAATACATCAACAAATGTGGCAAAAACAAGCGATACGGTTAGCTTTTATGTGTCGCATGCCGATGGTGATATCACCTTTACAATATCTCCCAATTCTGGTTTAATTGCATCAAACAACCTATACATTGCCCCAGCCACCATTTTAAACGATAGCACTTGGGTAACGCTTTATGCGCAAACAGCAACACAAACTGCTAGCCGTAAAATACTATTGGTAAAAGCACAAGCAACCGATACCGTAATATCTTTTGCCAAAACCATACAACCTTTGTTGGTGGCCAATTGTAATTTTAGTGGCTGCCATGGCAATGGCTCCAGAGCGGGGCGGGTTGAGCTAAGCCAATACGATAGTGTGGTAAAATTTGTAGTGCCTTATCAGCCGGGGAAAAGCTTGCTTTACAGCTCCTTAATTAAAACCGACCCATTGCGCAGAATGCCACCAGCTGGGCCATTGCACCCTTACAAAATAAATTGGGTAAGTAAGTGGATTGAACAAGGTGCCGTAAATAATTAATTGGGGTTGATGTAAGTTTAAACCACACCCCGGTTCACCTCTCGCTTTTCATTCATCAAATTATTGATTAAAGTGGGTAGTTGTAATTTTTATACCCGCCCTAAAACCATAAGTCTACTTTACATTTATTTAAGGCCATTCTGCTGATAAAATTCAGCATTAAACTAGGGCAGGTATCATAAAAAATTGCTTGTATACTTTATACGTTTACCGTGTTAATTTTTACACTTTAACATGAAAAAATACGTATTACCTGTTGCCGCTTTAGTAGCCATGTTTGCTGCTTGCGGCCAAGCTTCAAACACGGCACAAACAGCCACCACCACAACAACAACAGAGGCAGCTACGCCACCACCTGCTAATGCTAAGGTTGAGGTGCCAACCGAAATTAATGAGTTGCTAAATCAATACACGTGCTTATCGTGTCATGCAGCAGCCGAAAAAATTGTTGGTCCGGCTTACACCGAAGTGGCCAAGTTAAATTACACCGATGAACAAATTGTGGAGCTTATTGCCAAACCCAAACCCGAGCATTGGCCCGAGTACACAGCCATGACTCCGATTACCAACGTGCCTAAGGCAGATGCGCTTAAAATTGCCGCATGGATTAATAGCTTAAACTAACCTACTATTCCATTTTTTTGATGTGTATTTTATGGTAGTTTTGCGTTTTAATAAATTACCATAAAATACATGCCAATTAAATTGTTTAGTGTTTGGGTTGTTGGTTTACTATTGGTTGCTTGCAATCCATCATCACCCCAAAAAACAACCCAAATTGCTGCACTCGAAAAAGAAGTGCTAGCCATACATGATGAGGTTATGCCGCGCATGGGGCAAGTGGTTATGCTGGCCGATAAATTTGATAGTTTAACGCAAGCCGCACGCAATACCAACGATAGTTTAACGTATGCCAATATTGCCCAACAATTGCACAAAGCCGATAAGGATATGATGCATTGGATGCGTGCTTATAAAATTCCTGAACAGGCTACCGATAGCACGGTTATAAGTTATTTAAATCACCAAAAAGCCTTGGTTGATAGTTTACGTGTACACATTTATCAAGCCATTAAAAATGGCCAAGTTATTACGCCATAATTTTACTTTACATGAAAAAATATTTTCACCTATTAGCCTACTCGGCATTAGTTTTATTAGCTGCTTGTAGCAACAATTCATCAACCCAAACTACCGATGATACAAGCAACGAAAGGCATTTGCCTATTTTAGGAAATAGATCGGCTGAGGTTAATTATGTAAACGGACAACCCGTGGTAGATACCGTGTACCAAGAGATTCCGGATTTTGAACTAACCAACCAAGATGGCCAAACAATTACCTTAAAAGATGTAATGGGTAAGGTGTATGTAGCCGATTTCTTTTTTACCAGTTGCCCAACCATTTGCCCGGTAATGAAAAAGGAAATGATTAGGGTGTACGATAAATTTAAAGGCAATAAAGAGGTGATGATTTTATCGCATACCATTGACCCTGATTACGACACCAAGGAAGTATTACGCGATTATGCCAAACGCCTTGGTGCCGATGGAAAACAGTGGATGTTTTTAACAGGTAAGCGCTCGTTTATTTATAGCTTGGCCGAAAAAGGTTATTACGCTTCGGCTGCTGCCGATAGCACAGAGCCAGGTGGTTTTGTACATAGTGGTGGTTTTATTTTGGTTGATAAAAAACTGCGCGTGCGCGGTATTTATGATGGAACCAACACCCAAGAAGTAGATAAATTAATGGAGGATATGGATTTGCTTTTAACCGAAAAATAATGAAATTATTATTGTTTTTGGGTGCATTGGTTTTGGTGATGGCATGTAACCAAACGGTTACTCCTGTTGATATGCAGCAGGTTGCTCATGGGCAACAATTGTACGAAAAACATTGTGCTAACTGCCATCAATTAGATGGTAAAGGATTGGCGCAAATTGTGCCTCCGCTATTAAATGCCGATTACATTGTACTAAATAGAGCCGAGTTGCCAAGCATTATTAAACATGGCATGCTTAAACCTATTGTGGTAAATGGTATTGATTATAATCTTAAGATGCCAGCAAACCCCAAGTTAACAGATATTGAAGTGCGTGCATTGGTAAACTTTGTAGAGTTTAGGTATGCAAAATCAACACAATTAATGTCGGCCGATTCGGTAAAGATGTTGTTGAATGGAAAGTAAGGTGTTATTGGTGGAATAGTTGATTAGATAATTGGTTAATTAGATAATTAGTTGATTAGTTGATTGGTTGATTGGTTGATTGGAGTTGAGAGATGAGAATCGAGATATGGAAACCTCTATTATTGCGGAGTAAATTTCTCTATTCAGCGTCAATGTCTCAAAAATCGCTGTGTCTCTCCGGTAAAATATAGCTGCGGTTGTGTTAGCTGTTCGTAAAACTCAGTCACTTCGAGTTTGCATTGGGCGGATTAAGCGTTGGGGCAAGTATCGAGAAGGAAGATAGTTTTAAGTTTAGCTATAAGCCAGAAGTCAACTTTCGTGAATCACTTCTCGATACAAAAAACTTATTCGTGCCTCATTCGTTTTTTACTCGAAGAGACTGTTTCCAAAACCATAAAACCATAACTCCAAAATACCTCTGGAAAACTTTGTGAACCTCTGTTTTATTGCTCCCTAAAAAAGTAGAGCAGTAATATAGAAAACCTAAAACACCACTTCTTTAGGAACGTATGCAGCGGCATCGCCACCATTTCTAATTAAATCTCGTACAACACTACTGCTTATTGGAGTGTACGCTGGGTCGCACATCAAAAATATGGTTTCAATAGTTGGCTTTACCAACTTATTCATTTGTGCAATATTCTTTTCGTAATCAAAATCACTCATGTTGCGTAGGCCGCGTAAAATGTATTGCGCGTTAATGTCTTCGCAAAAATTCACGGTCAATCCTTCGTATGCTTGTACCTTAATTTTTGGTTGATTTTTAAAGATTTCGTTTATCCAACTTTCTCGCTGCTCAAGCGTAAACAACGTGCTTTTGCTGCTGTTGTTACCAATGCCAATTACAATTTCATCAAACAAATGCATGGCGCGCTCAATAAGGTTTAAGTGGCCAATAGTAATGGGATCAAACGTACCCGGAAATAAAGCAATGCGTTTCATTGTAATGTTATTTTATGCAATATGGCAATTATAATTAAGCCAACCAAGTTTATACCGTGGCAGTAAAAAAACTAAAACACGATTGTCCATAAACACGCTTGTGGCTAAAGTTGGGTTCTTGGTCTAAATCTAAGGTAGTTTCGTGCTCTACAATAAGCCAACCTTTGGTGTTAAGTAAGTTGCGCTCGGCAACAATTTTGGGTAATTGGTTAATATCTCGATGCGCATACGGTGCATCGGCAAAAATAATATTGTACGTGTTGGGAGTGCTTTTTAAAAACACAAATGCATCTTTTTTAATTACCTCTAAAGCCTGCAAATGATGTTTGTCTTTCATGCTTTTTATAAACTCTACACACTTAAAGTTTAAATCAACAGCCGTAATTTTTTGCGCTCCACGCGATGCAAACTCGTAAGCAATATTTCCTGTTCCCGAAAACAAATCAAGCACCGTAAGTTCGTCAATATTAAAGTTGTTATCAATAATATTAAACAAGCTTTCTTTGGCTCTATCGGTAGTAGGGCGCACGGGCAAGCCTTTAGGTGCATTAATTAAAATGCCTTTTAAATCTCCACTAATTATTCGCACAATAAGGTGTGTATAGCTAAATAGTTTTGTTGGTCTTGAAACTCGCGAAACGACAAAGGATATTGTATGCCTTCTAAACGGCTAATGGTAGTAACCATTGGAATGTATTTTTTTAATAACCCAACAGTTGATGAAGTGATGGAAATATCACCCAAAATAAAAATACCAAACTTGCTGGCAGGTAATTGCAATTGTTCGGCTATAGAAAGTATAAAATATACGGTATCCGTATCGGCATCAATAGGGTAGGTGTTTAAAAACTTAATTTCGTTTTTGTGGTAATGCAGTACGGTAATAAAGTTTTGATTAAAGTTAACCAGTAAGTTTTGCTTCAACTCATCGTTGGTAAACGAAGCCGCCACTTGCAGTAAATTAACTACTTGGTGATTAATACTAGCATTGCTAAAATGTTGTTTTACAAATTGCAAAAACGATTGGTTAATGGCATACACACATACCGCTTGCTGATTGCTTAAGCGCGTACTTTGTACCACTTGGTTGGCCGTAACTTTATGTACTAAATGTAGGTACGTTTCGGGTTGTTGCGCATCAAACAAAGCATCGGGCACCAAAGTAAATAATTCGTTATCAATAAACACACGCACTTGCTTGTAGTTTGGAGCATACCACTCTAACAATTGCAAGTGTTGTTGCAAGGTAAACAAGCTGCTTTCAAAAATAGAAGTAGCTACATTTAAGTACCTAAAGCCCCAAATGCGGTTTTGATAATGAAGTGTAAACGTAATTTTGTGGGCTGCCAAACAAACATCTAAGCAATAGTTTTCTTTAGCCGATAGGTTAAGTTCGCTATCGGTATAGGTAAAAATGTGTGTTGATTCTGTTTGGCTTTGCATACGTTTAATGTACTTTCGCAGGCGGTAAAAGTACACAAAAAATATGAATATGATAAAGTTTACACCTGCTGAACCTGATTTTGTAGAATTGGTAAAAGAGAAATTTTTGGGCAATCATTTCTCGCACTTTATTGGCATAAACGTTTATCGTATTGAGGCTGGTGAGGTGGAGGCCAGTATTGATTTGCAGCCACAACACCTGCAACAAATGGGTTTTGTGCACGGTGGAGTTACCGCAACTTTTGCCGATGTGGTAAGTGGTTTTGCTGCATATACTTTGGTAAAAAGAGGCTATGGTGTGGTAACATCAAACTTAAATGTAAACTATTTAAACCCAGGTTTGGGAAATAAATTATATGCGCGTGGTTGGGTAATAAAAGCTGGTAGTCGCATGCATTTTTGCGAAGCCGAATTATGGACAATAAACGAAGCCGGTATTAGGGTTGATGTAGCTAAAGTAAGCAGTACCATGGTGGTGGTTGAACTTCCTAAGTAGGGGAGGTTGAGTTATGGATGTTGAGTTATTAGTTATTAGTGTTGAGTTGAGGAGTCTCTCACAGAAAACACAGAAAATCACAGACGAGTTAGTTCAATTTTAAGTGCCATGGCCAAAAGCTAATAGCGAACTTCCAAAAGCTAAGTTTTGAGTTATTAGTTATGAGTGTTGAGTTAAGGAGCCTCTCACAGAAAACACAGAAAATCACAGACGAGTTAGTTCAATTTTAAGTGCAATCGCCAAAAGCTAATAGCGAACTTCCAAAAGCTGAGTTGTGAATGTTGAATGCTTAATTAAGGATTAAAGGTTAAGAGTTAAAGGTTAAAAGTTTAGTTAACCACAACGAACACAACGATTACACAACGAACACAAAGGGAGTTTCCAATGTTTTACTAACCATGAGCCTTTAAACCATCAACCAAAAATGCAGACGCTACGGTCTGCACCTGCGGCCTTTGACCTTAAACAAAGAACCATGAACTAAAAACTATGAACTAAGAACTTCGCATTACTGCTCCTTTTCTCTCCAAGGTAACTTACCAATTTTGTACATGTAGCGTTGCACTACACTGGCTTTGCGGTTTATGTATTTACTGGGTTTATTGGCTTTAAACCTGCGTGGATTAGGCAAGCAAGCGGCAATTAAAGCGCATTCTCTTTTGGTTAATTTACTTGCACTTTTGTTAAAATATTCGTTGGCAGCGGCCTCAACGCCATAAATTCCATCACCCATTTCAATAATGTTGATGTAAACTTCTAAAATGCGCTTTTTGGTCCAAAGTAATTCTAAGCAAACAGTTATGCCCATTTCGGGTAGTTTACGAATCCAGCTGCGGGTAGGTGTAAAAAATAAATTTTTGGCCGTTTGTTGGCTAATGGTACTAGCTCCGCGCATTTTCTTACCCGTTTTCATTCCGGTTTTTACCGATTTGTAAATTTGTTCAAAATCAAATCCGTAATGATGTATAAATTTAATGTCTTCGCTGGTTAAAACAGCATAACAAAATTTATCCGTTACATAATCAATGCTCTGCCAATCTTTGGTTAGTTTAAGTGGTTTGCCATCGGCAACTTGTTCAAACACCCTTTTTACATGCAGTGGGGTAAGCGGCACGGGTACTACGCGGTACAAAATAATAAGGAGCATGGCAAACTGAAAACCAATAACAAACAACTGAAAAAGTAGTTGTGTTAATTGTTTAAACGCACGAGTTATTTTATTGCCTCCGCCTTTTTTTGCCATGATGCAATGATAATCGGAAAATTTGAATGTATAAAATCTACCTGGTTAAGTTTACACTAACACACAAAAAATCAAGCATAGTGATTTTGTAAATCTGTTTTGTAATTTGCCCCACAATAACATGAATTGGTTAAATTTTTGGGATAAGCAGGCTGAACAAGCAAGTACTTTAGAGCAAGTAGGACGTAATGGTGTAACTGCCGAACGCATGTACTCACTTATGCAGCAGCAAGCGGCTTTTATGGCGCAAACCATGCACCTGCAACCTCATCATCATTTGCTTGATGTTTGCTGTGGAAATGGTGTGTTTACCCAGCAGTTATTGCCTTATTGTGCATCCGTTTTAGCAGTTGATTTATCGCCAAAACTTATTGAAACGGCCGTCAACCAAAATAAAACAGCTGTAGTTTTTGATGTGGCCGATGCGTTGCATTTAAAAACGTGGCATCAATACCATCTACACCAAAATTACTTTGATGCAATTACTTTGTGTTTTTCGTTTCAGTATTTTGAAACCGTAAAACAAGGTGGACAGGTGATTGAAAATTTATTAGGCTTGCTTAAACCTGGTGGTAAATTGTTGTTAACCGATGTGCCTGATCGTGCTAAGTTTTTTGCGCATTACAATACACTCAGTAAAATTGCGGGTTTGGTGGTTCAAATGGCTAAAGGCAAAAATGTAATGGGCAAGTTTTGGGACGAAAACGAACTTCAACTCATTTGTGAAAACTTGCACGTGGTTGGTCAAAAAATAAATCAACCCAACACATTTGCATACGCGCATTACCGCATGGATTATTTAATAACTAAACCTGCATGAGTGCTTTTACCTTTAAGCAATTTACGGTGCAACAACAAAGCAGCGCCATGAAAATTGGCACCGATAGCGTGTTGTTAGGTTGTTTAGTTGATGTTGCTGATGCTACACATGTACTAGATATTGGAACAGGAACAGGTTTATTATCTTTAATGATAGCGCAACGTAATTTACAAGCAGTAATTAATGCGGTTGAAATTGATGAACAAGCGGCACTTGAAGCGCAACATAATTTTGAAGCCTCGCCATGGGCAAATAGGCTAACGGTTTATGCAAATTCAATTCAGCAATTTGCAGCAACTAACCCTATCAAATATCAACTTATCATCAGTAATCCGCCATACTTTGTGGCAGGCAAAAATTTTGAAATAACCAACGAACAACGTTTAACAGCCAGGCAAAATAGCACCTTGCCTTTTGATGAGTTATCAGCTGTAGTTGCACAACTATTAGCACCTACGGGTAGTTTTTGGTTGATATTGCCCAGTGCCGAAGCCGCTGTGTTTTTAGCACAAGCAAGCGAATTGTACTTGCAGCAACAAATAAACATGGTGCAAAAAGAAGGCAAGGAGGCCAACCGCATTATTATGCAATTTGGATTGCAAAAGGCCGAAGTAAAACTAAGCACTTTTGTGGTTTTTAATGCCGATGGAACACCTACAGAGGCGTACAAAAAAATTGCCCGTGATTTTTACACGGGCAAGCAATTTCAATAAATAGAATTTACTATTGTTTCAATTTTGTTTAGAATAATTGGAAGTCGAGTGGCAATGCTGTTTGGATGCAATTGGCTTGCTACAATCTCTTTATAATTTTTATTATTCACCACTTTTAATAACTCATCTTTAATAAATAGTTTTATCTCGCTTGGTGCAGATTGTATTTCATCAATTACAGTAAGTGAGTTATCAATAACATAAATAATGTCTTCAAAATCATGACTTGTTCTATAGTCGTTACCTCTATTTTTAAATGCTTCAAATTTTGATGCTAAAAATACAGGTAAACTAAATATTCTAATATTACACTCTTGATGGTTTATTGTTTTTAAATAATCAAATCCAATAGTAAACCATTTGTTTGCAGGGCCAATTTCGGTATCGCTTGCGGGCATAATATCAATGCTGATGTTTTTATAAAGAAAACTGCAAATGGAATGTCCTGCTGGGTTTGGTGCAAATCCTTTGCTGTTTAATTGTTCGCTGAGTCTAATAAAATCAACATAAGAAGTAAGCTGAATGGTGAAATCAATATCATCTGTGGGGCGCACTTCTTCGGCAGCATCATCGTCAGCATAAAGGCTCACAACTGCTCCACCCACAAATACAGCATGTTCGTTTATTTCTTCAAGGCCTAGCGCAACTTGTCTAACCAATTGAAGATTGATTGCTTTATTCTCCATCTACAATTCTTTTTTGCATTTCAATAGTAGCAATATGCTGCTCTCGCTTGTTGCCAACTCTAATGGCATCTATTAATGCTAAAAGTTCATACAGCTTTGGGTTCTTATCTATTATACCTGGAATACTTGAGTAAAGTGGTGTAATAGCCTGTCCTCTTACACTGCCTTTTGCGTATGGCCAAACATACTTTTCTGTACTGTTAATGAGTTTTTCTAAAGGAGGTGCAGCATGTGATGTAGGTATTCCTCTAACCATACTGCCGGGTTTTGACGGGAATACAAATTTTATAGCATATTGTATAAAATCGAACAAGGCTAACCGCATTACTTCTTGTCCTTCATCTAACATTAATCCGCTATATTTTAACCTATTTATAGATTGGCTAATTTCAGATTGACTTATGCCTAATGATGCTGCAAGACCTTTTTGGGTCCATCCATTTTTTTGATGAAGCAAAATTTCTAAAGCCACTACAATATCTTGTGGCTTCATTTGATAAGAGTCTTTTTTCATAAAATATCGCATATTGCAATATGCGATATTATTAATTTATTATCAGAAATACAAGCGTTTACCTCTTTATTCGTTAACTTACATTTCACGCTCTTCAAACTTCACCCCAAACGTTTCCAATTCTGCTAAAATTGGCAAGTAAAGTTGTGGTGCAATTGGCATGTGCACACCACGTAAACTTATTTTGTTTTGCATAATAAGTTTTGCAGCAATTGCCATGGGTAATCCAACCGTTTTGGCCATTGCTGTATGCACTTCATCTTCGCCTTTTACCACCAACGAACTGCTTATTTTTTGTGTGCTGTTGTTTATTTCTACATCCAACTCGTGGTGCATTACAATCATATCCAACTCGCCTTTTTGCAGTTTCCATTTTTGTTGTAAAAGTTGTTGCAAAATTGCAGCAGGAGTCCCTTCGGCAATACCAATTGGGGTTTCATCAAACAAGCCCAGCCATTGTAGTTTTTTTAATTCCTCACTTTGGTTTGATAAACCTAAAAACGTACAAACTCTATTTTCTAAATCGGGTAGGTGAGTGCCAGGGGTAAACGCACTTAGCCATTGGCGGTGTGTTAATGTGTTGGCGTTATGTATCACAAACGAATCATCAGTTAAACCCAATTTTATTAAATTATTCCATGCCGCAGCGTATCCTTTTTTGCGCAACGTACCACGTAAAACCGTGTGTGCACTTTCAATGCCATACGGTTTAATGTAGCCTAACGAATCGCGGTTGGCATAACTTTCAAAATCTCCGTGGCCAGGTATGTGTACCTGTTCTGTTTCGGTAAAAATGCGCGAAGCAGGAATAAATTTCAATTCGTTGTGCGCTAAATATTTTGCAGTAGCTTGTCCTGCCAAAACCACATTACGTGGGTTCCAAGTAAATTTATAGTTCCAAGGATTATCGTCATACTCGGGCGCAACCAACCCACCACAAAACGATTTAAACGAAGTGATTTTACCACCCTTGGCTTTCACTTCATCCATCATTTTCATGGCAGATA
>CAZJHS010000050.1:6919-22518 GCA_964545895.1 uncultured Chitinophaga sp. | reverse complement strand
TGCGGCAGTCTTGAAAACTGTTGACTGTAACAGGTCCGGGGGTTCGAATCCCTCACTCTCCGCCAAAATGCAGATCGGTCGGTCTGCATTTTTTTTGTTTATAGGCCATGTATTTTGTCTACATCATATACTCACCAGCACATAACAAATACTATATAGGTCAAACAAATAATTTTGGTTTACGATTAATTCGCCATAATTCAGGTACAGAAAAATACACTTCGCCATACAAACCTTGGGAAAAGGTATTAGTAATAGAAAAGCCAACTCGAAGCGAGGCCATGATATTAGAAGGCAAACTCAAAAACTTAAATAGGGAGCGATTAATTCAATTTATTGAAAAGTATAAATAAGGAAAGTATTATGGGTAGAGACGCTTCGGTCTCGATGCAGACTACACGTCTGCATTCGAATCCCTCACTCTCCGCCAAAATGCAGATCGGTCGGTCTGCATTTTTTTGTTTATAAGCCTGTTTGCTAATTGTGTTTTTAGCCCGTTTTATTGTCGTTGAGCCTTGGCCAGCAATTTTAAGCGCCTTTCTTGTTGGCTTTTAAGTTCATTATAAATAGCCAAGTCGGCATCAGCTTGTATCTTATTTCCCTTTAATATCCATGTAATACGGCTATAATACCAAGGTTCGGCAAATTGAGGATCTATTTTTTGTGCTTTATTAAAGCAAGCCAAAGCACTATCAAGTTTTGCAATAATCAATTTATCAGTAATCATTGTTGGAATGATATCGCTATTGGTGCTTTGCATGATGCTTGTTTTTGCGTCATTGGCAATTATACTTCCTAAATTCATCCATGCCTCGGCAAAATTAGGCTTTAACATTATTGATTGTCTAAATGCTTTTTCAGCTTCGGTGTATCTTCGTTGTGCAAAAAGAAAGTTGCCATAGCTATTCAAATAGAAAGGGTTTTTGCCATCGTTTTTAATCGATTCTTTAAAGTACAATTCGGCATTAACACTATCGCCAACTTGCTGGTATAACTGGGCCAACGATTGTTGTGCTTTATGAAATGTTGGGACTATTTGTATGGCTTTTTTAAATGCCTGTATCGCTTCGTTTACTTTGTTGGGTTGTTCTATTGCCGAAACAGATGCAAGGTAGCTGGGCTGAATAGTTGCGTTAGCAAAGTATGCTTGCATCCTTGCTGATTGAGGCACTTTTTGCACATCACTACTAAATAAGGTTTGATTGTTTTTCCAATCCATATTTCTTGCTACGGTTTGTAGTCCAAATAAAACAGTAATCACCAGTATTACTTGTGCTTGTTTGTTTGGTAAGGCGGTATTAAAAATAGATACCTGTTTTTGACTTTGAATAAAGTCGGTAATAATGGATGATAGCCAAAGGCAAAATCCAATTGACGGGATAAACAATAAACGCTCGCCATAATTGGTACCTATTAAAATAAATAAGTTAGAAACAGGTGTTAGTGTAATGCAAAAAAACAACGCACCTAAAAGGGCATAGGTATGATGTTTTCTTTTGGTGTAAATGCTAAATACCAAAAAGCTAATTAGAACAAGTGCTACAAGTAATTTCCAGTTTAAAATGCTTATTGATGAAAATGTGGCTAATGAGGCATCGCTGGTTAAGTTTATTGGTAAAATTAATTGTTGTAAATAAACAGCAATTATGTACAAACTATTGGCGGTGCGTGCTGTCCAACTCGAAATTCCTACTAAATAATTGGTTGTTATATCTGTAGCATCAGGAGTGCCTGTTAAAACGCTTTGTCTGATGATAAAATAGGTAAAAATACAACTCGAAATAAGGATGATTAAAGGGGTAATTTTAGCGAAACTTACTCTTTTAGTCCACCAAACCAAAAGAGGTGAAATGATTACAATTGCTACCGCACTCTCTTTCGAAAGCATGGCTAACATAAAAAAGAACCCACTAATTATTAAATCCACATATTTAGGTGCATTGTTAAAGTAAGCAAAAAGATAGTTAATCCCTATTAAGCTAAACATTAAGGCCATAAGTTCGTCTAAACTTTTAGCATTGGCTACTACCTCAGTATGTATGGGGTGTGCTGTAAATAGTAAAGTAGTAATAAGGGCAATTTTAGTATCAAATTGTAATGATTTTGTTAGTGTTTTAAACAACAGCAAGCAACATACTGTGTACACTAAAATATTAACAAAATGTGGCAGGGTGGGATTGGCAGGAGCTATTTGCCAAAATAGTGCATAGCATATTTTAGGTATGGGTCTGTATAACTCATAATCTGTGTAGGTTAGGGAGCTTCGGTAGCCGGTAGTTATTAGCTGCAAAAAGTGTTTAAACCCCGATTCGGTAAGCGTGTTGTTTACAAGCAAGCTTTCATCATCCAATACATAACCATGGTTTAGTGTATTGATATATAGCAGTACACTAAGGGCAGCAATAAACCAATATATTGATTGGGGTATTGTTGTTTGGGCAGGGTTAGGTAAAGTATGCTTGCTTTTTTTGTTCATGTTGGCAATCTATTTGTTTTACTGCAATATGGCAAGGTTATGCGCATGATTATGGCTTAGCGCTCAGGTTGTAAAATGCCCCAAATGCTTAAATAATCTGAACAATATTTGTCATTTAAACTTTTTTTTCTGTGAATAACTTGTGTTGAATTGCATGCTTAAGGCACTTATTTTCGTACCATATCTAAAATTAAAATGAAATTCATTGTAAATAGTACAACGCTTTTAAAGCAACTGTCAAACATTGATGGGGTTGTGGTGGCTAAACCAATTATTCCAATCTTAAATAATTTCTTGTTTGACATAAAAGACGGTGAGTTAAAAATTTCATCAACCGATTTAGAAACTACCATGACTACGGCCATTAAGGTAGAAGCTAAAGAGGAGATGAGTATTGCTATTCCATCTAAAACTACAATTGATTTATTAAAAACATTAGCTGATCAACCGTTGGCTTTTTCTATAAACCTAGAAAAAGGTGCTGTTGAAATTAAATACGATACAGGAAGATTTAAACTTACTGCTCAAAAAGGCGATGAGTTTCCTAAAAATCCAGTGGTTGATGATGGTAAAAAATTTACCATACCAGCTAAAGTGTTACAACGTGCTATTGCTAAAACGGTTTTTGCAACCAGTAGCGATGAGTTACGTTTAAACTTAACAGGGGTTTTTGTTCAGTTAACTAATGATGATATTACTTTTGTTGCTACTGATGCTAATCGCTTAGTACGTTACAAACGCAATGATGTTAAACCAGGTGTTGAAGAAACATTTATTTTACCTAAAAAAGCGCTTAACCTATTAAAATCATCTCTTCCTAATGATGATACTGAGGTTACAATTGAGTTTAATCGCTCAAACGCCTTCTTTACCTTTGGTGATGTAAGTTTAATTTGTCGTTTAATTGACGAGAAATATCCTGATTACAACGCTGTAATTCCTAAAGAAAATCCAAACGTATTACAAATTGATAAAAATGAGTTTTCAGTTGGTGTTAAACGTGTTTCAATTACATCAAACAAAACAACTCACCAAATACGTTTAAAACTAGCAGGTAGCGAACTTACTATTAGTGCCGAGGATATTGATTTTGAAAACGAAGCACAAGAAAAATTGAAATGTCAATACACAGGTGAAGATTTAGAAATTGGTTTCAACTCTAAATACTTATCAGAAATGATTAACGCTGTTGATAGCTCAGAAGTTCAATTAGAAATGAGTCAGCCAAACCGTGCAGGTGTACTAACTCCTTTAAATGGCGATGAAGGCGAAGATGTATTGATGCTGGTAATGCCAATGATGTTGAATAGTTATTAATTATTGATTTTAACATACAATTTAGCCCGACTATCAAAAAATAGTCGGGCTTTTTTACACTTAATTGTTTATTTGTGTTAAGTAAAAGTATCATATGAAAAGATTTATAATAGCTTTTTTGTTTCCTGTTGTAGCCTTTGCTCAACAAAAAATGTTAACCATTGAAGATGCGGTATTAAAACAACGTACCACTTTAGCTCCAGCTCGTTTACCCGGTTTAGCTTGGGTGCCTCAAAGTAATAAGTTTACATATTTGGCTAAAAAGGATGGTAAAGATTGTGTGGTAATGCAAGATGCGCAAACCTTATTGAGAGATACAGTATTGACAGTTGCAAGTTATAATTCGTTATTAGGTAAAACCACTATTGGTGTTACTCCAAGCGAAAGAATAGGGGCAATTACTTGGATTAATGAAACATCATTTCGATTTAACGTAAAACAAAGCATTTACAAAGCCGATATTAAAGCTGGTAACGTAGCCCTAATTTGCATGTTACCTGATAATGCCGAGCATATAAATTACGAACCTAAAACGGGTAAAGTAGCTTATGTGGTTGATAATAATGTTTGGATAAGTAGCCTTTTATCATACCAAGAAAACAAGGGAACAGGCACTACTGATGATGGGGCAAAAGGCGATAGAATAACCAACAATGGAGCATATGGCATGCAAAATGGAACATCGGTGCACCGTAATGAATTTGGCATTGATGGTGGTTTATTTTGGTCGCCAAATGGAACACGCTTGGCTTACTACGAAATGAATGAAGCCCTTGTAACTGATTACCCGATTTACGAATTAGAAAATGCTCCTGCTACCCAACGTAAAATTAAATATCCAATGGCCGGAAACGAAAGCCATGTGGTAAGTATTTATGTGCGCGATGTGGTAAAAGGCCGTACAGTAAAACTTCAAACTGGTTTACCATTAGATCAATATTTAACAAATGTATCGTGGGGGCCAGGTGAAGAAAAAATATATGTAGCGGTTGTAAATCGTGCTCAAAATGAAATGAAATTAAACGAGTATGATGCGGTAACTGGTGTGTTTGTAAAAACGCTGTTTACCGAAACTCATGCCAAATATGTAGAGCCTGAACATCCTATTGTTTTCTGCAAAAACAATCCTAAGCAATTTATTTGGATGAGCGAGCGTGATGGTTACAACCAATTGTATCTGTACAATAGTAATGGAAGATTAGAGCGCCAATTAACAACAAGTAAGTTTGATGTAACTCAGTTTTTAGGTTTTAATGCCACCGGAAATGTAGCTTATTATGTTGCAGCCTCTGAAGATGGATTGGATAGAATTGGATATAGTGTTGATTTAGCCACAGGTAAAAATACTAAGCTTAACTATTCATCTGGTGTGCATACGTTAATGTTAAACGATGCTGGTTCATTATTTATTGATGTTTTTACCAATACAACTACACCACGCAACGTAAGTATTTTAGATGCCAAAGGTGCTGAAAAAGGGGTGATTTTAAACGCTATCAATCCAATTGCTGATTATAAAAAATGCGAGATGCGCCTATTTAAAATTAAAGCAGCTGATGGCGTAACCGATTTAAATTGCAGAATGTTTTTACCTGCAGATTTTGATGATGCTAAAAAGTACCCAACATTAGTATATTTATATGGCGGTCCGCATGCACAAATGATAACCAATAGCTGGTTAGGTGGTGCTGATATGTGGTTGTATTACATGGCTCAACAAGGTTATGTGGTATTTACTTTAGATAACAGAGGAAGTGCAAATCGTGGGTTAAATTTTGAAAATGTTACACACCGCAAATTAGGTGTTGAGGAAAAAGCCGACCAATTAAAAGGTGTTGAATATTTAAAATCGTTGAAGTATGTTGATGCGCAACGTATGGGTATTTATGGTTGGAGTTTTGGTGGATTTATGACCACCACCATGATGAGTAAAACTGATGTGTTTAAAGCAGGCGTTGCTGGTGGGCCAGTAATTGATTGGAATCTTTATGAGATTATGTATACCGAGCGTTACATGGATACACCAAAAGAAAATCCTCAAGGCTATGCAGAAAATAATTTATTAAACCATGTAAAAGGTTTAAAAGGTAAGCTTATGCTAATACATGGCACCGATGATGATGTGGTGCTTTGGCAACACAGTTTAAAGTACATTAAAAAATGTGTTGATGAAGGTGTTCAGCTTGATTACTTTGTTTATCCAAAACACTTGCATAATGTATTGGGTAAAGACCGCGTACACTTAATGCAAAAAATTACCGATTACTTTAAACAAAACTTATAATCTCAAACAAGAGTTTATTGCTCTAATTCTTTTTCTAATTGGGCAATAAACTCTTTTCTTAAAAGTAGTATATTTTCTCTACAAAGGTCTACGTACAAATCAACTATTTTAGTGGTGCTTGTGTTCGGATTAGCCGCTTCAATACGTTTATCAGCTATGGTTATTTTGCCCGATTTAATCAGCTCCTTATTACTAAAAAGTTTATAGCTTACCACTAAATTTTCTTTTACTATTGGATATACTATCTGGTTGTAGTTATATAAATATCCAGCTAAATAAATGAGTGCAAAACCTTTTTGTTGATACACAAAATTGGTAGGTGCAGCCTCTATAGTAAGTTCTATTTTTTGATTACCAAAAATGCTATCTAATTTAATTTTATAGCAATCCGCTTTTATATCACTGCATAGTTTTTCAAGCTCCTGTTTTGTATCTAAATTACACTTGTACATGTAATTCCAATGGGTAAAAACCACCAATGGAATTAGTAATCTTTTTACGGGTATTGCATAACCAATTTGAGTACTTGCAACCAATTTTTCATTTGGTTTTACGGTAATCGCATCGCTAGTGTCGGTAGGAGTATACGCTTCATGGTAGGGGTAGTGTGCAGCAATAGATTTGTTGATTGTTTTATGTGCGCAGCTTGCAAAAATAAAAGCTAAGCTTAGTATGCTGGCTATTGTTTTTAATTTCATGGTGTTATATCACATTTAGTAAACTAGGTACTTTGCCATCGGCAATGGCAAACCTTGGGTCGTTAAAACTAATCTCTTCGGGAACAGCAATGCATTGCATACGTGCGGCTTTTGCTGCTATTACGCCATTTATTGCATCTTCAAAAACTAAGCAATTAGTAGGGTTAATTTCAAGTTGTTTGGCTACACTTAAAAAAATACCTGGATGTGGTTTGCCGTATGCTTCGTATTGTGCACTCCAAATTACATCAAAATAATGGCGAATGTTTAGCTTGTCAACCACCACATCAATTAACTCCATAGCGCTGGATGAGGCTAGTGCAATTTTATATTGATGTTGCTTGCAATACTCCAACACTTCAAATAAGCCTGGCAAAGCATTAGCATGTTGCAAAATAAGTTGCTTAACACAGGCTAATACATCTGTTTCTGTTTGTATAAAATTAGGATTAGGCCAAGGTTTGTAATTATACCAATACGTTACCACTTCGCTTAATCTAAAGCCCATTACTTGCCGCAATAAATCATCGGTTAAATGCACGCCCAATTTGCCAAAAACTTCTTTTTCGGCCATTTTCCAAAATGGTTCTGAATCTATCAGCAAACCATCCATATCAAAAATTACCAGCTGTGTGTTGGGCTTAAAATACTGCATGTGCAATAATGCACAATCAAACCAAAATAAAAAACAACCAATTAAGGTTTTGCTGCTTTAACCTGTATAAGTTGTTTGTTGTTAAACATTAACTGGTAGTTAAAGTTCTTTAGCTTTAAATAGGGCTTATTAATACCGTTGTATTGAAAAGTTTGATAGTTTGCTACCTGATAGGTTACATCGGGTTTGCCCAATATTTTTACTACATCTTTGGTTGATATGGATAGCACATCAACGCCTTGTGTTAGGTACTGAAAAATCCAAAGGTAACTGCGCACCAAAGCAATACGTTGGGGTTGATATTTACACGGTGAGTTTTCCTTTAACTCTTGCTTGTAAATAATTTTAAGTTCGCGTTGTAACGAGTCGCAATAGTTGGCCAATTGTTTTAACTCGGGGTTAGTAAGTACACGCTTATCTGATGATTTTTGTGCATAGGCAACACTCATGCACAAGCTGGTTAACATCAGATATAACGCAAATACTTTTTTCATGTTGGATTAAGCAGTTGCATATTAAGCAATCATCGTGCCTAAAGCAATAATTATTCTACATGTAGCAACAATCCTTTTAAATACTCACCCTCGGGATGAAAAATATTAATAGGATGGTCTTCGGGTTGGGTAAGTTGTTTAATTATTCGCACATTTCTGCCGGCATCTGCAGCCGCACTAAATACTATTTTACGGAACAAGTCTCTATCAATATGTTGCGAGCAACTAAATGTAAATACCAAACCGCCTGGCTTAATTTGTTTAAAAGCTATTAGGTTTAAGTTTTTATAACCACGGCTTGCGTTAGGTACCGAACGTGCATTTTTGGCAAACGCTGGTGGGTCTAAAACCATAATATCATAGTCTTCTTTGTTTTGTTGCATAAACTCAAAAACATCTTGCACATAACTTTGGTGTGTTTCTATTTTGTAGTTTGCCGCTACGTTTTTATCGCACATCTCAATGGCATCTTTACTGCTATCAACACTGTGTACTAAGGTTGCACCACCCGCTAATGCATACAAACTAAATCCGCCCGAGTAACTAAATGTATTAAGTACTTTTTTATTCTTACTATACTCACCAAGTATTTTTCTGTTTTCACGTTGGTCAATAAAAAAACCGGTTTTTTGTCCCTTTTCTACATCAACCAAAAAAGTTACGCCATTTTCTTTTCCTTCAATAGGCATGCTTCGCTCGGCACCAACCCATCCACTTTCTAATCCAACTTCTTCCAAGCGTTGGGTGTTTTGTTTGGTTTTAAGGTAAATGTGTTTTAATCCAATTTCATGCAAAGCATCAAACAAAAAATTGCTAATTAACTCGGTGCCTTTAATCAGTAATTGCACTACAGCGGTGTCATCATACACATCAATAATTACTCCAGGTAAAAAATCGCCTTCGGCATGCATTAGCCTGTAAATATTGGTGTTTTCGGGTAAAATGGTTTTGCGTAAAGCAAATGCACGATGTATTTTTTGTTTCCAAAAATTGGCATCAAGGGTTAACTCCTCGTTGGTAAACTCAAAAACACGACAAGTAATTTGGCTATTGGGCGAAAAAAATCCGTAGCCTAATAACTCGTTATGGTTGGTTAATACTTTTATAATTTCGCCATTTTGAGCTTTAGGTAATGTTTTAATAGCACCGCTAAAAACCCAAGGATGACGATTAACTAGCGAACGTTCGCGACCTGATTTTAAAATTAATGTTTGCAATTTTGATGTATGTTTGTGTCGCAAAAATCGATTTTTTCGTTGTATAGTTCATGCATAAGTTTTACAAATTATTTTTAGGGTTAATTTTTTGTGCTTTTTGGGTTGATGGTTTTGCGCAACAAAATCATATTTTAGTTGGTCGCACGCTAAGTGTAAATCAGGCCGAAATAGTGCAATTAGCCAGTGTTTACAACCTAAACTCAGGTATGCGTAAAATAAGTAACCGCAGCGGATACTTTGCCATGCCTATGCTTGCCACCGATACCATTATTATTACTTCTATTGGTTACGATAGTGCATTAGTTATTGGCAGTACATTAACTTTTGAGCATAATACCGATACCATTTTGGTGTTGCTAAAACCCAAAAATGTACGCTTAAAAGAAGTTAAAATTTTGTCGTCAAACCCAAAACGCGATAGCCTTGCCCGTGCCGCTGCCGAGTATCTAAAAAACGACCCGTTGATGAATGATTACAGCCGCATTTTAGACAGACCAAAAGGCAGTATGATGAGTCCGCTTACGGCTATTTACCAGCAGTTTAGTAAAGAGGGGCGAGATGCTGCGCATTTTGAAGAGTTTATGGCCTACATGGAAGAACAAAAACGGGTTGATAGAATTTACAACAGAGCATTGGTGCTGCGCGCAACTACAATTTTGCCCATACAGGTTGATGAGTTTATGCTGTTTTGTAAGCCTGGCAAAGCGTTTATTTTAAGTGCTTCGCAATACGATTTAATTAAAGCCATACAAACTTGCGAACGCAATTTTAAAGCGCAAGGCAAGTAGTTGTAAACAATAAGCAAACATTTTGATTTTGATGATGTTATATTAATTTAACATAGGTATTTTGGTACTAACAAACTAACCAAATACACTATGTCGTTTAATTCATCAAAAGTTATGAGCTGGCGTAGGCTCAATGGGCAAGCCATTACGCAAAACATTGTTGACGAAGTAGAGCAACTTATTATTTCCGAAACCCAACAAGGCAATAAATTAAAAGTTTGCATAGGTACCGATTCGCAGGTAACCGGTACTACCACCGAGTTTGCAACTGTTATCGTTTTTGTGCGTCAGCAAAAAGGTGGCTTTATGCTTATTAGCAGCGAAAGCACCAAACAAACCATGAGCATTAAAGAACGTATGTTGTTGGAGGTTTCAAAATCAATTGAAATAGCTTACCAATTGTGCGAATTGCTTGATTTGTACGAAGTAGATTTAGAAGTGCATGCCGATATTAATACCAATCCACAATTTAAATCAAACACGGCATTAAGCGAGGCAATGGGCTACATACTAAGCATGGGTTTTGTATTTAAAGCCAAACCCGATGCCTTTGCAAGTTCGTATTGCGCAAATAAAATGGTGCATTAGTAATGAGCAAATTTTAAAACCAGTACATCCGTTTAATCAGAATGATTATATTCGCGGCTTCTAAAAGTACGCAAATATTATGTTCGAAAGCTTAAGTAGTAAACTCGATAAAGCATTTAAAACCCTTAAAGGGCAAGGTAAAATTACCGAAATTAACGTAGCCGAAACCGTAAAGGAAATTCGTAAAGCGTTGATAGATGCTGACGTTAACTATAAAATTGCTAAACAATTTACCGATACAGTTAAAGAAAAAGCACTGGGCCAAAATGTACTTACCAGTGTTACTCCCGGCCAATTGCTTACCAAAATTGTAAACGATGAGTTAACCGAGTTACTAGGTGGTAAAGCCGAAGATATCAATATTCAAGGAAGTCCTGCTGTAATTTTAATGGCAGGTTTACAAGGTTCGGGTAAAACTACGCACTCGGCTAAGTTGGCCAACTACATAAAAAAGAAAGGCCGCACTGTTATGATGGCTGCCTGCGATGTGTATCGTCCGGCTGCTATTGAGCAATTAAAAGTATTGGGCGAACAAATTGGTGTGCCTGTATTTTTTGAAGAAGGAAACACCAACCCAGTTAGCATTGCGCAAAATGCACTTGCAGCAGCAAAAGCTCAAGGCGCAAGCGTTTTAATTGTGGATACTGCAGGTCGTTTAAGTGTTGATGAGCAAATGATGGCCGAAATAGGCAATATTAAAAATGCCATTAACCCTAACGAAATTTTGTTTGTGGTTGATAGTATGACTGGTCAAGATGCCGTAAATACAGCCAAAGCATTTAACGATGTGTTGGATTTTAATGGCGTTATTTTAACTAAACTAGATGGCGATACCCGCGGTGGTGCGGCACTATCAATTAAAAATGTAGTTAATAAGCCCATTAAGTTTGTGGGTATGGGCGAAAAGATGGAAGCGTTAGATCAATTCCATCCCGATCGTATGGCCCAACGTATTTTGGGTATGGGTGATATTGTGAGTTTGGTAGAGCGTGCCCAGCAAGTGTTTGATGAAGAAGAAGCTGAACGCATTCAGAAAAAATTACTAAAAGACCAATTTACCTTCGAAGACTTTTATACCCAGATACAGCAAATCAAAAAAATGGGTAACCTAAAAGATTTGATGGGTATGATACCAGGTGTGGGCAAGGCCGTAAAAGATTTAGATATTAGTGATGATGCCTTTAAAGGCATTGAAGCAATCATAAATTCCATGACTCCTAACGAGCGTAAAACGCCCGATATTATTAACGGCAGCCGCAGAAAACGTATTGCTAGCGGAAGTGGAACAGATATTCAACAAGTAAATCAGCTGTTAAAACAGTTTGAAGAAATGCGCAAAATGATGAAAACCTTTAGCAAAATGCAAGGTGGCGGAATGCCCAAAGGCATGATGCCAAAGATGCCTTTTGGAAGGTAGGCGTTGGTTTTTAGTTGATAGGTTGATTAGTTGATTAGTTGAAAAGTTAATCAGTTACAGTCGGTTCGAGTAAGCACAGACCGTAGCCCCGAGTACTCGGGGCATTTGTTGACTGGTTGTTCATGTGCCAATAGCTTTTTGAAAATTTGATTGTTGAACTACTCATGAAGGATGCTATACGGCACATGAAGTTTTTGCTTAGAAAACCTACCCAATTAATACCCCTCAGTTATGGCAGCGCAAAGGCTCTACATGACAGTGCCGAAGTGATTTCGGCACAACACTTCCATTTGGTGATTTTGGATACAGCTTTGTTGTGTAAATAAATTATTGTGTGGACGTGTTCCCATCCTTTCAGGAGGGGTGGCCGCAGGCCGGGGTGGTTATATGTATCGATTGTTGAACCATATTTGAAGGATTCTATGCGGCCTATGAGATTTTGCGAAAAAAACCTCAATACAATTTGTATCTCCCAATAAAATTGTACTAATTTGTTGAACCAATAGTATTTAAACCTCATGAAATTAAAACATCTTTTACTCGCCCTAACTACGTTTGTTCCGTTTCTTTTGTTTGCCCAATATGGTACTGTTAAAAGTTTTAATAAAATTAGTGCTACCAGTGGTGGGTTTACTGGATTAACATCCGGCATTGGAATCTTTGGATCATCATCAACAACAATAGGTGATATAGATTTAGATGGAAATATTGATCTAGCAGTAAGAACATATGATCAAAACAATTTCAAAGGTTTAGTTTATGTTCTTTTATTGAACTCAAACAAAACAGTAAAGTCATACATTCGTTTTGGTCAAGGTGAAGGAGTAACTGGAATATATTTTAGCGATGCATTTGGAAATAGCATCTCTAATATGGGTGATTTGGATAATGATGGGATTTCTGATCTCGCTGTGGGTGATATAAGGGCGGGAGCTAGCAATTCTCAGACAGGTGCAGTAACTTTTTTCTACCTTAATGCTAACGGTACAATTAAATTTTACAAACAAATTAACCGCGATGTAATAGCTTCATTGCCCAATAGTGGTTCATTTGGAGCTGGAGTAGCCAATATTGGCGATTTGAACAATGATGGGTATACCGATTTGGCAGTTGCATCAAGTAACGAAACGGTTAATGGAATTAGAGGATGTGTGTACATTCTGTTTTTAGATAGTGTGCAGAATGTTAAGTCGTTCCGAAAAATTGCAGCTAACACCAACGGATTGAATGGTGATTTCACTGATGTGATGAATATAGCTGAAAGTATTGGCAGTATTGGAGATTTTAATAATGATGGTGTAGGCGATATCGCGTTTATGGCAAGATTTAGAAAAGACAGTATTACCACGTTAGGAGGATTATTTATTACCTACTTAAACCACAATGGGACGGTGAAAAATTATACTAGGGTTACCTATCAGAGCAACGGTCTGAGTGATTTGATTGAAGATGATGCATTTGGACAAACAATTGTTAAATTAAATGATTTAGATGGAGATGGGGTAGATGAATTAGCTGTAGGTGCGCCATTTGATACTACCTACAATGTAGGCCGTGGTGGCTCGGTACGCATTTTGTTTATGAATGCCGATGGCACTGTAAAATCAGTACAAAAAATAGATAACCTATCTGGCAATTTTAACCAACCCATCGCAGATGGGGATGGTTTTGGCCGCATAGGTATGTTGGGTGATTTTAACAACGATAGTATTCCTGATTTATTGGTGGGGTCTAGTGGTAAAGATGAAGGTGGAACCAACAAAGGCGCACTGTACCTATTAATGTTAAATGGGGTGCCTAGTGTAGGTTTAAATGATTTAAGCACAAAACGCATACAAGTTAACCTTTACCCCAACCCGGCAAAACACCAAGTGCAAGTAAGCTGCCCTTACCCGGTAACACAAATTACCATTACAGATGTAACCGGTAAAGTAATACACCAACAAAACACCAACGAGCCTATACAAGTACAAACCTGGCAAGCAGGCATGTATTACCTGCAAGTAAATACCACCCAAGGCGCAGCCACACAAAAATTTATTAAACAGTAAAACAGTTATGAGCCATTTTACAATGCCACGTACCAACAAAATACGCAAACCAATATTTACAGCACGTGTAGAACCCGATGTGTTTTTAGTAGGTTTTGATTTAACCTACACCGATGCCAAAGGCGATTCTGCTTTTGGCACTGGCACCAATGCAGGTTGGTATTTTGTAATGGAAGAACGACTGACCGAACCGCATTTTGGCGCTGATTTAACGACTAGCCAACTCAACCCTTTTAATAGTTCGATTGAAAAATGGAATGATTTGTCATGGCCTAATATTGGGGTGAGTGAAGGGGGGCATATTGAGTTTGCGAACTTAAATAATCAAGGTGTAATAGTTTCAAATGATTCAACGGGAATCCCAATTGATATTAAATATGAAGACAAACAAATATACTGGGAAAAAAATTCTGCGGATATGGCTTATGCATTACACAGAGATGCTACCAGAGTGATGATACATGCAGCGGATATGTTGCCCAATTTATAGTTTTTAATAAAATAAGATTATGAAAAATCTAATAATTCTTTTTGTTTTTTTCTTTTTTACAACACCACATATTTATGCTCAATTTGGCACAGTTAAGTCATACTATAAAATCAGCGCAACAGCAGGAGGATTTTCTGGGTTGTCTGCGCAAAATATCGGACTAGGTTCTACTTCAGCTAATATGGGAGATATTAATAAAGATGGCATAGATGATATTGTAACAAATATCTGGGATCCAGTGAGTTTTAAGCCTTTTTTGGTGATTCTATTCATGAATACTAATGGAACTGTTAAATCACACAAATTGATTGGAAATGGACAGGGACTAAGTGGAATTTATTTCTCAACTGCATTCACATCATCAATTACCAACATGGGCGATTTAAATGGTGATGGTATAAATGATATTGCCGTAGGTGATTCAGAGGCAGGAGGGAGCAACTCACAAACAGGTGTTGTAACCATTATTTATTTAAATACTGACGGTACAGTAAAATCATTTAAACAGATTAACCGCGATGTTATATTTTCATTGCCTAACAATGGCTCTTTCGGTGCTGGTGTAGCCAATATAGGAGATTTGAATAGAGATGGGTATACTGATTTGGCAATAGCCTCGAGTAACGAAACGGTTAATGGTATCAGGGGTTGTGTATACATTTTGTTTCTAGATAGTGTACAGAATATAAAATCGTTCCGTAAAATAGGTGCTAATAGCAGCGGCCTAAATGGTGACTTTTCAATGGTTAGCCGCTTCGCATCTGGAGTAAGTACAATTGGTGATTTTAATAATGATGGTGTAATTGACATTGCTTTTCAAGCAAGATTTCGGAAAGATAGTGTTACTACATTGGGCGGTTTGTTTATCGCTTACTTAAACACAAATGGTACTGTAAAAAGTCACAATCGCATAACCTATCAAAGCAATGGTTTACAAGACTTGGTAGATAATGATAACTGGGGAAGAAATATTGTTAAGATTAATGATTTAGACGGTGATGGAGTGGATGAAATTGCAGTTGGAGCCACAGCTGATACAACTTATAATGTTGGCCGTGGTGGCTCAGTGCGCATTTTGTTTATGAATGCCGATGGCACTGTAAAATCAGTACAAAAAATAGATA
>CAZJHS010000050.1:0-6819 GCA_964545895.1 uncultured Chitinophaga sp. | reverse complement strand
ACCAATATTTACAGCACGTGTAGAACCCGATGTGTTTTTAGTAGGTTTTGATTTAGACTACACCGATGCCAAAGGCGATTCTGCTTTTGGCACTGGTACAAATGCAGGTTGGTATTTTGTAATGGAAGAACGACTAACCGAACCGCATTTTGGCGCTGATTTACCACCAAGCCAAATTCAAGAAGAAAACGATGCTTTATTTAATGAAAATATACCTCAGTGGAAAAATTTAACTTGGTCTCATATTGGAGTAAGTGAAGGAGGTCACATTCAATTTGCTGTTGACCTTAATGATGGAGTAAAGGTTAATACCCCAGTAAATTTGGGTATTCCATTTGAAGACAAACAAATAATATGGAAAAAAAATGCTGCAGATATGGCTTATGCCTTACACAGAGATGCTACACGAGTAATGATTCATGCTGCGGATATGTTACCTAACATTAATTAATTAATTAATTAAGATATGAGATACGTATTACTTTCGGTATTAACAATTGTTTTCTGTTTAAAACAACACTATTTGTACGCACAATTTGGTACAGTTAAGTCGGCCTATAAAATTAGTGCTACTAATGGTGGTTTTAATGGTTTAGGTCCTGGAATAATTCTTTTCGGAACTTCGTCCACAGCAATTGGTGATATAGACTCAGATGGGAACACTGATCTGGCAATAAAAGCATATGACCAAAATAATTTCAAAGGTTTAGTTTATGTTCTTTTATTGAATTCAAACAAAACAGTAAAGTCATACACTCGTTTTGGCCAAGGTGAAGGTGTATCTGGAATACTTTTTAGTGATAACTTTGGTGACATTATGTCCAAAATGGGAGATTTAGATAATGACGGTATTTCTGATATCGTTGTTGGTGATATTTTGGCTGGCGCTAGCAATTCTCGAACTGGGGTAGTAACATTTTTCTACCTTAACGCTAACGGTACGATTAAATCTTACAAACAAATTAATCGTGATGTAATAGCTTCATTGCCTAACAATGGTTTTTTCGGGGCTGGAGTGGTTAATATAGGCGATTTGAATAAAGATGGATATACCGATTTGGCCGTAGCCTCGAGTAACGAAACAGTTAATGGTAAGCGGGGCTGTGTCTACATTATATTTTTAGATAGTGTTCAGAACATAAAATCATTTCGCAAAATTGGAACTAATACCAATGGGTTGAATGGTAGTTTTACTGATTTGATGAATATGGCTGACGGTATAGGCTCAATTGGTGATTTTAATAAAGATGGTGTTATTGACATTGCTTTGCAAGCCAGATTTCGGAAAGATAGTGTTACTACATTGGGTGGTTTGTTTATAGCGTATTTAAACACCAATGGCACCGTAAAAAGTCATAGTCGTATTGATTACCAAAGCAATGGTTTACAAGATTTAGTAGAAAATGATAATTGGGGTAGAAATATAGTTAAACTAAATGATTTAGACGGTGATGGAGTGGATGAATTAGCGGTTGGAGCCACAGCTGATACTACCTTTAATGTTGGCCGTGGTGGCTCGGTGCGCATATTATTTATGAATTCAGATGGCACCGTAAAATCAGTACAAAAAATAGATAACTTATCGGGTAATTTTAACCAACCCATTGCCGACCAAGATTTTTTCGGTTCTATTGGGCCATTAGGTGATTTTAATAATGATAGTATACCCGATTTATTGGTAGGTTCACCTGGTAAAAATGAAGGGGGAACAGACAAAGGTGCGCTGTATTTATTACAATTAAATGGTGTGCCCAGCGTAGGTTTAAATGATGCACGTGCAAACCGCATACAAGTTAACCTTTACCCCAACCCAGTAAAACACCAAGTGCAAGTTAGTTGCCCATACCCGGTAACACAAATTACCGTAACAGATGTAACCGGTAAAGTAATACACCAACAAAAAAACAACGAGCCTATACAAGTACAAACTTGGCAAGCAGGCATGTATTACCTGCAAGTAAATACCACCCAAGGCACAGCCACACAAAAATTAGTGAAGCAATAGGTTTCTTTTGTCACTTTTTGCCTCTCCAAATGTTAATTCAACGAGGCCAAACACAGTAAACAACAACGAGTTAAAAAGTAACCAAAAAGGAGACCACTAATGCCAAATCCGACCTGATTCCGCGCACAAGCCAACCGCCCCTAGGGCAGAATCAGTCGGATTTCACACCATTCGTGGACACCCACCGCACCTGAGTCATCCAATCATGTTTTATCGATTTTAGATTATTCATAAAATAAACTCAAGATTGATTTTTGAACCATGCCTGAAGGACTCTATACGGCCTATGATGATTTTACGAAACAATCAATGAGGGCTTTTGTGCAATGGCCATAGTAAGCAATTCAGAAACGCAGTGGCTTGGATTGCGCGGAAAAAACGCACTCAGTAGATTGTAGTAAAAGCATCATAAGCCTTGATTTTTTGGTTACTTTTTTATCTAAGAAAAAAGTGACGCGGGTTTGGGGTGGCAACCCCAAGAAATAATAGAATACGCTGTTCCAACACAACTAAGCAGCAATCAACGAGGCCAAAAAAACTTCAAGATTGTCAGTTTAATCAGTAGAGAGCCAAAATTGATTAAATTTCATTATTATTGATTAATGAAACAGTCTGTTTTAATACTTTTAGTAGCCTTTCTTATTTCGTGTACAAAAGAGCCTCCATTAAATTCAACAAATATTGAAGGTTCGTACCATTGTACCGACACTTTTTACTCCAGCATATTGCGCCAAACCGATTCGCCCGGGTATTATGTGGATACGAGTTATTTTAAATCCCGAACAGTTTATGTATCAAAACAAAATGATGGAAGTTATCTGATAGATCAAAATGTATATTGGTTTAATAATCCATATGGATACAGCCACGTTTCACTTTCTCAGGGCGGTAGAACAGATGATACATTGTATGTTGACGGTAGTGTGTTGTATCATAAATATAGAGCATATGCTGGGCCCAACCAATATTATCAATTAGTGATAGGAAAGAAAGTTGAATAATCTTTAAACGCATTCGCCCATCACCACATTTTCAAATATGCGAATGATCACATTTCCACCCCCGTTTGGATATTTAAAATAAATGCCTCATATTTGCACCCCGCTGAACAGGAGACTCAGCGGATTAACATTTTAACTAAAAAATATTATGTCAGTAAAAATTAGATTACAACGTCATGGTAGAACCCATGCACCGTATTATCACATTGTGGTGGCGGATTCACGTGCTCCGAGAGATGGTAAATTCATTGAAAAAATTGGAATGTACAATCCAACTACAGTTCCAGCAACTATTGAATTAAACATTGACTCGGCCGTAACTTGGTTAAACAATGGTGCGCAACCTACAGACACTTGCCGCGCTATACTTTCTTACAAAGGTGCTTTATACAAACATCACTTATTAGGTGGTGTAGCTAAAGGAGCTTTAACCGAAGAACAAGCAAACGCTAAATTTGAAGCTTGGGTTAACGAAAAATCATCAAAAGTTGTTGCTCACGTTGAAAAAACTGCAACTTCTAAAGCACAAGCTAAAGCTGATGCATTAGCACACGAAACTAAAGTGAAAGAAGCACGCGCTGCAAAAATAGCTGAGAAATTAGCTGCTGCTGAAGCTGCTGCAAATCCAGTAGCTGAAGTAGAAGTAACTGAAGAAGCTCCGGCAACTGAAGAAGCTCCTGCTGCAACAGAAGAAACCAACAGCGCAGAATAATTTTATCGCTAAACTTTGAAATCAATTCACAAAAAAGATTTCATGGTGGCCGGTACAATTGCTAAAACGCATGGTACCAAAGGCGAGTTAAAAGTTATTGCCGATATAAAGGTTAAACTAACTGAATGGGCTTTTCTCGAAATTCGAGAAAAGCCCGTTCCTTTTTATATTGAGCAAGCTCAAGCTGCTGGCCACGATGAATGGCTTATTAAGCTCCAAGACATTAACACGGTGGAGCAAGCCCAAGCTTTTGTTGGCTATAAAATGTTGGTGCCAAAACCAAAAGGTAAACGCAAGCCAGCCGCTGGCGAGTTTAATTTAACTGGTTTTAAACTAGTAGATATTAACCTTGGTCCAATTGGCGAAATTGTGGCTACCGAAGAGTTGCCCCAACAAACCATGCTGGTTACCCATTACAAAGAACAACAAGTAATGATACCTATGGTGGAGGCCTTTATTAGCGATGTTGACGAAAATAAAGAAATCATTTACCTAAACTTACCCGAAGGCTTTTTTGATTTGTACGCATAAAGTAGTGTTATAAAATACCAATAACATCTCATGAATATAGACATACTTACATTGTTTCCTAATATGTTCGAAAGTCCTTTTGGCCATTCGATTATTAAGCGTGCTGTAGAAAAAGAGTTGGTTACTATTGGTTTGCACGATATACGCGATTACAGCAAAAGCAAGCACCGTTCGGTTGATGATTATCCTTTTGGCGGTGGAGCAGGTATGGTAATGCAAATAGAGCCCATTGATTTGTGCATTACGCATTTAAAAGAGCAGCGCACTTACGATGAAATTATTTACCTAAGCCCCGATGGTGAGTTGTTTGATCAAAAAATGGCCAATCAATTATCAACCAAACAAAACATTATGTTTTTGTGCGGGCATTATAAAGGGGTTGATGAGCGCGTTCGTGAGCATTTAGTAACCCGCGAGGTAAGCATTGGCAATTATGTATTAACAGGTGGCGAGTTAGCAACGGCCATTATAGTTGATGCAATTGTAAGGCTAATTCCAGGTGCTATTGGCGATGAGCAATCGGCTTTAAGCGATTCGTTTCAAGACGATTTAATAAGTCCGCCAGTATATACAAGGCCAGCCGAATACAAAGGTTGGAAAATACCCGAAATACTGCTTAGCGGCCATCAAGCCAAAATAGAGGAGTGGAGGCACGAACAAAGTGTATTACGCACCCAACAGCGCAGGCCCGATTTGCTTAAATAGTAAAGCAAGGCTAAAAATAGTTAAAGGTTACATAAAACTTCATCAGCAAGTACAAAGGATTGCGATTGTTGAGTGAAAAAAAATGAAAAAAGTTTTTGTAATTAAATTTGAAACCGTACTTTCGCAGTCCGATTTTTTAAAACATAAACGTCATGAATGCAGTTGAGGCAATAAAATTAGTTGAAAGCGAATTTACCGCTGATAAAAACCTACCTACTTTTATAGCAGGTGATACAGTTAATGTATATTACAAAATTAAAGAGGGAGCTAAAGAACGTATTCAGCAATACCAAGGTGTTGTTTTACAAAGACGCAACGCTGGCATTAGCAGTACATTTACTGTACGTAAAATGAGTAATGGCGTTGGTGTTGAACGTATTTTTCCTTTATACAGCCCTAACGTCGATAAAATTGAGTTAGTGAGCCGTGGTAAAGTACGTAGAGCGCGCTTATTCTACCTACGCGAACTTACAGGTAAGAAAGCACGTGTTAAAGAAAGAAGAGGTTAATTTTTTCATAGTTGATTTAAAAGCCCCGGTTCGCATTTTGCGGGTCGGGGTTTTTTATTAGCAATAGTTTTTAATTCCACAAGTCAGCATTATTTTGCAACCCAATGAGCAACGAGATAGCAAAAACATATACACCGCAACAAACCGAAGAGAAATGGTATAGCTACTGGCTTACCAATAAATTATTTAACAGTACCCCCGATGGCCGTGAGCCTTTTACCGTGGTAATTCCACCGCCAAATGTTACTGGCGTTTTGCACATGGGGCACATGCTCAATAACACCATTCAAGATGCATTAATACGCAAAGCACGTATGCAAGGCAAAAATGCGCTTTGGGTACCCGGAACCGATCATGCTTCTATTGCTACCGAAGCTAAAGTGGTGCACATGTTGCGCGAAAAAGGCATCAAAAAATCAGATCTAAGCCGCGATGAGTTTTTAAAATATGCTTGGGAATGGAAAGATAAATACGGAGGAATTATACTAAAACAATTAGAAAAACTTGGTGCAAGCTGCGATTGGGATAGAACTCGTTTTACCCTTGAGCCTAAGTTGAGCGAAGCCGTAGTTGATACCTTTATTGATTTGTACAACAAAGGGTTAATTTACCGCGAGTTGCGTATGGTTAATTGGGATCCGCAAGGTAAAACTGCCTTGAGTGATGAGGAAGTTATATTTAAAGATGTTCAATCAAAACTGTATTACATTAAGTACTTTTTGGTTGATGATGCCTCGCAATTTGTAACCATTGCCACCACACGTCCCGAAACCATTTTGGCCGATGCGGCTATATGTGTTAATCCTAACGATGAGCGCTTTAAACATTTGGTAGGCAAACAGGTTTTAGTGCCATTTATTAATCGTGCTATTCCTGTAATTGCCGATGAGTACGTGGATATGGAGTTTGGAACGGGTTGTTTAAAAGTAACACCTGCACACGATAAAAATGATTACGAATTAGGTAAAAAGTATAACCTAGAAGTAATTGATATTTTAACTGAAGAAGGCTTTGTAAACGAAAAGGCTATTGATGCGCGCTACATTGGTAAAGATAGATTTGCCGTACGTAGAGAAATTGCAGTTGATTTAGAAACTGCAGGCCATATTTTAAAAATTGACGAATACAAAAATCAGGTTGGAACAAGCGAACGCACAGGTGCAGTAATTGAGCCTCGTTTAACTTTACAGTGGTGGGTTGATATGAAGAAATTTGTAGCCAAAAATCCACAGGTAATTGATGCTGTAATGAATGATGAAATTAAGTTTCATCCAGCCAACATGAAAAATACTTACAAACATTGGATTGATAACATCAAAGATTGGTGCATTAGTCGCCAATTATGGTGGGGCCAAC
>CAZJHS010000049.1:0-22916 GCA_964545895.1 uncultured Chitinophaga sp. | reverse complement strand
CAATTAATGCAATAGGTCCGTGCTTCATTTCTGCTGCTGGATATCCTTCTGCATGTATGTAACTAATTTCTTTTAGTTTTAACGCACCTTCTAAGGCAATAGGGAAACCATATCCTCTACCAAGATACAACGCATTTCTAGAGTCTTTAAACTCATTGGCAATAACTTTGGTAATATCATCCAATTTCAATGCTTTTTCTACTTTAGCTGGTACCGTTTCAAGCTCAATTAAAAGCTCGCGCAAACGTTGAGTTGATATTGCTCCACGTTTTTGTGCAACCGATAATGCCATCAGTAATAATGCCGTTACCTGGGCCGTAAAAGCTTTGGTTGATGCCACTCCAATTTCTGGTCCTGCGTGTGTGTATGCACCTGCATCAGTAATACGTGGAATAGATGAGCCAACAACATTACAAATTCCAAAAATGGTAGCTCCTTTACTTTTAGCTAATTCTAGTGCTGCTAAAGTATCGGCTGTTTCGCCACTTTGCGATATGGCAATTACAAAATCAGTTTCATCTAAAATTGGATTGCGATATCTGAACTCAGAGGCATATTCAACCTCAACAGGTATACGGGCAAAGTCTTCAAATAAGTATTCGCCAACCAAACCTGCGTGCCAGCTTGTTCCACATCCAACTATAATAATACGTTTAATATTTTTCAGTTTGTCTTCAAACATATCTACCCCGGCCATTGCAATACTGCCTTCGTTAATATGCGTGCGGCCACGAAACGAATCAAGAATTGAGCGTGGTTGCTCGTAAATTTCTTTCAACATAAAGTGGTCAAATCCGCCTTTTTCAATGCTCTCTAAGTTAATTTCTAACTCATGTATAAAAGGCGTTTTAACTGTATTATCAATTGTTTTAATGGTAAGTTTATTGTCATCAACAATCACAATTTCACCATCATTTAAGTACACCACATTACGTGTATACTCAACAATTGGCGTAGCATCACTTGCAATAAAATGTTCGTTTTCGCCAACACCTACTACCATTGGGCTGCCTTTGCGTGCACCAATTAAATAGTTAGGGTTTGATTTAGATAAGATAACAATAGCATATGCACCTACCACTTGCGTAAGCGCCATACGAACTGCTTCTTCTAATGTAACTTTATTTTGGGTATGAACTTCTTCAATTAAGTGTATTAACACTTCTGTATCTGTATCACTTTTAAACACATGGCCACGCTCTTGCAAAGCTCTTTTTAGCGCACCATAATTTTCGATAATACCGTTGTGTATAATGGCAAATTCACCATTTTGAGATAAGTGAGGATGTGCGTTTACATCGTTAGGTGCACCGTGGGTAGCCCAACGCGTATGACCCATACCTGTAAATGCATGTAAATCTTTACCTGCACTCTCGTTTTCAAGGTCTATTACTTTGCCACTCTTCTTATAAATGTTTAGTGATTTTTCAGGTGTTAATAATGCAACACCTGCACTATCGTATCCGCGATATTCAAGACGTTTTAGTCCTTTAATGATTATTGGGTAGGCCTCGCGATGACCTATGTAAGCTACAATTCCACACATATGTAATCAAATATATTATAAACTTCCTGAATTCAAAACTATAGTTTCTGTATCCATAGGTTTTCCTAATGCGTTTAGCAGTATACTAAGTTTATTCAGTAGTTCGGTAAATTGTTCAAAAGATATGGCCTGCTCGCTATCGCTTAAGGCTTTTGCCGGATTGGGGTGTACTTCAATTAAAAGTCCATCGGCACCAATGGCTGCTGCTGCTAATGATGCAGGTGTAACCCTAGATGCAGCACCTGTTCCGTGGCTTGGATCTACAATTATTGGTAAATGGCTTAGTTCTTTTATTAAAGGCACAATACCTAAATCAAGTACGTTGCGGCAACTTGGGTCAAAGCTTCTTATGCCTCTTTCGCACAATACAACTTTATCGTTTCCACCACTTAAAATATACTCCGCAGCTAAAAGCCATTCTACAGCTTTAGCTTGGAATCCTCTTTTAAGCAACACGGGTTTATCTATTTTTCCTAAGTGTTTTAGTAAATGAAAATTATGCATATTTCGGCTACCTACCTGCAATACATCACTATACTCCATCACTTCATCAAGTAGGGTTAAATCCAAAATTTCGGTAACCACATTTAGGTTAAATTTATCAGCAGCTTTACGCAACAGTTTTAAACCATCTTTTTCTAATCCTCTGAAACTGTAAGGCGAAGTGCGTGGCTTGTATGCACCACCTCTTATAAATTTAACACCAAGTTTACTTAAAAACTCAGCCGTTGCAAAAATTTGATCTTCGTTTTCAACCGAGCAAGGGCCAGCCATCACATTAAACAATCCGGCTCCAATACTAGTGGCATTAACGTTAAACGAAGTTTGTTGTTTGTATGCTTTTGAAGCCAATTGGTATGGCGTATTAATTTCTATCACTTGGTCAATGCAGGCAAACGAATCAAAACTTAAGGCTGCATTATTTTTAGGAAGTACAATAGTATGGTTGTCTTCTATGATATGATGGGCAATGGAGTGATTGTTCAAGTAATTCATCAAAGCCAATCTATCCTGTTCTGCACTATTGGGTTTTAATACTAAAATCACGTTTTTATTTAATAACAGTATAAGTAAGTATTAGTTTTAAATTTCCTTGAACAGTTTTATCCGTATTTAAAATGGCCCTGTTGGCACCAATTGGATAATCTTCTGGAACAAATAAATTTAAACCATAGTTTACATCAACCTTGTTGGTATAGTAATGGGTAAAAAGATGTTGTACGTGACGGTTTATATTAAACGTATACGATTGTGCAGCGCTGTTGTAATTGCCACCATAGTAGCTGTATGCCTCAATAAAATCAGCAATATTTTTACGTGTACCATCTTGGTTAGCATCCCATAAATTAAGGCGCTCAGGCAATTTGTATACACTGCTGTCTGTATTGGCTACTTTTAACGATAAGCGTGCGCTATTTACAGCAATCTGATTTTTTTCGGCTAATTTAGATAAGCTTGGAATTAAGATACGTGTTTTTATACCTGCACATGGTTGCACAAAGCACTCCGCTTGATGCGTGCCTCCGTTTGCTGCTTGCAAAGTAGGTTTGTAGTTGTGCTTGTATTGATTGGTTTTTACTTCAGCAGTTCCGCTAATTGGAAACTCATACTTAGCCTGTGCTGATGAAGTGTTATCGTGGCCATAAACTACTAACGCAGTTTGGTTATTATCGGTACGCAGGTTTAAGTAACAAATTGCACCATCACCTTCAGCCATTCCAGTTTGTTCAGCAGATATCATTAAACCTTTAAACAACGATTTAAACGAGGCTGCATTTGCAAACGAGTCGGTAGGTGCAGATTTTAATTTATTGATAAAATTTGCATCAGTTATTTTGATACGCATTTGTGGTGCGTAGCCAACTCTAGCACTGCCTATGTTTACAATAACACTATCGGTTAAGTTTAGTTTGCCGCTATAACTTCCAAGTTCTGTTGTAGATGTTTGGTAAGTTCTGTTTGAGTAAAAATACTCGTTTAAACTTACGGGTAAATCCTCAGTTATTTCGTAAACTTTAATGGTTTGCGGGGTATTGTTGCCATAAAAGGCAGTAGTGCCTGCATAGCGCAATTGTAACACCACCGAATCGATGGTAAAGTTATTGAATGAAAAACCAGAAACCGGGTATAAAAATTGAGTTACTAAATTGGCTGTGGTTGTTCCTAAAATAGGATCATTCATTTGCCCCAACATATAGTAAGTCAAAAAGCGGGTATCTACACTATCTGCTATGCAATTGTAAGTTATAACATCAAAAGTATCGGTAACTTGTACATTAAAACCACTGCGGTTTCCTAGTACATCCGAACCAACTTCGTTGTTTTCTTTTTTGCACGAGGTGTTTGTTAGTATAACAGATGCGGCCAAAACATAGGCCAGCTTTTTAATTCTGTCTTTCCAACAAATCATCATACAGTTTAATATAGTCTTCAACGTATCCTTCTTCTTCTTTATGATCAAGAACTACTTTGCCTTTTTGTTTTTTAATAAAGCTTACAATTTCTGGATCAATATCACCGCTGCATTTTACTACTGCATCGGCATGTGTAATACCTGATTTGTATAAGCCCATGCAAGATGCATCAAGAGACGACATTTGCTTGTTATCGATAGTGTTTAAGCTGGCTTTGCGCGCAAAGTCTTTACCTAAGCTATCATCAAACTGGTTTTCAAATACACTAAATACTACTTTAGCATTTTTAAAAACAGGCTCATCTTTGTAAATGGTTTTTAAGTAAAGCGGAACTAAACTTGTCATCCAGCCTTGGCAATGAATGATATCTGGCTGCCAGCCTAATTTTTTTACTGTTTCTAAAGCTCCTTTGCAAAAGAAAATAGTACGCTCGTCATTATCACCAAAAAAAGCATTGTTTTCGTCAGTGTAAACGAACTTGCGGTGAAAATAGTCTTCGTTGTCTAAGAAATAAACCTGCATTTTGGCTTCAGGTAACGAGGCTACTTTTATTGTAAGTGGATTATCGTTATCGTCAATAGTAATATTGATACCAGAAAGGCGCACTACTTCATGTAAGCGGTTACGTCTTTCGTTAATGCAACCATATCTAGGCATTAAAACCCTGATTTCGTTGTCTTTTTCTTGAATTGCTTGTGGTAATTGTCTGGCTAACTCTGCAACTGTACTCACCTTTAAATACGGGCTCATTTCTGATGAAATGAACAAAATTTTCTTCTTTGCCATGATGGATGTGCTTAAAAAAAGTTCACAAAAATATATATAATATATAGAAAATTAGTAATATACCGCCCAATTTATTTTGTAATAAACCGTAACATTCACGTAATTAGCATTCTACATGTTTCTTTTTAAGTCAGCCGCGCAAATTGCCGAGCATATACATCAAAAAAAGCGCGAAGGCTTAACTATTGGCTTTGTACCAACCATGGGTGCATTGCACGATGGACATCTTTCGCTTATACAAGCGGCTAAGCAAAAAAAATGCTACACCATTTGCAGTATTTACGTAAATCCTACACAGTTTAACAACGCTCAAGATTTTGAAAAATACCCTTCAACCATTGATGCCGACCTATTAAAATTGGCCGAAGCTGAATGTGATGTGGTGTTTTTACCATCAACCCACGAAATGTACGGAACCCAAGCGTTAGCACAAACATTTGATTACGGTTCAATCACCAATAATTTTGAAGGTGCTTTGCGCCCGGGCCATTTTGATGGGGTGATTACCATAGTTGGTAAATTTTTTAGTATGATACAGCCCGATGAAGCATTTTTTGGGCAAAAAGATTTGCAACAATGTATGGTAGTTAATAGGTTGATAAAAGATACATTTCCACAAATTAGGCTTAATTTAATACCTACCAAACGCGAGGATGATGGCCTTGCTATGAGTTCGCGCAATGTACGTTTAACAACCGATCAGCGAGAGGTTGCATTAGCGTTAAGCAAAGCCATTTTTGAAGTGAAAAATCTTGTGTTATCGGGTATGGTGGCACAAACGGCTATTGCCCAAGCCACACAAACCTATTTAAATTTACCTATTTTAAAATTAGAATACTTGGCCTTGGTTAATGCCGAAACAATGGAAGAGGCCAATACACATGAGCCAACCACTAAGCAAGCCGTCATTATTGCTTGTTGGTGTGCAGAAGTTAGGCTTATAGACAATGTGCTGTTAATGGATTAACAAATTTTTTCATTTAATTTGATGCAATGCGCAAGTCAGAAGAATTTTTAACCTTATCGGAGCAGTTTGCATTTAACCGCGAACACCGTGAACGTATGCAAGTAAATGTGCATAGGTATCAAGAGGCTTTTGCGCAAGGCAAATCGCAGTTTGCTAATTTAGAGTTAGCCCGCGATAGGGCAGCATACCTTAAATGGAAGGTTACCGAGAATTTAGATAAATACTTAATTGATTTTGAATCGAACTTAATACGCAGAGGCGGAAGAGTTTTATGGGCCGATGATGTAAATGCGGCTTTAACTGAAGTAGAAGGCATTTTAAAAAAGCACAATGCCCAATTGGTAGTTAAAGGTAAAAGTTCTGTGGCCGAAGAAATAGGTTTAAATGCTTATTTGCGCAACAAAGGCATAGAGGTTGTTGAAACCGATTTGGGCGAGTACGTGGTTGATGTTGCAGGCGAAAAACCATACCACATGGTAACACCTGCTATGCATAAAAGCAAGTTGGAAATAACGCAATTGCTTAATGATAAAATTGGAACTTCGATTGATGCAGATGCCACTGAAATTACAACAGATGTGCGCGAACATTTGCGCACAAAATTTGCAAAAGCAACGGTAGGTATAACGGGCGCCAATTTTTTAATGGCTGATGCAGGATTAGTGGGCATAACCGAGAACGAAGGAAATGCACGTTTATGTTTTTCGTTACCTAAAGTACATGTGGTAATTGCAGGTATTGATAAAGTAATTCCATCAATAAACGATGCCGAATTGTTTTTTAGTTTATTAGCCACCTATGGCACTGGCCAGCGCTTAACTACTTACAATACCATTGTAGGCCCGAAAGCTGCTGATGATATCGATGGTCCGCAGGAGTTTGTAGTTATTTTGGTTGATAATGGGCGCAGCAATGTATTGGCCCAACACGAGCAGCGCCAAGCTTTAGGCTGTATACGTTGTGGAGCTTGCTTAAATGTTTGCCCAGTATACCAAACTATTGGTGGGCATGCTTATGGCAATACCAATAAAGGTCCAATAGGCGCTGTTTTATCGCAGCACCAGTTTGGGGTTGATGAATACAAACACCTGAGTTATGCAAGCCCAATATGCGGTAAATGTACCGATGTTTGCCCCGTTAAAATTGATTTGCATAATCATTTAGTAAGAAATAGAAAGGATGCCGTAGCGCAAGGATTTACCAAAAATGCCGAAAAGTTAATGTGGTATAGTTGGAAAAAAATAATCTTAAGCCGAAAGAATATGAACAAAGGAGCATCCATAAAAGGGTTTATGCTTAAACAGTTTTTTAAAGCATCGTGGGGCGAGCGAAGAGAGTTTCCGAAATTGGCTGATAAATCATTTAACCAACTTTGGCGCGAGCGATTTGGCCAGTAAATAAAAAATTGGTTTAAAAATTAACCTTCATAAAAAAAGCCCAGACGTTTAGTCTGGGCTTTTTTGTTATAAAATTAATCTGATTAGAAATCTCTGCGTCTGCCGCTACCTTCAGTACGTCTGCGTGCACCACTAAAGCCGCTATCACCACCACGTGAACCGCGGTCGCCTTCGCTACGCCTTCTGTCGCCACCACCAGCATATCCACCACGCGAACCGCCATCTCTGTCGCCACCGTAGCTTCTTCCGCCTCTATCACCACCACCAGCGTATCCACCGCTTCTGCCACCACGGTCACCACCGCCATAGCTTCTGCCACCTCTATCACCGCCACCAAATCCACCACGAGATGAGCCTCCGCTACGTGAGCGTCCGCCAGCATTTTCGTTACCACTAACTTCTACTCTAACTTGGCGGCCTTTGTATTCGCTACCATGTAAAGTACTCATTACTTTTTCTACTTGCTCAGCATCTACGTTAATAAACGAGTAAACTCCTTTTACATCAACGCGGTAAATGTTTGCGTTAGGTATTTCGGTAACATGCGATACGAAATCTTTTAACGAACCAACGTTTAAGCCATCTTTTTGACCAATGCTTACAAATAAGCGTGTGCCACGAGATGAACCATAAGTTTCGTTAGAACCACCTTCGCTACGTGCCGATCCTGAACCTGCACCACGTTCTTGAACGTTTAGGTCTGGTCCATTCATATACTCTGCACTAAATCTACGAAGCTCTAACGAAAGCATTTTTTTCATTAACTCTTCTTTATCTAGATCTAATAAAGGTTTTAAGTGTTTCTCCACTACATCATCAAAGAAAGTTTCTTCAATTTCTGTTGAGTTGATGGTATCAATAAAAGCTAATATTTTTTTGTCGCGAACTTCCATTGCTGATGGAATCATTACACGGCTAAATTTAATATTAGTTAGTTTTTCAATTTCGCGTAAGCGGTAAAATTCGCGTACGTTTAATAAAGCAATTGAGGTACCTAACTTACCAGCACGCGCTGTACGACCACTACGGTGTGTGTAGTTTTCAATATCATCAGGTAAATGGTAATGTATTACGTGTGTTAAATCACTCACATCAATACCACGTGCAGCCACGTCAGTTGCTAATAAAATTTTAATAGCTTTATGACGGAAGCGGTTCATTACTTTTTCGCGCTGACCTTGGCTCAAATCGCCATGTAAGCAATCTGCGTTGTAGCCATCACGAATTAGTTTATCACTAATATCTTGGGTTTCGTGCTTAGTAGTACAGAAAATGATTCCATAAAAACTTTCGTTATTAAAATCCAAGATGCGTTTAAATGCGGCATATTTATCTTTAGCATGCACAACTGCATACTCGTGAGAAATATTGGCGTTGCTTGAGTTTGCTTTGCCTACACTAATTTCTACAGGATCTTTCATGTATTGATTAGCGATGCTGCGAATTTCTTTAGGCATAGTAGCACTAAATAAGCAAACACGTTTTTCGTCAGGAGTAACAGAAAGAATACCTTCAATATCTTCTCTAAAACCCATGTTTAGCATTTCATCGGCTTCATCAAGCACAACGTAGCTAATAGTTTTGATATTAACAGCTCTGCGGCTCATTAAATCAATTAGTCGTCCAGGGGTAGCTACAATAATTTGAGCTCCTCTGCGTAAATCTTCAATTTGGCCGTTAATGCTGGCTCCACCGTAAACTGATACGATGCGAACACCTTGCATGTGCTTGCTGTAAGTGGTTAAATCGCGGCTAATTTGCATGCAAAGTTCGCGAGTTGGGCAAATAATTAAAGCCTGTGTTTGTTTGGCGTTAAAATCTACTAGTTGCAATAAAGGTAAGCCGAATGCGGCTGTTTTACCGGTACCGGTTTGAGCTAATCCTAAAATGTCTCTTTCGTTTTCTAAAAAAACAGGAATGGACTTTTCCTGAATAGGGGTAGGATTTTCAAAACCCAGCTCCGAGATGGCGCTTAAAACGGACGCGTTTAAGCCCAGGTCGTTAAATGTTGTCAATGTACGATTTTTGTTAAATGAGGCGCAAAGATATGCAAATAATTGACACTAAGTGTTTTTTTATCAAATCATTTAATTGTCATGTTTTGATGGATGCAAAAGAAAACACCTAAAAACCTTACATTCGTAGTCTTATTATGAATATCAAAGAACTACTAAACAAGCGCATATTAATTTTAGATGGAGCAATGGGCACCATGATACAGCGCTATAAATTAGATGAAAATGATTTTAGAGATGAGTCGTTGGCAAATCATCAAAAACCATTAAAAGGCAATAACGATTTATTATCGTTTACAAGGCCTGATGTAATTAAAGCCATACACGCCCAATATTTTGATGCAGGTGCTGATATAGTAGAAACTAATACATTTAGTGGAACTACAATTGCCCAAGCTGACTACGAATTAGGTGCTGATGTGGTTTGGAAAATAAATTTCGAATCGGCAAAAATTGCTAAGGAGATTGCTGATGAGTACACCGCAAAAAATCCTGATAAACCACGTTTTGTTGCGGGTGCAATGGGGCCTACAAACCGTACGGCATCAATAAGCCCCGATGTAAACGACCCAGGTTACCGTGGGGTAACTTTTGATGAATTGGTTGCGGCATACAAAGAGCAAGTAAAAGGATTAATTGCAGGTGGTGTTGATTTACTTTTGGTAGAAACTATTTTTGATACACTAAATGCAAAAGCTGCATTATTTGCTATTGATGAGTATATGGAAGAAACAGGTAAAAGCTACCCAGTAATGGTTAGTGGTACTATTACTGATGCTTCTGGTCGTACGTTAAGTGGACAAACTACCGAGGCGTTTTTAATCTCTATGCAACATGCACCGCTGTTAAGTGTAGGTTTAAATTGTGCTTTAGGTGCAAGTGCGCTTCGTCCGTATTTACAAGTACTTTCAACCAACGCACCGTTTTATGTAAGCGCATATCCTAATGCAGGTTTACCAAACGAAATGGGTCAGTATGATGAAAGTCCTGCTGCTATGGCTAAACAAGTAGAAGAGTTTTGCAAAGAAGGTTTAGTGAATATTTTGGGTGGATGCTGTGGTACAACACCTGATCATATTAAAGCCATTGCAGATATGGCTGCTAAATATGAACCAAGGAAGATTGGGGTAGCAAGCCATTAACTCTCAACAAATATGGATGTACAAGTAATTATAGTAGCTGTAATTGTGTTGGTTGCCTTATTTTATTTGGGCAGAACACTTTTTAAAAACAGTCAAGGACATAGTTGCGAGAGTGGCAAATGTAGTCATCACCCAACTGTGTCTAAAAAATAATTCTGTGTAATCTCTGTTCAAAAAATATATATTGCTCTAAATAAATTTATTTGTGAGCAACTCTTTTTTCAGACGTAAAACCATACAACAAATTGCAAACGAAGCCGAAGCAAATCAGCAAAGTGAGCATAAGTTAAAAAAGTCGTTATCGCTGCGCGATTTAACTTCGCTAGGCATTGCCGCAATTATTGGTGCAGGCATATTTAGTACTATTGGTAATGCAAGCGCAAGCGGTGGTCCTGCTGTAATTTTATTGTTTATTTTTATTGCATTGGCTTGTTCGTTTTCGGCCATGAGTTATGCCGAATTTGCAAGCAGCATTCCTATTTCTGGCAGTGCTTATACATACGCTTATGCCTCGTTTGGAGAGATTGTAGCGTGGATAATTGGTTGGGCTTTGATTGTTGAGTATGCCATTGGAAATATTGTAGTGGCCATTAGTTGGAGTGATTATTTTACAGGCTTAATGGATGGAATAGGGTGGCATATCCCTGAGTATTTAACCATGGATTATTTAAGTGCTAAAAATGGTTTTGCGGAGGCAACCTCATTAATAGCATCAAACCAAACCTTAACCCATTACTTGCAACAACAACATTTAGCTTGGCAATCCGCACCCGAAATTTTTGGTTTAAAACTTATTTGTGATTTACCTGCATTGGCTATTGTTTTTGCTATAACTGCGCTTATTTATCGTGGTGTACACGAAACCAAAACTGTAGGAAATTATTTTGTAGGCTTAAAATTAATTGTAATTGTTTTAGTAATTATTGTGGGCGCGTTTTATGTAAACCCTGATAATTGGAGCCCATTTGCACCCAATGGATTTAAAGGCGTTTTGCAAGGAGTAGCCTCTGTGTTTTTTGCATATATTGGTTTTGATGCCTTGGCCACAACTGCCGAGGAGTGTAAAGACCCCAAACGTGATTTGCCCAAAGCCATGATGGCTTCACTTACCATATGTACCATTTTGTATATTCTAATATCATTATCATTAACAGGTATGGTTAGCTATAAAGAGTTAGCCGTTGGCGATCCTTTGGCACATGTGTTTGATTTATTGCATGTAGATTGGATGAGTGGAATAGTGGCCGTAAGTGCAGTAATAGCTATGGCTAGTGTGTTGTTGGTTTTTCAAAATGGGCAACCTCGTATTTGGATGAGCATGAGCAGAGATGGCTTATTGCCTAAACGATTTAGCAACATTCATCCCAAATTTAAAACACCAGCTTTTAGTACTATTGTAACTGGTTTTTTTGTAGCTGTACCTGCCTTATTTTTAAACTTAAAAGAGGTAACAGATTTATCGAGTATAGGAACCTTATTTGCTTTTGTGGTGGTAAACGCTGGTGTAATACGCATGGAGTCGCACCGAAATGAATACCATACAGGATTTAGAGTGCCATACATTAATGGCCGAATACTTGTGCCTTTACTTTGTTTGGTAAGTTTATTTACTTTTATAGTACTTGACGAAACCAAAACGTTTGCCAATTTTGGCTTGCGCGAAAACTGGCCAACGCTTGCTTTTTGGTTGCTATTTGTGGTACTAAGTGTGCTTACCTTTTTAAAACGTTTTAGTACAATACCTGTGTTAGGTATGGTTACTAATTTTTATTTAATGACCCAATTAAACTTTACCAATTGGGCAGCCTTTATGCTTTGGTTATTTTTTGGTTTAATTATTTACTTGGTTTACGGAAAATCGCACAGTAAACTAAGCACTGTTAAGGCTAATTAATTTTTCGGCCTTTAATGGTTTTGCTTTTAACCTTAAGTTTATTGGCATCTTTACGTTTAACCAGCAGTACTGCATGGGTAGCGGTTTCGGGCACAATGTAGGTTTGGCTACAGTAATTAACCTCGTGCTGACCATTTTTATTGATGCTGGTTTGAAGCGTGTAGTTGGTATAATTTGGATCTACTGATTGGGCAACAAAAGTGAGGTAGTTTTGTTGGTCGAAAGCCACGCGAAGCGAACTATCGTTAAAGCTAACACAAATGCCAGGAGTTAATTCTTTTAAGTTGAGTAATTCTATTTGTTTGCCTTTGGTTTGTTGAATTTTGCCATCAGTAATTTTGGTATTGTTTGAGGCCACTTCGCGTCTCATTTCCAAATCACGGTCGATGTAAAATTGAAGTTTTTCGGGGGTAATAGTTTTACTGTCGAGCGAGGCGCGTAAGCCAGTGTTGTAAATAACTTTTTTGTTGCAAGCACTGGTAATTAATACAAATGCAGTTGCTGCTAATGCAATAGTTTTCATGGGTTGATAGTTTTGAAACCACCCTTTTACAACAACCTTGCCATAAAGTACGCAAACCTTGTTTAGTTTATTTACCGATAAAACAAATTTGTTCCTCTAATCGTTATTGATGCTTAACTAAATACCACTACTTTCGCACCAAATTAAACCCAGATTCCTTTATGTTTCAAAAAATAGCACTGTTTTTACTTTTAATAACGCCCTTAGCTCTATTTGCACAAAATAAGCATGCAGTAAGTGGTACCATAAAAGATGCAAAAAATGGAGAAGTACTTATAGGCGTTTCGGTGTATGTACCCGATTTAAAAATCGGAACATCAACCAATGCATACGGTTATTACTCGTTAAATTTACCCAAGGGTAAGTATCAAATTATTTTTTCGTATGTGGGTTATATCACCAAAACCATTGCGGTAGATTTGATTGCAGCTGATGCAAAACTAAATGTAGAATTAGCCGAAGATAAACGGGAGTTAAAAGAGGTACGCATTACAGATAATAAGCCATCAGCGTCAAATGTAGAAGCCAATAAAATGAGTGTGGTAAAAATGGATATTAGGCAAGTGCGTAAAATTCCGTTGTTGTTAGGCGAGGTTGATGTAATAAAAGCGGTACAATTATTACCGGGTGTGCAAGCCGCTGGTGATGGAAGTTCGAACTTAATTGTACGCGGTGGTAACATTGATCATAACTTGGTATTGTTAGACGAGGCAGTGGTTTATAATCCATCGCACGTGTTAGGTTTTTTCTCTACTTTTAATGGTGATGCCATTAAGGATTTTGAAATTTATAAAGGCGGAATTCCATCGCAATACGGAGGCAGATTAGCTTCTGTTTTAGATGTGCGCATGAAAGACGGAAATTCAAAAAATTACAACGTAAGTGGCGGTATAGGTTTATTATCATCAAGGTTAACTGTAGAAGGTCCGTTGGTAAAAGATAAGTCGTCATTTATGATATCTGGGCGTAGAAGTTACTTCGATTTGTTCTTTCCGTTTAGTAAACAGCTAGATGGAGTTTCGGCCTATTTTAACGACTTAAATGTTAAGGTAAACTACACCTTATCAGATAAAGATAAATTGTTTTTATCGGCTTATTATGGGCGCGATAAATTAGGTTTTGGATTGCTTGGTTTTGGCTGGGGAAACATTACCACCACAGCTCGTTGGAACCATGTTGTAAACAGTAAATTATTTATAAATACTACGGTTGCTTTTAGTCGTTACGACTATAATTTTGACATTAATTTTTCGGACAGATTTAACTTTACCCGTACTAATTACATCAATGATTTAAATGCTAAAGTTGATGCAGTTTATGCCTTATCAAGCAAAAGCAGTATTAAGTTTGGTACTAAGCATAATTACTATGTTTTTGAACCCGGTACGCGTAAAAAAATCACTTCCGAATCGGCCATTACAGAGGCTGCATTGCCAACCAAACGCGCTTATGGGCATGATTACTATGCTAGCCATAGCCACAAATTTGGTGCACGTTTAACCACCGAGTATGGTGCGCGTTTATCTGTATTTTCAAACATTGGTTCGGGGCGCAGTATCAATTATCAAGGCGGTACACCAACTTATGTAGAAAATAAATACATCAAACAAAGCCCAATGGATACTGTAAATCCATACACCAACTACAGCTCGGGCGAGATATACAATACTTATTATGGTTTTGAGCCGCGTTTAAATTTAACCTATTCTATTAATGCAAGCAGTTCGGTTAAAGCTTCGTTTAATCGCATGTTCCAGTACATGCATTTAATTCAAAATGTAACTGCATCCACTGGGCAAGAGTTTTGGACACCATCAGACCAATACATTAAACCACAAATGGCCGATCAATATGCATTAGGATATTTCAGAAACTTTAAAGAAAATACTTTAGAGTTTTCGGCCGAGGTGTATTATAAGAAAATGCGCAATACGGTAGAGTTGCGTGATGGTGCAGATATTCAGTTTAACGAAGCAACCGAGGCACAAGTAGTGGCAGGAGAGGGCAGAGCCTATGGTTTAGAATTGTTTTTACGTAAGCAACGTGGTAAAGCTACAGGTTGGTTAAGTTATACATTAGCAAAAAGTGAGCGTAGAGCAGATAATATTAATAATGGCGAGTGGTACTCGTTTAGGTTCGACAGAACACATTATTTAACGGCAGTATTAAACTACGAATTTACCAACCGCATAAGTGCTGGTGCTAGTTTTGTGTACGCTACCGGTGAGGCATTTACATTGGCTACAGGCCGCACCAGTTTTTTTGGCGATAACCAACCAAGCGTGGTTTACGGAGCACGAAATTCTTCTCGTTTCCCTGCTTACCATCGTTTAGATTTATCGTTAACAATTAATCAAAAGAAAACAGAAGCCAAGCCACTTTGGATATTTAAAAAACGTGCTTACGAGGGCAGTTGGGTGTTTAGTTTATACAATGCTTATGGTCGTAAAAACGCCTATACATTATCTTATACAAACAACGATGCTGGCTTACCAATTGTATCAAAATGGTACTTGTTTACGTTTGTACCAGCCATTACTTATAACTTTAAATTTTAATAAAGCGCTATGTTAAAATATATAAAAATTACGCCTGTTTTATTAGGGTTGATGCTGCTAACAGCTTGCGAAGAACAAATAGATATTGATATTCCACCAACCGATAAAAAAGTAGTAGTAGAGGCCGAAGTAACTACCGAAAAAGATAGTTCGTATGTGCGCATTACGCAAACAGCCGATTACTACTCAACTAACCCAGCACCAGTAATTAATAATGCTGTAGTAACTGTAAATGGTGTGCCATTTACTTTGGTTGGTAATGGATTATACAGGCCTGCATCGCCCTATGTGGGAGTAGCCAATACTACTTATGATTTAACTATAGTGCACGAAGGTAAAACCTATAAATCGAGCTCAAAAATTACACCCATGTTTGTGGTTGATTCGGTGGTTCCTGTATACAAACAAGAAGAAGGTTTTATAAAGGCTGGTTATACAGCAGTTTATTATGCAACAGATAACAGACCACAGCCTGCTTATACCTATTATAAGTTTGGAAAAGTAGCAAGAATTATCAAACCAAATCCTGTAGATACCTTTTACGTAGATTCATTATTTGACAATAGAATATTGTTTGATAATGCAAGCACCAACAGAGGTTCTTATGCTTTTGAATTGCCTTTTTTACGTTTACAAGCAGGCGATACAGTTATACAAATTTTCCGTTCGGTAGATAAAGACATGTTTGAGTTTATACGCGCTTACAATACGCAAACATCAGGTGCTCCTGGTCCTTTTCAGGCACCACCAGCTAATTTACCTACCAACATAAGTGGAGGTGCAATGGGGTATTTTGCTACCTACGATGTATTGCGCACCCGAACGTGTTTAAAGTAGTTGCGTTAACTGCTGTGATCGGCCACAATAACCCATTTACCTTTTATGTTGCGCATTAGTAATGTAAAATGACCGCCCACATCGCCAATGCTGCGGGTTAAATTCCATTTACCAACAACAAAGGCAATATCTTTTCCTAATATTTTTATAGAAATAAGCTCAAGGTTGAGCTTGCCCATGGCCGTTTTATCGGGGTATGATTTTTTGTAATTGGCTAAGGTGTTTTTCCAACCACGGGTAACTCCTTTTTTTCCAACAAAAGTAAGCGAGTCGTTATTCCAATAGCCCTGCATGTAGGCTTCAATTTTGCCTTCGTTCCATGATTTTTGTTGCGCACTTAGCACTTGTTGTATTTCCATTCTTGGGTTTGATAGCTTTTTGCGAATAGGCTTACGTTTTTTTGCCTCGGTAGTAAAAGCTAATATTAGAATCAGTAGTATGATAAAACTTGTTTTTGTACGCATATAAATAGGAATGTTAAAGCAATAATAACCTAAAAAGCATAAAAATGAATTACTGTAACTCTATAGTTTAGTTCATTAAGTAGATGATTTTTGTTGGAATCATAAATATTTAGAATATACAGATTAAAAAAAAATTAATCGCAGTTTCACCTGTTTATGTAACAAAGCATTGCATTCTTTTTGATAAATATCAACAACAGTTACTATTTTTTATCAAACCATTAAATTATTTTAATGGTTTGATAGTTATTTGAATGGATTTAATAACGTTTTTATTGGTTTTATTTGCGCGTTAGAGTTTGGCTAAACTCCCACTAATCCTTAACACTCTTATCGGTTTGGGTTAGTCAATACCTGCATTTTAAATACGATATAAACATAGATAGATGAATAAAAGTAGATTTCTAAAGCGATTGTTTTTTCTCGCTTTTCTTATGATGTTAACATCCGTTAGCGTTATCTCACAGGTTTTTAACGCAAATTTTCAGCCTGTAAATTTTGGTGGCACAGGTGTAACTATTACTAACAAAGTTGGTACAGGCACAGCTGTTAATGATAAAGTATTGTATCAAAATGTAATTACAATTGGCACTCAGCAAATTGATGCTATTGTTACAACGATGGCTTTAAATAATGTGAGTACATTTTCCGCTTTTGACCAAACTGGTACAGGTACAGGATATACAAATAATTTGCCTCAGTGGTTTTCGCCTCAGTTTAACTTTGGTACTGGTGGTGGAAGTGCTCAATTTAAATTTCAATTTATTTTAGGTGGTTCGTATAACAATACAACCAACACAGGAACTAATGTTACCTTGCAAAATGTTAAAGCCAATACATACGATATTGATGGGAATGGAACATCGGGCACAAATCAATTTAATGAGTTTGGAGGATTTATAACATACGAATTGGGTAATCCAAGCAATCTTGCAGCTACTTATAATAGTTCATTAAATCTTACAAAGTTTAGATCCGGTTCGAGTGTAAATACAACAGACCCTAATGATGAGAAAAATAGGGTAAGGGTAACCTATTCATCAATGAGTAACTTTACCATCTCTGTTGGAGCGGAAGGAAGTGGTTTAGCCTATTTTTTCTTAGATTTTTCAGTTGGCCCTGCATTTTCAACAGCTGTGCTTACATCAGCACCAAATTTAGATTTAAACACAAATACTACAGGTGTAAATAACTCTAATGTATTTTCAGGTAATAATACTGTTCGTTTTGCAGAAGGTGCTACTAATATTACATCATCAGGAACAACTTTAGATGACATAAAGTTAAGTTTTACTACTTCCATGCTTCAAAATGCAGCTTCAGAACTTCTAGTTTTTAACGGTTCATCTGCTGGTGGAAGTATACCTCTAAACTTTGCAAATGGTGCATCAATCACAAATTTAACTGTAGGTGGTGTTACTTATGCTATTACAGCAAACGTTGCAGGTGGAGTATCTACTTTGTCCTTTGCCAAAAGTGGAGGAGGAACAATAACCTTGGCTCAAGCCGAAGCATTTGTGGATGCCATGCGATACCAAAACAGTGCTACAACTCCTACAAGTGGAACAAGAACATTTAATGTAACAATACGTGACGGATCATTGTCAAGTCCGGCCGCACAGTATACAACGCAGCTTTATATTCATTCATGCCCTTCGGTTGATTCAAGAAATAATGGAAACGGACAAGCTTCTCAATGTGCAGGAGTAGGATCTAATGCAATGGCACCAGGTTTTCAGTACACCACTTATGCTACTGTTCCAACTGCAGCTAAAACAGGAGATATAATTTTTAGATGGGCTACTCTTCCAAGTATCATACCTGCTATCACCAAAGTATGGATAGATGGTTCGTTAAGTGCAGCTCAAGTTGGCCCTGCTTCTCCATCAACCATTTCAGGTTCTAATTATTTAATTAAGTATTGTTTTTACAATGTAAATCTACCACCAGCTGGAGTATACACTTTAGAATTTACTGATCCATCAACAGGTGCAATTTTAGGTAGATGTACTTATACAGGTAACACCAATGTTGTAACCACAGAACCTACATTAAGTAATGGTGGTCCTTTGTCAGTAAATACTGTTTCAATTACAAATACTAATTGCTCAGCTTCTTCAAATGGTTCTGCCACAGTTCAAGGTGTTGATGGCGTTCCTCCATATCGCTACAGTTGGTCACCTTCTGGTGGAACTGCGGCTACGGCATCTGGTCTGGCTGCAGGGACTTATTATTGTACTGTAACTGATACAGCTAATACTTCAGTCATAGATACTATTGTAATTGGTTCTGATAATGTAACTCCAACCATAAGTGGAACTACACCAAGTTCGGTATGCGGAAGCGGAACAGTAACCTTAGGTGCAGCTGCAAGTGCAGGAACTATTAACTGGTATGCAGCAGCAACAGGAGGCACAAGCTTAGGAAGTGGAACTAGTTTCACTACACCAAGTATATCAACAACAACAACTTATTATGTAGATGCAACAGCTACAGGATGTACTACAGCAAGTAGAACCGCAGTAGTAGCAACCGTAAATGCAATACCAACAATTAGCGGAACAACACCAAGTTCGGTATGCGGCACTGGAACAGTAACCTTAGGTGCAGCCGCAAGTGCAGGTACGATTAACTGGTATGCAGCCGCAACAGGAGGAAGCTCACTTGGCACAGGAACAAGTTTCACTACACCAAGCATATCAACAACTACAACTTATTATGTAGATGCAACAGCAAACGGATGTACTACGGCAAGTAGAACAGCAGTAGTAGCAACCGTAAATGCAATACCAACTATAAGTGGAACTACACCAAGTTCGGTATGCGGAAGCGGAACAGTAACCTTAGGTGCAGCTGCAAGTGCAGGAACTATTAACTGGTATGCAGCAGCAACAGGAGGCACAAGCTTAGGAAGTGGAACTATTTTCACTACACCAAGTATATCAACAACAACAACTTATTATGTAGATGCAACAGCAAACGGATGTACCACAGCAAGTAGAACAGCCGTAGTAGCAACCGTAAATGCAATACCAACAATCAGCGGAACAACACCAGCAAGTCGTTGCGGCACTGGAACAGTAACCTTAGGTGCAGCCGCAAGTGCAGGAACTATTAATTGGTATGCAGCCTCAACAGGCGGTACATCACTAAGTACTGGTACATCATACACCACACCAAGCATATCAACAACTACAACATATTATGTAGATGCAACCGATAATGGTTGTACAACAGCAAGTAGAACCGCAGTAGTAGCAACGGTTAATCCAAACATTACAGCATCAGTAAGTGTATCGGCAAGTTCAACATCGGTTTGTGGAGCAGCAGCTATAACGTTTACAGCAACTCCAACAAACGGAGGAACATCACCAACATACCAATGGAAATTAAATGGAACAAATGTTGGTACAGGCGGTACAACTTATGTGTTGAATACACCTGCAGCAAATGATTCAGTTTATGTTATTATGACATCAAATGCTACTCCTTGTTTAATGGCTGCAGCTGTGAATAGTAATGGCGTAAAATTGACAAGCTCAACAGTAGTAGCATCTGTTGCTGTAAGTGCAAATCTGGGTTCAACCATTTGTAATGGAACAAGTGTAACGTTTACAGCAACTCCAACAAATGGTGGTAGTACTCCAAGCTACCAATGGTATTTAAATAGTAATACAGTAGGAACAAATAGCTCATCTTATACTAATGCAAGCTTAGCTAATGGCGATCAAGTTTATGTAGTGATGACCTCTAATGCAAGTTGTGTATCAAGTGCAACTGCAAATAGTGCAACTACCACAATGACTGTAAACACAATTCCAAGTATCAGCGGAACCACACCAGGTTCGGTATGCGGAAGCGGCACAGTAACGTTAGGCGCATCAGCAAGTGCAGGCACCATTAATTGGTATGCAACAGCAACAGGTGGAACGAGTTTAGGAACAGGTACCTCATATACTACACCAAGTATATCAAGTACTACAACTTATTATGTAGATGCAACAGCTAACGGATGTACTACATTAAGTAGAACGGCAGTAGTAGCAACAGTAAATGCGATACCAACTATAAGCGGAACAACACCAGGTTCAGTGTGTGGAAGTGGAACAGTAACCTTAGGTGCGGCAGCAAGTGCAGGTACTATTAATTGGTACGCAGCTTCAACAGGTGGTACAAGTTTAGGAACAGGTACCTCATTTACTACACCAAGTATATCAACAACAACAACTTATTATGTAGATGCAACAGCTACCGGATGTACCACAGCAAGTAGAACAGCGGTAGTAGCAACTGTAAATGCGATACCAACTATAAGTGGAACAACTCCAGGTTCAGTATGTGGAAGCGGCACAGTAACGTTAGGCGCATCAGCAAGTGCAGGAACTATAAACTGGTACGCAGCATCAACAGGTGGAACGAGTTTAGGAAGTGGAACAAGTTTCACTACACCAAGTATAACAACAACAACAACTTATTATGTAGATGCAACAGCTACAGGATGTACTACAGCAAGTAGAACAGCAGTAGTAGCAACAGTAAATGCGATCCCAACTATATCAGGTACAACAGATAATAACCGTTGCGGAAGCGGCACAGTAACATTAGGAGCATCAGCAAGTGCAGGCACCATTAATTGGTATGCAACAGCAACAGGTGGAACGAGTTTAGGAACAGGTACCTCATATACTACACCAAGTATATCAAGTACTACAACTTATTATGTAGATGCAACAGCTAACGGATGTACTACATTAAGTAGAACGGCAGTAGTAGCAACAGTAAATGCAATCCCAACTATAAGCGGAACAACTCCAGGTTCAGTATGCGGAAGTGGCACAGTAACATTAGGTGCGGCAGCAAGTGCAGGTACTATTAATTGGTACGCAGCATCAACAGGTGGCACAAGTTTAGGAAATGGCACAAGTTTCACTACACCAAGTATAACAACAACAACAACTTATTATATAGATGCAACAGCTACAGGATGTACCACAGCAAGTAGAACAGCTGTAGTAGCAACAGTAAATACAATCCCAACGATATCAGGAACAACACCTGCAGCGAGATGTTCTACAGGAACAGTAACGTTAGGCGCATCAGCAAGTGCAGGCACTATAAACTGGTACGCAGCTTCAACAGGTGGAACGAGTTTAGGAACCGGCACCTCATTCACTACACCAAGTATATCATCAACAACAACTTATTACGTAGATGCAACAGCTACCGGATGTACCACAGCAAGCAGAACAGCAGTAGTAGCAACAGTAAATCCAAACATCACCGCATCAGTAAGTGTATCTGCAAGTTCAACATCAGTATGTGGTTCTTCTGCGATAACATTTACTGCTACACCTACTAATGGAGGTAGTGCACCAACTTATCAATGGAAATTAAATGGAACAAATGTTGGTACAGGCGGTACAACTTATGTATTAAATACACCTGCTGCGAATGATTCAGTTTATGTTATAATGACATCAAACGCTACACCATGTTTGATTGCATCTGTTGTAAATAGTAATGGTACAAAATTAACTAGTTCAACAGTAACAGCATCTGTTTCTATAAGTGCAAATCCAGGTTCAACCATTTGTAATGGCACAAGTGTAACGTTTACAGCAACTCCAACAAATGGAGGAAGTACACCAAGCTACCAATGGTATTTAAATAGTAATACAGTAGGAACAAATAGCTCAACTTATACCAATGCAAGCTTAGCAAATGGCGATCAGGTTTATGTAGTGATGACATCAAATGCAAGTTGTTTATCAAATTCAACTGCAAATAGTGCTACCACAACAATGACTGTAAATGCAATACCAAGTATAAGCGGAACAACTCCAAGTTCAGTATGTGGAAGCGGAACAGTAACGTTAGGTGCAGCAGCAAGTGCAGGAACTATAAACTGGTACGCAGCTTCAACAGGTGGAACGAGTTTAGGAACAGGTACCTCATATACTACACCAAGTATATCAAGTACTACAACCTATTATGTAGATGCAACAGCTAACGGATGTACTACAGCAAGTAGAACGGCAGTAGTAGCAACAGTAAATGCAATCCCAACCATATCAGGTACAACAGATAACAACCGTTGCGGAAGTGGAACAGTAACCTTAGGTGCATCAGCAAGTGCAGGCACCATTAATTGGTATGCAGCAGCAACAGGTGGAACAAGCTTAGGAACAGGTACCTCATTTACTACACCAAGTATATCAACAACTACAACTTATTACGTAGATGCAACAGCAAACGGATGTACCACAGCAAGCAGAACAGCAGTAGTAGCAACTGTAAATGCAATACCAACTATTAGTGGCACAACACCAAGTTCGGTGTGTGGAAGTGGCACAGTAACTTTAGGTGCAGCAGC
>CAZJHS010000048.1:0-22935 GCA_964545895.1 uncultured Chitinophaga sp. | reverse complement strand
CGGATTTCGAAGCACTAAACTGTCTGCCAGCACTGAACTTGATACGAAGCACAAAGCTTCATTTAAGCACTGAACCCGCTTTTTTGCCAAACGCCTGTTATGCCTTCGTGCTTCTACTTTCGTCATATTTATTATAAAAATTTCTCCCATAAAATTGTCGCAAGTAACGAACCTACTGTCCCCAAGATTAATGCAGAAAGAGTTGAAATTATAAGTGTCCAAATAGGATATTTTTTAACTAAGTCAGCAATTCTATAATAAGTCCCTTTCTTAATCCGCTTGATTTCTTCCTTTACTTTGTTAATTGTGTTAGTTGGAACTCTTTCTGTTGTAAGTCTTTGAACACATTCGTCACAAACAATTGGCTGGTTAGTAGAATAAACTATGTCGCTTTTAATTCCGTTCATGTCAAATAAACAACCCCTTGTTTCGTCATGTGTAAATGTTGTCACTTCGTCTCTTGAAGGAATTCGGTTTCCATGTCGTCTGTAAATAAGTGTATAGGAATACAAAAGTCTATATACAAGGTTTTCAATAGGAATATTACTCAGGCTTAGCATGTCTGCCATTTGATAGAAAGTCATGCAAATCCTATTGTTTGTAAATCTCCTTGCGTAATAATTGTCTTCTAAAGGAACATGGGTCATTGCAATTAAAAAGTCACCTTCAAAATTATCAGGAAGTTGTGATTCAATGTTGTCGTCCGTAAACTCCCAACTCATTCCGTCAGCGTTGTTCGTTATTGTGTAGTTATCAATCTGTCCAACTATTTCAAAAACTTCAGATTTCCACTTGGTCAATTTTATCTTGTCCAAGTCAACAGGAAGTTGTCCGAGTATTATTAACTTGATTTTTACTTTACTCATTTTTTGTCGGTCTTTTTAGCATGAGGCATAACTTAATAATCTGCGTACCTCATCTGTTGGTAAAGTGCGCAATATTGACCATATAAGACAATATTGCGCACCTTTTGATTAAATTTAGGTGTGCTTTATTTTTTAGTAATGGATAAAATTATAACATTATTTGGGGCGTATAGGGTATGTTTTTTCATAAGGGTATAAATGGTTTATTAATCGAAAATAGTGGAAGGATAGCAAATTTGCAAGAGGATAATTGGTTAATTAGTTGATTAGATAATTAGATAATGGGAGAGATGAGAGGCGAGAAATGAGATTTGGGAAACCTCCACAATTGTGAAGCAATCTCACTCTTGCGCGTCAATGTCTCAAAAAAATCTCAGCGAGAACTCCACGGGCTACCCCGAGCACTCGGGGCTTCGGTCTGCACTGATTGTCTGCGGTAAAAGTTAGAGGTTGGATGTTGGATGTTGGATGTTGGAAGATAGATTAACGCTTCATTCATAATAAACCTTTGGCTTTTAATTCAACATTAAGCATTTAACATTCATAACTCAACACTAATAGCTTTCCCACAAAAAAGCCCCGCACTTTAAATCAGTACAGGGCCATTTATAAATGCTTTAGTTGTAATTACATTGCAGCGTATTTTTTCACTTGCTCGTCAAGTATGTATTCGTTGCCTTCTACATAACCTTCGTGTTTCCACACAATGTTTCCTTTTTTATCTAACAATATGGTATAAGGCACATTATTAACGTTTAAGGCGCGTTTTAAATCTTCGTTTACATCAAGCAAAACATCAAATTCCCATGCTTGTCCATCAACATAAGGTTTAACCTTTAATACGTTTTTGGCATTATCAATTGATACAGCAACTAAATCAACATTGTATTTATCTTTCCAAGTTTCGTACAAGTTATCGTTGATGTTGGTAAGCTCTTTTTTGCATGGAGTACACCAAGTAGCCCAAAAATTAATAATGGTAACCTTGCCAGTTTTAGCGTAATCGGCTACGTTTTTGTTTTTACCGTTTACATCTTTTAAAACAATGCTTGGTAAGGTTTGAGGTGCTTGTGCAATAGCTGTAACAAATACAAGTAATGCAATTGATAGTAAACCACGTTTCATATAAATTGAAATTAGTTATGTTATTTTGATTTGGTAAATGTATAAAATCTCTGCTAAATAAAACATACATCGTGCCAAAGTTTGTGTAAAACGGTTGCTTTGGGTTAATGCTAAAGCAAATATATTTGATGCATAATTAATAAATATCCTAATTCGGTAAACTTATGATTAAAGTAGGTATATTTTTCGGTGGTTCTTCGCGTGAGCGTGAAGTGAGTTTTGCAGGCGGACGCACCGTATACGATAACTTAGATAAAAACTTGTTTGAGGCTGTTCCTATTTTTGTAGACAGTTTCAATAATTTTATTCTCCTTAACTGGGAGTTTATATACAAAGGCAGTATTCGTGATTTTTACCCAACGGTAAGTGCTTTGCACAACCAACAAAAGCCTTTGCAAATTTATGCCGAAAGTTTGCCCGAGGCACACCAAGATAACGGTAAAAAAATAGCTGCTCAATTGGGTAAAATATTAAAGCCCGAAGAGTTAAGTCAGTACATGGATTTTGCCTTTTTAGCCTTACATGGTATGTATGGCGAAGATGGTACCATACAAGGATTGTTGGAGTGGTTTGATATTCCTTACACGGGTTCGGGAATTATGCCAAGTGCCATTGGGATGCACAAAAAAACACAGAAAACCATGCTGCAACATGCTGGTTTTAATAGTCCTAAGTTTTTAGGAATTACTAAACAAAACTGGCAAACTGCTGATAGAAAAAAACTATTGGCCGATGTAAAAAAACAAGTGGGCTTGCCTTTTGTAATTAAGCCTGCAAATCAAGGTTCATCAGTAGGGGTAAGTGTAATTACTGAAACTAATATTGGTGATTTTGAGCGTGCTGTTGATGCTTCTTTCTTTATTCAAATCCTTGATAAAAAGCAGTGGGTAGGCCAAACAGAGGCAGATAAGTTGGCATTGTTGCAAAAAATGGCCGATGTAAAAGAAGGCATTTCATTCCCTGTTTTGCTTGAGGGTGCATTGGTTTATAACCCCGATCAATTGTATGCGTTATTAGAGAAACACTTTGCTAAAAAATCATCCCTAAAATTAGAAAGTATTTACAGCGAAACCGAATGTTTGATTGAAGGTTTTATTAAAGGTAGAGAGTTTAGCTGTATTGTTATAAAAGATGAAAATAGCAAAGCCATTGCATTACCTCCAACCGAAATTGTTAAAGGAACTGAGGTTTACGATTACCGCAGCAAATACTTACCAGGCTTATCGCGCAAGGTAACACCTATTGATATTGCCGAAAAACAAGTGCAAAACATACGTAAAGAATGTGTGCGTTTGTTCGAGTTTTTTAAGTTTAATACTTATGCGCGTATCGATGGATTTATTACTGCTAAAAACGAAATTTTCTTAAACGATCCAAATACTACTTCGGGTATGATGCCTTCTTCGTTTTTCTTTCATCAGGCAGCCGAAATTGGATTAAATCCATCGCAGTTTTTAACGTATATTATTCGTACTTCGTTGGCCGAGCGTGTGGCTAATAGTCCCGTGCATTTTCATTACCAACAATTGTTAAATGGTTTAGATAATGCCATCAAAACCAATAAAAAACAACAGCAACAAAAAAAGCGCGTGGCTGTGTTTATGGGAGGATACAGTACCGAGCGCCACATAAGTGTAGAGAGCGGACGTAACATATACGAGAAGTTAGCATCAAGCAGTAAATACCAACCTTTCCCTGTATTTATTACTGGCGATGATAAAGCGCATACGTTGCATGTAATTCCTATTAACGTAATGCTAAAAGATAACGCAGATGATATACGCGAAAAAGTATTTCATTTTAAGCGTGCTGCAGTTGTCGAGAAAATTATTGTGGAGTGTAAATCCATCATCGAAAAATATGGTAATTCACAAAATTTATTTGCACCCAAACAAATTACCTACAAGCAATTGGCTAAAATGACCGATGCTGTGTTTATAGCCTTACATGGCCGCCCAGGCGAGGATGGAACCGTGCAAAAGGAATTAAACAAATTGCGCATTCCATACAATGGTTCGGGGGTTGAAAGTTCTCAAATTACCATCAATAAATTTGAAACCAACAAGCTATTACGTGCCAAAGGATTTAATGTGGCCGAGCACATGTTGGTGTTTGATACCGATTGGAAAAAAGATAGCAAAAAGGTGATTGCTGCTATCGAAAAAATTGGTTATCCGCTTATTGCAAAACCAGCTGATGATGGTTGCAGCAGTGCCGTTAAAAAAATTAAAACCCGTGCCGAGTTGGTAAATTATGCCGAGGGTGTGTTTAGAAATACTTTAGCTATTACACCTGCAATGGCCAATAAATTAGGGTTAAAACCTAAAGAAGAATTCCCGAAAAAGAATTACTTTTTGGTGGAAGGTTTTATTGATAGAAATAATGCTGCACACTTTTTAGAAATAACAGGAGGGATGCTTACTAATTACGATGGCAAAGGTAAATTGGTGTACGAATCGTTTGAGCCAAGTGAAGCTTTAGCCGAAGGTGAAATATTAAGTTTAGAAGAAAAGTTTTTGGCTGGTCAAGGACAAAACATTACACCTGCACGCTATCATAAAAACGAAAAAACGCGTTTGGCCATTAGCAAGCAAGTACAACAAGTTTTGGTTGATGGTGCTAAGGTATTAAATGTACAAGGTTATTGCCGCATTGATGCGTTTGTGCGCATTGATAAAAAGAATAATCCCGAGGTTGTTTTTATTGAGGTAAACTCGTTACCCGGCATGACACCCGCTACAGCTATTTTTCATCAGTGTGCTTTAAATGGTTATAAACCATACGAGTTTATTGATGCTATTTTAGAGTTTGGTGCAGCACGCACTGCAAAAGGTTTGTAGGGTTGATGATGCATTGTATAAGAACAGACTCAACCCATGCTGATTTTAAAAAATTGGTAACCGAACTGGATGCCGAATTGCGCATTCGTGATGGAGACGAATCGGAGTTTTACGAGCAATTTAATAAATCAGATTCCATAAAATATGCGGTAGTTATTTACCAAAACGGAGTGGCTGTTGGTTGCGGAGCATTGCGTCCGTATACCGAAGATACCATAGAAGTAAAACGTATGTATGTGCCTTTGGAACATAGGAGTAAAGGCATTGCATCGTTGGTAGTAACCGAGTTAGAAAAGTGGGCTATTGAGTTAGGTTTTTATCACTTGATTTTAGAAACCGGCATTAGGCAACCCGAAGCCATTAGGCTTTATACTAAAAATGGTTACCAAAGCATACCCAAATATGGCCAGTATGAGGGCGTGAGCAGTAGCGTTTGTTTTGCCAAGCAATTGGCTAAGTAAGGCAACAATTTGCACCAATATTTTACTAAAAAAGTGCATATTTGCACCTGTTATCATGGAAATTATTCAGTTTACACCTGCGGCTATTCAAGCCATCGAAAAATATAAACAAACCTTGCAAATACCTGCAAACTATCAGTTGCGTGTAGGTATTCGTCAGAAAAACGAAGCCAACAAAAGGCTTTTAATTGGGTTTGATGAAGTGCAAGAAAAAGACAAACAAGTGCAAATTCAGGGCTTAGAAGTAATTTACAGTCCGGGCGAAGTTTTCTTTTTTGCAGGTATGCAAATTGATTACCAAGAGGATGGTAACCGTAAAGGATTTACCTTTATCGAAAAAACAAAATAACACCTTGGTAATAGCCGCTGTTGCCAACAACAATAAACCATGAAAGCCCTTGATATCATTCGTATATCGTTGCAAAGTATTGCAGGCAACAAGCTAAGGGCTGTTATTACAGCGCTTATTATTTCTATTGGTATTATGGCGTTGGTAGGAATTCTTACCGCAATTGATGGCATTAAATCGGCCATTAGCCAAAACTTTGCCAGCATGGGGGCAAATAGTTTTACCATAAAAAATCGCAGTGGCGAAATTCATTTTGGAGGAGGAGGAAAAGCTCCGAAAAGATACCGCAATATCAATTTTTTTGAAGCGCAATCGTTTGCCAATGAGTTTGATTTTCCGGGTCATACCTCAATAAGTGTTAATGCAAGTTTTGGTAGCACCGTAAAATATAATTCAAACAAAACCGACCCCAATATTATGGTAATGGGAGGCGATTTGAATTACCTGCAAGTGGCCGGTTATAATGTTAACCTGGGTCGTAATTTTACTTCGCACGAGCAAGAGTCGGCACAAAATGTTGCGCTTATAGGCAGTGCGTTAAAAGACAAATTATTTAAATCAACCAATCCAATTGGCGAATCTATATTTATTGGTGGAGCAAAATATAGGGTAATAGGTACACTTAAATCTAAAGGTTCGGCTATGGGTTTTGGTGGCGATAGAATTGTAATTGTACCCACTAAAAATGCCATTCAAACATTTAGTAGGCCCAATATTAGTTTTGTAATTAGTTTTATGGCCACCGATGTTAATCAGCTTAACTTAGCGGTTGATGAAGCCACAGCTTTGTTCAGAAGAATTAGGCAATTGCCAGTTTATGCAGGCGATAATTTTGAAATTGTAAAGAGCGATAGTTTTGCCGAAGAGTCGATGGATATTATTAAATACGTAACAGGTGCGGCTGCTATTATTGCATTTATTACCTTGCTGGGTGCATCTGTTGGGTTGATGAATATTATGTTGGTGTCTGTTACCGAGCGTACACGCGAAATTGGGATACGCAAAGCCATTGGTGCCACCAATAAAGTTATACGCCAACAGTTTTTGTTCGAAGCCATTTTAATATGCCAAATTGGTGGTATTGGTGGTGTAGTATTAGGTATTGTGTTAGGCAATTTAATTAGTATACCTATGGGCGGAGGCTTTATAATACCTTGGCTTTGGATTTTATTGGGATTAATTATTTGCGTAATAGTAGGTGTAATTTCGGGGTATTATCCTGCGGTAAAAGCCTCAAAACTAGACCCCATTGAGGCTTTGCGACACGAGTAGGTTTATACATTAGCATTAGTTTTTAGCAGTACACAATTTGTTTACCTTGATTTTTGCAGGTAAATGCTATTTTCGCAAGTACAAAAAATGGGCAAAAAAGTTATTTCGGTTTTCTTATTCATGTTGTTTTGCATAGTTATGGCCTTTCCGGGTTATGGCCGAGTAAATGCAGCGGTATTAAAATCAAAAACTACCCAAATATCGGCCACCACATCAGCTTCCATGTCGTTAGAGGGATTGATGAAAAAATGCCTAGCTAATGGTATAAGTGTAGTAGAAGAGGAGCGACCTGTTGAAGAAGAAAATCACCCAGAAACCGAAGACGGTTTAAGCAATGCGTTTGAAGATTTTATGATGGCTTTATCGCCATTAAATATGCACCAAACCAATAAGTACAAACATGTAATTGGCCATTTGTTTGATTACATGACCATACATTTGCGCGCTATTCCCACTCCACCTCCGGAGTGCTAATGAAAGTTATTCGTTTTGTTTAATTTTCATCAATCCATTTTGGGTTGATATTTTCATTAGTTTCAATTTTTATATTTATGATTGATAAAACCAAACCTACAGGGTTAGGGATAAGTTTTGCTTCAATTAAGCACGATTTGCCCGCTGGTTTAGTAGTATTTTTAGTGGCATTGCCGCTATGTTTGGGCATTGCTTTGGCTTCTGGTGCTCCACTTTTTTCGGGGTTAATTGCAGGCATTGTAGGCGGAATAGTAGTAGCATTAGCCAGTGGAAGTCAGCTTGCAGTTAGTGGGCCCGCAGCGGGCTTAACCGTAATTGTATTAACTGCAATAACAGATATAGGTTCGTATCCGGGATTTTTATTGGCTGTGGTATTAGCTGGCTGTTTGCAAATTATTTTAGGGTTTTTAAAAGCCGGAACCATTGGAAATTACTTTCCATCAAGCGTAATAAAAGGCATGCTTGCAGCCATTGGTGTTATTTTAATTATTAAGCAAATACCTCATGCGTTAGGGTATGATAATGATTACGAAGGCGATTTTCAGTTTTTTCAGCCCGATTCTGAAAACTCATTTTCGGCATTGTTTAGTGCAGTTAATAAGTTAAACATGGGTGCGGTAATTATTAGTGTGGTTTCGTTATTGGTACTTATTGGTTGGACCAAGCTAAAAAACAAACAGCTACGTGCAGTGCCTGCGCCATTGGTGGTAGTGCTTATAGGCATTGGATTAAATATGTTGTTTGAGTCGGCAAATCCTGTTTTAGCATTACGCGATAATCATTTGGTAAGTGTGCCTGTAGCAAGCAGCTTGGGTGAGTTTTTTACCTTTTTTACGTTTCCAGATTTTTCGTTTATAACTAATGCGGCTGTATACAAAGCTGCTATTACTTTAGCTATTGTAGCCAGTATTGAAACATTACTTAGTGTTGAAGCAATTGATAAAATAGATCCATACAAAAGAGACACGCCATCAAACCGCGAGTTAAAAGCACAAGGATTGGGTAATATTGTTTCGGGCTTTATTGGCGGATTACCAATTACAGCAGTAATTGTGCGTGGTGCAGCCAATGTAAATTCGGGAGCACAAACCAAATTATCGGCTGTACTGCATGGATTATTTTTGCTGTTATCAGCCATCTTTATTCCAACTGTAATTAATCAAATTCCTTACGCCTCGTTAGCAGCTATATTATTGGTAACTGGCTATAAACTAACTCAAATAAGTTTATACAAAAACATGTACAAAGTTGGTATCAATCAATTTATACCATTTATTTTAACTGTAATTGCCATTGTATTTACCGATTTACTCATTGGTATTTCTATCGGTATGGCCATCGGTATTTTTTACATCTTAAAAAACAATATGGCCAATACTTATACCAAAAGTGCAACTGGATTAAGTGCAGCAGAACCTATTGTAATTAAACTGTCAGAAGAGGTGTCTTTTTTAAATAAAGCCAGTATTCTTGTAACATTAGAAAGTTTGCCAGAGGGCTGCCATGTAATTATTGATGGCTCTTCATCAAAATATATTGATTATGATGTGCTTGAGGTAATTAACGATTTTAAGGAGACAGCTAACTATAAAAATATTAAACTTGAACTTATAAAAATTAAAGAAGTGTACCGTTTTGGAGCACATTAAATAACCACTAAATCACAAGAAAATGGATTCATCATACAACAAATTAATTAGCGGAAATAAGCTGTATGCAGCTCAGAAAATTTTCGAAAACCCAGATTACTTTGCTAAATTATCTGAAGGACAAAGTCCTGATTATTTATGGATAGGATGCAGCGATAGCCGCGTGCCAGCCAACGAAATTACCAATACAGGCAGTGGCGAAATTTTTGTTCATCGCAATGTTGCCAATTTGGTGGTACACACCGATATGAATTTATTAAGTGTGTTGGAGTATGCCGTAAATTACCTACATGTAAAACACATTATTGTTTGTGGTCATTATGGTTGCGGAGGTGTAATTGCATCAATGAGTAACGATTTACATGGCTTTGTTGATAACTGGTTATGTAACATAAAAGATGTGTATACCAAACACGATGAAGAGTTAAACAAGATGGAATCGTTAACTGAAAGAGCCAACCGTTTAACCGAATTAAATGTAATGGAGCAAGTGCGTAACTTGGCCAAAACAACCATTGTACAACAAGCTTGGAAAAATCGTGAAATAGAAATACATGGTTGGGTGTATGGTATGGCCAATGGTTTAATTAAGGAACTTTGCACCTTTAAAGGCCCTCAAGATGCGATGGAAGATATCTATCGCTATAATTTATAATTAGCAAATTTACCACACAAGGGTGCTACTTGTTGTAAGTTATTGGTTTGATAAACAGTACAAAATGTACGTTTCAGGCTTTTAACCTTATGATTTTAGTAGCACCCTTTCTTTTTTTTGTTGAGTTTATGCTGCTTTTAATACATTTGCAGCGCTTAAAAGAGTAACAAATGAAATTCTATAATCTTCTTATCAAGTATCGTTTTTGGCTAGGAATAGCTTCGTTAGTAATAGGCTTGCTATTACAGTTTGCCAACTTGGGCGATATTTGGGCCGCTATTATTTTTTATACCCTCAGTTTTATTGCTGTATTCACTCATTTTTTTATTGGCCCAATGCGTTTGGTGCAAGAGCCAATGGAAAACGGAAATATGGAGGAAGTAGAGCGCATTATTAATAGCATTTGGTTTCCTAAATTGTTGTTTAAGCCAATTCGTAGTACCTATTATACTTTACAAGGTAATATTGCTATGATGAAACAAGACTACGATAGTGCCGAAAAACATTTAAAAATGAGTTCGCAAATTGGTAGTTCGTTGGTTGATAATGATAGCTCAAACAAACTACAATTAGGTATGATGAGTTTGCAGCGCAGTAATTTTAAAGAAGCTGAAAAGTATTTAAAAGCCGCATTAGCCAAAGGTATTCCTGATAAAGAAAGTGAAGCAATGGCACACTTAGGTATGGTGCAAGTGTATATGAATAAACGTGAGTTTAGAGCTGCTAAAGAGTTTTTTAGAAGAGCTAAAGCATGCAAACCTAAAAACGATCAAGTGGTATCTCAAATAAAAGATTTAGAAAAATACTTAGCCCGTATACCTGGTTAATATTTAGGTAAATCACATAAAAAAGCGGCTGTTTCTGAAAAGAAACAGCCGCTTTTTTTGTAGCAATATTTTAGCAAGCCCCGTTAGGGTTGGGGTAATTATCGCTTTGGTCTTCAAAGGTATTATCAATACATACAAAGTCTTTTTCTAACAGTAAAAACAACTCTTGGTCGTTGCCCCATTTCATAATGTTTTGAAACCCTACCTCTTCTGTTTCTGTCCATTGTTTGGCCATTGCCGCTGGTACTTGCATGGTAATTTTAGCACCTTCCATTTTAGCACTTAAGCTGCTTACGCTTGCATCGTTAGCTAATGCGTATACAAATGTGCTAGGACCAACCTGTGTGGTTTCTTCTAAATATCCATGTAAGCCAAAATTGGCTACTTCTGTTTTAGTTAAGCGCAGTCTAATGCTGTTTCCTTTTATGCGTATTTTCATATCAACTATTCGTTAATGCGTTCGGTATGTGTGTATATATTAAATCTATTGTCTCTTAAAAAACCTATTAAGGTAATGCTAAACTCTTGTGCGGTTTGTACCGCTAAACTACTAGGCGCACCAACGGCACAAACAACTTGCACGTGTGCCATAGCCGCTTTTTGTAGCAATTCAAAACTTGCACGGCCACTCAATAAAAGAATGCCAGAGGACAAAAATCCATCACCCATTTTTAAACCCGCACCTATTAATTTATCAAGAGCGTTATGTCGGCCCACATCTTCGCGCACCAAATGCAGGTTTCCATCTACATCAAATAAAGCACAAGCATGTATGCCACCTGTATGTTCAAACACACTTTGGCGTGCTCTTAACTTATCAGGCAAGGCTACAATAACACTTGGGTTTATGGTTAGTTGGGGTTGATGTTTGGGTATGTTACAAGTGGTGCGAATGGCTTCAATGCTTTCTTTACCACAAACACCGCAACTGCTGGTGGTATAAAAGTTACGTTGCAACTTACTCCAATCTAAATTTACAGCGGGATTTAACTCTACTCGTACAATGTTTTCTTTGTTTTCAATGGAGTTAAGTTCGGTGCAGTATTGTATTTTATAAATATCATTGGGGTTTTGTATGATACCTTCGGTGTATAAAAAACCAAGTGCCAATTCAAAATCGTTGCCAGGTGTGCGCATGGTTACTGCCACACGCTTTTGCTCACGCAAATCAAGCTCACCAAAACCCAATCTAATTTCCAGCGGTTCTTCTACCGCCAATAAATCATCAGCCAAAACAAATGTGCTGTTGTTTACTTTGGTAATGTGTACTGCCGAAACGGGTTGTTTTGCCATGCTTATTATTATGCTTTACGAAAGTAAAAACTTAATTGGATTTTTAACTGCGTTTCTCATCTACGCTGGTAATGTTTTTTATATGGCTTGGGTTGATGGTTTTGGTGCGTACGGTTTTCAAAAAATGCCTTAACGATTGTTGTCCGCTTTGGAAAAAGTTAAGCAGGAGAGGTGCGCATTGTTTTTCGTAAATGGCAAGCAAAGGTTCTTCAAAATTACTCTCTGGATTTTTGTAACAAACCACATCAACATCAGGTTGTCGTGCATCCATTAATGCTTTAATATCATTTGGTGTCAGGTATGGATAATCGCAACCAACTACCAATAAAGCTTGCTGGGTAAGTTGGATAAATGCGGTTAAAACACCTGTTAAAGGACCTGCTTCATTGAAAGTCGCATTGTCTTCAATGTATTGATAATATTGGGCAATGTTGCTTTTTTGTGCAGCGTTACACGAGATAAATACTTCTTGGCAAAAAGGCTGAAGCATATCAGTAACATGTGCGTATTGCGGTTTGGAATGGTATGTTATAAAAGCTTTATCATTACCCATGCGTGTGCTTTTACCACCACAAAGTACCAAACCTGTTGGTGGTATAAATTGATTTTCGAGAAAAGTAAAATCAATAATTTGGGCATGTTGCAGTTGGTAATGTTCAATAGCTTCGGGCAATAAATAATCGCGTATTACCAACAGCAAATTACCTGTTACTTGCTGGTTTTGGTATGCTTTAATTAATTGGCTTAACGCAGGTTCAAGCCCTTGGTGTTGGTTTATTTCTAATCGGCCAACCTCATCCACAATAAGCCAATTGTAATGTTGCTTGCTATCGTTTAATAAAATATGTTGTGCCTGTGTAAAGGCACTATTATCAAACAAAAACTTGCCAATTGCTGTGGTGTTTTGGGTATGCGTAACTTGTAACGGATAATATTGTTGTTGCGCTATGGCGTATAATTTTCTTAATCCATGCTAATCGGGTGTTAAAATTCCACCGCAGTTTGGGGTGCTATCAACCCACTTTTTTAACCGCGTGGTTTTACCTGTTTGTATCGGTTGGCTTAGTATAAAAATGTGATTATTCATGAGTAGGTGTAAGGAACAAACTCAAAATAATGAGGTTAAGAACAAAAGCAGGATACACGCTTAAACCTTTGTTTTGCATACGCGCAATTTGCATAGCCGGAGCAATGTTACTGCGCAAGCTTGGCAGTAAATCTAATAGCTCGGTAAGTTGTTTTTTGTTGTTGGCTTGTTGTTTAGCACTCCAACGATTAATACCCCATTTTATTAACGGATTTACCACATAAAAAAGCAGCACTAATGCAGCTATAGAGCGTATAATAGCATACATAGCTTTACCGCCTAAACCCTGAAACAAAAATACCGAAGCCATAAACACCAACATAAAAAATCCACCAATGAGTTTACTTGTACGTTTGCGTTTTTTTAAGCTATCGGTTTGGGTTGATGCAGGAGGAAGGTTGTGCCATTGCAAAATAACTGCATCTGATTTATGGGCAAGTTGCATGGGTAACGAACCAGCCCAAAGGCCCACTAATATGCCCCAAATGCTGTATACACCAACATAACCTGCAATTAACCAAAAGCTAAACGAAAAGTTGGTAATAAAGGAAAGGTCTTTTAAGATTGATTGCACAAATAAATCAAGGGCTTCCCAAATTGATTTGCCAAAAAGTAATGTCATCACTAAAAACTTTTGCACCGCACTTTCCATCAACCCAATGCAACCAAACAACACGGCCGCAATGCGCAGGTTAGGAATAAGTGAAAAAAAAGTAAGCCCTGCTAAACCTTGAAACCCAACAGCAATGTAAGCCATAGGTGGCGAGTGTGGACTGGCTACTGCTTTTACCAAAATAACCAATAAGGTGGCTTGCAAAATAGCCTTGTATTTATTTACACTTTGATGTGCAATTAGCGTAATAATTACAATGGCAAAACCACCCAAAAAGAAACCTGTAAACGGAATTTTTAGTGCGTGCATAAAACCACCAAGGCCGCTCTCGCTTAGTGCCCAGAGTGCAGTAAGTTTATTTAGTTGTGCTTGGTTTGATGATGTGTTTACCATGCTGCCAATTTACTATTTGTAATGATATTGTGAAGCGTATAATTTAAAAATACCTTGCAGTACTAAAACACAAAAGCCACCATAAATACGGTGGCCTTTGCAATGAAAACACTAACTATATAACAAATTATAAAGTTCCTCTGCGGGCTTGTTCGGCTTCAATAGATTCGAACAAAGCTTGGAAATTACCTTTGCCAAACGACATGGCACCTTTGCGTTGTATAATTTCGAAAAACAAGGTTGGGCGATCTTCAACAGGTTTGGTAAATATTTGAAGTAAGTATCCTTCTTCGTCTCTATCAACCATAATGCCCCATTTTTTTAGTACGGCTAAATCTTCGGCAATGTGCCCTACACGTGCTTCTACGGTATCGTAATACTCGCCCGGAACATGTAAAAACTCTACGCCACGTTTTTTCATTTCTGATACCGTAAACACAATATCATCTGTTGCTACGGCAATATGTTGGCAGCCTGGGCCACGATAAAAATCAAGGTATTCTTCTACCTGCGATTTCTTTTTGCCTTTGGCTGGTTCGTTAATTGGAAACTTAATGTAGCCATTTCCGTTGGTCATTACTTTGCTCATTAAAGCAGTATATTCAGTACTGATATCTTTATCATCAAACGTAACCAAATTAGCAAACCCCATCACTTGTCCGTAAAAATCCGACCATTGATTCATTTGTCCAAGCTCTACATTTCCCACCATGTGGTCAATGTATTTTAAGCCTGTCCAGCCTGGGTTGTAATCTGTTGTTAATTTTTGATAGCCCGGTAAAAATAAACCACGGTAGTTTTTACGCTCCACAAATACATGCACGGTATCGCCATAAGTGTGTATACCGCTGTAACGCACCTCGCCATCTGCATCGGTAACTGTAGTGGGTTGCATATAAGGTTTTGCGCCACGCTTAGTGGTTTGTTCAAACGCATCGTAGGCATCATCAACCCAAAGCGCAATTACTTTTACACCATCGCCATGCATGCGTAAATGTTGCGCCAATTCACTTTCGGGATCAAAAGGAGTGGTTAGTACCAAACGGATTTTACCTTGTTGTAAAACATAGGAAGTACGATCGCGCACACCTGTTTCTAGGCCGGCATAAGCCAAATCTTGAAACCCTAAAGCGGTTTTGTAGTAATGTGCTGCTTGCTTGGCATTGCCTACATAAAGCTCTACATAATCGGTGCCGTTAATGGGCAAAAAATCTTGTGCTTTTTCAAATATCTTTTTACCACTGTAGGTAAAATTTTCAACGGTTGTTAAATCTGTCATAACTATACTTTTTATTGTTTTTAATTAATGATTAGGTTGTGCCATCCACGATTGGTAGTAGTCGGCTATTTCCATATCTACTGCATCTTGAGTTATTTTAACTGGGTTAAAAGGATCAATCATTACAGCTAATTCTTTGGTTTCTTTTTTGCCAATGCTGCGCTCAATTGCACCTGGGTGCGGGCCATGCGGTAAGCCTCCCGGGTGTAAAGTAATTTGTCCTTTTTGGATGTTGTTGCGGCTCATAAAATCACCATCAACGTAGTACAATAACTCATCACTATCTACATTACTGTGGTGGTATGGAGCAGGTATGGCATCGGGGTGATAATCGTACAAGCGAGGCACAAACGAACAAATAACAAAGTTGCGCCCTTGGAATGTTTGATGAATAGGAGGTGGCATGTGAATACGACCAGTTATTGGTTCGAAGTTGAAAATAGAAAACCCATACGGATAGCTACATCCATCCCAGCCAGCCACATCAAAAGGATGTTTGCCATAAGTATAAGGATACATGAGTCCGCGCTTTTTGATTTTAATTAAAAAGTCGCCATCCTCATCATGTGTTTCTAAGTTTTCAGGAAACTTAATATCGCGTTCGCAAAATGGCGAGTGCTCTAAAAACTGTCCGTAACCATTGCGGTATCTGTTTGGTGTTTCAATTGGACCATGCGATTCAACGATTAAAAAATGATTATCGGTGGTGTTAAAATGAAACTGATAAACTGTACCACGTGGTATAATTAAGTAATCGCCATATTCAAAATTGATGCTTCCGTACATGGTTTTTAAAATACCCGATCCGCTATGTATAAATATCATTTCATCAGCATCGGCATTTTTGTAAAAATAGTCGGTCATGCTGTTGCGTGGGGCTGCAACACCAATGGTCATATCATCGTTTACAAAAAGTGTTTTGCGGCTTTCTAAATAATCGTCAGCGGGTTTGGTGTTAAAACTTTGGTAGCTGCGTGCTTGCAAATTATCTTCAACTGCAATGCTTGGTCTAACCGAATAAGGTTCGCCAAAAGCTTTAACCATAGTTGGCGGATTTAAATGGTATACCAATGACGACATTCCGGCAAAACCTTCGGTGCCAAAAAGTTCTTCGTGGTACAAGTTGCCGTTTGGCTGACGGAATACTACGTGGCGCTTGGGAGGCACCACACCTTCTTTACGATAAATGGGCATAATTCTTTTCTTAATTATTGGGTTATTAATTGTGGTTTCTTTTCGAATGGTGAAACTATAAGGCAATGCCGCTTTACGCAATGATATTTATTGGATGGATGGTTGATATTTGCTGTGTTTGTATCAAACTAAAATCAGTTATTGTAACAAATGCTTTGCTTTTAAGGTTAAATTAAATTAAAATTGCATCCTTACTTCCTAATTTTGCTTTAACCATTAATTAATTGCCAAAAGTGAATTCATACACTAATATTCAGGAGGTTTTGTTTGATTTTGTTCCTTATCCGTTTTGGATTTTAAACATAAATAACCGTAAGTTTTTAGCAGTAAATAAAGCAGCATTAAAATTTTATGGCTATACGCATGATGAGTTTTTAGAAATGCAAGTTGAAACCATTTGCCCAAGTATTACCGAAAAAATAAAAGAGTTGCCTACAGTTGGCGAACATTTTAAAACAGAGGCCATGCACACCAAAAAGGATGGCACATTGGTAAATGTAGAAGTAAATAGTGTGGTGTTTGATTTTAACGGCCAAAAATGTTTGCATCAAACCATTACCGATATATCGGAACTAAAAAGCATTATTACTAAATTACATGCCAGTGAAGAGAAATTCCGTTCAATGGTAGAAAACTCTGACGATATGGTAATGCGATTTGATAGATCATTCAGACACTTGTATGCAAACCCAATTTGTGAAAAATACCTAGGTATTCCTGCTCATAAATTAATTGGAAAAAATCATGAAGAGTTAGGCTACACTAAAACAGAATACGAGTATTGGGATAGCAAGATTGAGGAAGTATTTAAAACCGGGAAAATGAGTAGTGAAGTAAGTGATATTAGCGCAGGTAACTATTGTTTTCATTGGGATTTAATACCAGAGTTTGATGCAAATGGACATGTAGTTAGCGTACTAAGTATAACACGCGATATTTCAGAATTTGTTAAAACCAAAAAGGAATTAGAACTTAGAGATGCACAATTAAAAGAGGCTAACGATGCCCAAGAAAAACTTAAGGCTATTTTTTCTAAAGATGTACGTTGGCCATTGATAAAACGTTAGGCTAGTCTATTGTTAAAACTTTTTGATAACATCTTTAACGAGTGTATGGTGGGTAGAAAAAATCCAAACTTATAGGCCTACCTCCATTATAGCTTCTATTTATCGTAGGCAATTTCGTTGGTTTGATTATCAGAAAAGGAACAATTGAATTATAGTTAATCAGTGTTTTTTTATGGGTGCTATTTATTATTAATTCAGACCTTACTTGTAATTCATAATACATTTCTTGCGTGTTTATAAAAAAGGTTTCCGCGCAACGGTTAAAAGTAAAAGTATAATCGATGCATTGATATGGATACCATTGAGAGCAAAGTGTAACCGACAGTTGGTGATAGGTTAAATGAGATGTATCACCTTCAATAATTATACTGTAGATTAGTGTGTCGTTGTTGTATCTTTTTACTTCTTGGCTTACTGTTAATTCATGATTACTTACCGTATTAATTATTCCAAAATGTATAAGATTTTGGGAAAGACTTTGAAAACAAAGTGCGATAAAAAAAACAAGCAGTAGTTTTGATTTCATAAACTTAAGTCAACCAAATAAAGAAGTTTGGTTGCAGTAGCTTAAGTAGTAATGTTATCTTTTAACAACAGTTGGCGCTCGGCATCATTCCATTTATCTTCTAGCTTAATCATGTTGTGTGCATCGGCAAATGCAGGTGGTTTTGATTTGGCTGTAATGCGTATATAGTGGTGGTTAAATACATTTAGTGCAATGTGGCATGGTTTCATATCGCCATGCTCTATGTGGCGTTTTTTACTGCGCATGTAAATATCAAAATCGGCCATTTGTATGCGCTCGTCCCATGGGCCAATTTTTTGTAAAGCACTGCGGTTAAAAATTACCGAGTTGCCCACAAAACCTTCTACCACTTTGTTTTTAAAAGCAAGTTCGCGTTTTTGGTTAAAGGTTTCCCAGTTCCCGTACATCAACTTGTGCATGAGTTTTAAATTAAACTTGCTTAGCCCAAATTGCTTTAATATGTTTTTGATGCGTTTCCATTTACGGCCCATTTGTTTGGTTAACTCAGGTGTTTCTACACGCTCAATACCGCAAACAGTTATTAAATCAAGTCCGTTTGCTTGCATGCTTTCCAATATTTTTTTATCCCATTGTGGGCATACAATAATATCGTTGTTTAAAAAGGCAAACACATCATATTTGGCAGCTTTTATTCCTTGGTTTTGGGTGTAAGGATAGCTGAAGTTAGCATCGTTTTTAATTACTACACAACCTTCTTTTTCAAAATATTCGCGTGTTCCATCGGTAGAGTTATTATCAATAATAATAACCTCAAACGGATTTACGGTGTATTTGCGCAAATGTTCCAAAAATAGTTGGTTCATTTCCAGTTGGTTGTGTACTGCGGTAATTATGCTAATCATGTTGTGGCAAGCCTGCTTTTGTCAAGCAAATAAATGGTATTTATGGCTTAATGTAAAATGCAAATTGTGTGGGGGTAAAACATCAACCCAAAAAAGCTAAATTGCAGCCTTAATTCATCATGAAAATATACTTTAAAATACTGGCTTTTGCCAAGCCCTATAATCGTTTTGTACCTAAATATGCAGTATTAGCCGTATTGGCTGTGGTATTTGGGTTACTTAATTTCACCTTACTTATTCCGCTGTTAAATGTAATTTTTCAAAAAGTACAACCATCGGCCCAGCAATTGGCATTACCCGAGTTTGCTTTAAACTTGGAGTACTTTAAAGATTTGTTTAACTACTATTTTGCCCAAATATTTAGCGAGTACGGACAAAGTGGTGCGCTAAAATTTGTGTGTGGAGTTATTGTGGCTTCGGTGTTTTTTGCCAATGTATTTAAATACTGGTCGCAACGGGTATTAACCAATATGCGTACTTACGTGGTTAAAAATATTAGGGAGAGTTTGTTTAAAAAAATAACACAGTTGCATGTGGGCTATTTTCAAGATCAACGCAAAGGCGATTTAATGAGTAGTTTAAGTAATGATGTAAACGAGATTGAAAACTCAGTAGTAAGTTCGGTACAAGTGGTTTTTCGCGAACCACTGATGATCATTGGTTATGTAATTTTGCTGTTTACCATGAGCGTAAAGCTTACCTTGTTTTCGCTTATAGTGTTACCTATTTCGGGGTTAATGATAACCAGTATATCGCGCCAATTGCGCAGGCAAGCCAAAACAGGGCAGGAGTTGTTAGGTAACATATTAAGCATTATTGAAGAAACCATAAGCGGCATTCGTATAGTAAAAGCGTTTAATGCGCAGCCTTATGTGCAACAAAAGTTCGATCAACAAAATGGTGCATACCGTGGCGTATTAAAATCAATGTGGAATAAGCGCGAGTTGGCTTCGCCCGTTTCGGAGTTTTTAGGAGTGAGTGTAGTAGTTGGTGTTTTGTTGTACGGTGGCCAATTGGTATTGGATAACCAAAGCGATTTAAATGCCAGTGAGTTTATTACCTACATTGTGTTGTTTTCGCAAATTTTAGTGCCAGCCAAAAATATTTCATCGGCTGTTACCAATATACAACGTGGTATTGCTAGTGGAGAGCGTATTTTTCAGATTTTAGAAACCGAAGTTGCTATTACAGAAAAGCCAGATGCGCTAGAAGTAAGCCAAGTTAAGCAAGGTGTAACTTATCAAAACGTAAGCTTTAAATATGCCGAACACGATGTGCTTAAAAACATTAACCTAACTATTGAAAAGGGTAAAATGATAGCATTGGTAGGGCAAAGTGGTGCGGGTAAAAGTACCATGGCCGATTTGTTGCCTCGCTTTTATGATGTTACCCAAGGTGCCATTTTAATTGATGGACATAATATTAAAGACATTAAACTAAATAGCTTAAACAGCTTAATGGGCATTGTTACACAAGAAAGTATTTTGTTTAACGATACGGTGTACAATAACATTGCTTTTGGTATGGATAATGTAAGTGAGCAAGCCGTAATTGAGGCCGCTAAAATTGCCAACGCACACGAGTTTATCGAAAAAATGGACCAGGGCTATCAAACCAATATTGGCGACAGAGGCGGACGATTGAGTGGAGGCCAACGCCAACGATTAAGCATTGCACGTGCAGTACTTAAAAATCCCCCTATTTTAATTTTAGATGAAGCCACATCTGCATTAGATACAGAGAGCGAACGTTTGGTACAAGATGCTATTCAGAATTTAATGAAAAACAGAACCAGTATTGTTATTGCGCATCGCTTAAGTACCATACAACATGCCGATTTAATAGTGGTAATGCAGCAAGGCGAAATTATTGAAACGGGTAAACATGCCGAGCTTATTGCCCAAAATGGCGTATATAAAAAGCTAAGCGAAATGCAGGCGTTTGTGTAAGTTACAAACAAATACAATTTGCGTTTAAACCACGCATTGATATTTTATTTAGCACCGCATAATTTTTACCATGCAACTTTTTAGTTGTGCGTTTTGACTTTTATCAAAACGTAACACTATGAAAAGAATTTTATCCCTACTAGCATTTTTATTTTGCTTAAATCTTGCCTCAGCACAACTTGTAAAGTTTAAACATCGGGTTGCCCAAGGCGGCCTTTATAATTGGATACGCGTTGTTAACGATTCGGATATTTATGCTATTAAGTTTTTGGCTGGAGGTGATGTGCAGCATTACAACGGATATACTTGGACATCTTACAAACGAACAAATTATCCTTGGATAATGGAAGCCGAAGTTGGTGCAAATGGCCAAATTTGGCTAGGCACTCGTGGTGGTTTATACCTTGTAGATACCTCATGGGTTTTGGAGGATATTGATAATAAACCGCTAGTAATAGGAGGGATGCAGGTAACCGATACGGTATCAAACCTTACCTTTTTTAATAATAAATTGTGGTTTACTACTCCACATTATCTGGCATACATACACCAAAATCAAATTCAAATTTATCATCAAGATTCGTTTCCGTTTTTAAGTGGATTAAAAAAAGCTACAGATTTAGCAATTGATAAAAATGGATATGTGCTATTAAGTACACCAACAGGAATTATTCAATTTAATGGGTATAATGCGCGTACTGTTTTACCAAGTAAGTCAATCATTCAATTTCATAAAGATAAGTTTGATGAAATTTGGTTTACTGATATTCAGGGTGTATTATATCGTTGGAATAATGGGCAGCCAATTGTAATGCGGTCTAATGATTGTAATGTAGAGTTTTATAAAGCAGGCTGTATCAGTTCAAATGGTAAAGGAGATATTTTGGTATGGGAAAATCAAGTACCTAAATTATACAGCGTTAGAATATTTGGATTATACAATACACTCCAACAACGTGCTTATCACATTTCAGATTGGAGCGGACCAGCAACCGGTGATCAAACCTTTGTCGACTCGAAGATTGGATCATATATTAAGAGTAATTATGGTGATACGATTTTTGAATTGAATGTTGATTCATTGAAAATGTCATTAAATCCGTGGGACAAATACACTACGGATTTGGATGCTAACAATATAAAAATGCCCATCATTTCAGATGCACTATTTGGTTGGAACTTAGATAGAGGAGTTACACTTTTCCCCAAAAATCAGTGCAAAAAGCCTATGTATTGTGGCAGCTTATGGCTTGGCGGAGTAGCCAATGATAGTAAAAAAGTTGCTGCACAAACATACCGTCAAAATGGTCTTGATTTTTATCCAGGGCCGATACACAAATTAAACGGGACGTTGTTAAGTGAGAATATATCAACAATTCAACAATCTGCTTATTACAAACCACGTAAAGTAACAAAGGCTGCTATTGATAAGTTTAAACTCGATTTTGCTAAAGGCGGGCCAATGGTAATTGCACCTGAAATTTTAAACTGGCCAGCTCATGGCGATACCTTAAATGGAGAAGCCTATTTTTTAGCTCCATTTGTTGATGTGAACCAAGATGGGAAATACAATCCTTATCAAGGCGATTATCCGGATATTAAGGGCGATATGGCGGTGTACAATATTATTAACGATTTTATTACTCACAGCGAATCAGATGGAACAGCATTTGGTATTGAAATGCATGTAATGGCTTACGCTTATGCTTGTGCCGATATGCCAAGTAACTCACCCAACCAAACCATTAATAACACCGTTTTTTTTCAATATAAAATAATTAACAGGAGTGATACCAACTATAATAGCGTTAAACCTGCCGTGTTTTTAGATGTAGATATTGGTAACTATCAAGACGATTATATAGCATGTAATCCTAAAGTAGGTTATGCCTATGGTTTTAATGGTGATGCTTTTGATGAAAACTATACTGGTTATAGCAATGGATATGGAAATAGGCCAGCAACCATAAGTGTTGTGCCATTAGGAGTTGATAGTAACACATCATACTTAAGAGGCATGGTATATTATAACAACGATTTCTCAAAAACCGGAAATCCATCGCGGGCCGAACATTATAGTAGTTACTTAAATGCGCAATTTAAAGATGGACTTCCTATTACTTACGGAGGGCTTGGCAGAGATACCACATCAT
>CAZJHS010000047.1:0-23118 GCA_964545895.1 uncultured Chitinophaga sp. | reverse complement strand
GCAAAAGCTAAAAAGATGGTTGCGATTAAGAAAATCGTCCTCTTTAATGGTTGGTAAACATTATTCATATATAAAGTAAGTAGGTATTACGTGTTTAAGCACAACTTTTCAAATTAAAAAAGTCGCAATTTTGCTTAATACAATTTTACTACATATTATTGAATCTACAATAAGATTTTTATGAAGATTAAGGATACTTTTAGAAAAAGATTTATATTGATGTTAGTGGTATTATTCACTTGCCTCCAAAAGAATGTCGCACAACAAAATATTCATCCCATAAATTACCAAATTAATTTAAATACAGTTAACGTTTTTAACAACGGAATTTGGGGTAACACAGTAATTAAAACCGTTTCCGACTCAATAGGTAATAAACTAACAATTAACTTGTTAGGATTTACCATCGACAGTATTTTGGTTAATAACACTTTGGCTACTCACACACGAATTGAAACCAATATCACAATAAACCATTCATTTATTAAAGGTGATACATCAGTAATTGAAGTACATTATCATGGCATTCCACAAACCGATGAACAATGGGGCGGATTTTATGTGAATGGCACTTATGCGTTTAATATGGGAGTGGGTTTTGCATCTAATCCACATAATTTTGGCAAAGCTTGGTTCCCTTGTTTTGATAATTTTACCAACCGAGCTACTTATAATTTTAATGTTACTACCCTACCCGATTATACGGCTGTATGCAGCGGACTATTAATTAACGACAGTGTAAATAATGATGGCAACCATGTTTGGCAGTGGCAACTCAATCAACCTATACCAACTTACTTAGCCGGAATGGCCATTGGCAAATACACCTTTTTAAAGGAAGAGTTTACAGGCCAAAGAGGCTCGTTACCGGTGTGGTTAGCCGCTGAGCCAAAAGACACAGCCAATCTAAAACTTTCATTTGCTCGCTTAAATAACGCGATAAGCTGTTTCGAACAAAAATTTGGTCCTTTTATGTTTGATAGAGTTGGTTATGTGGCGGTACCTTTTAACAGCGGAGCTATGGAACATGCATCAAATATTGCGTATCCAATTTACGCTATAAATGGCAACTCAACCTACGAAACACTGATGGCACACGAGCTTTCGCACCATTGGTGGGGCAACTTAGCTACATGCCGCACGGCCGAAGATATGTGGCTAAATGAAGGCTGGGCTAGTTATTGTGAGGCCTTGTTTTTAGAGTGCGCCTATGGCAAAAATGCATTAATTGAAGACTTACGCGAAAAACAAATTGAAGTTTTATTAAACGCTCCAAAAAATGATGACGGATACCGAGCTGTGAGTGGCATACCAACTGAATTTACTTATGGTACACACGTATATAAAAAAGGAGCTTTAATGGCGCATTTGCTGCGCAATTACATGGGCGATTCGTTGTTTTTTGCAGCAACTAAAAACTACTTAAGTAAGCATCAATTTATTGATGTATCAAGCCAAGATTTGATGACCGAGTTTCAGCAGTTTACTTCAGTAAATTTAACTCAACTTTTCAACCAGTTCATATATACCAAAGGGCATTATGATGTGGTGGTTGGAAAATCAAGCTTAGATACAAATACCAATTACCTTACTTTAAATTTATATACACTAAACAGATACAAAAATACTGCACCACCTACTTTTAGAGTTGGTGCCACTGTATATTTTACTGATGGAACATCAACCCAACAAGAGGCTACTATTACCGATAACTATGGGGTAATACAAGTTAGTGTACCTACAGGTAAAGTTTACAGCCACACTAATATTGACGAAAATTGTGATTATGCCCTTGCCCATACCACCGAACAAATTACCGTAAAAAGCAAAGGTGCCAAATCAATGCCTAACCAACTTTTTAGTATAAATACGCAAGCCATAACCGATTCGGTTATGTTTAATGTACAGCATCATTGGGTTAGCCCAACACAAGGTAACTTGCGCCAACAAGGCATAAGAATTAGTACTGAGCGCTATTGGAGTGTAAGAGGAAATATACCAAGTACATTTAATGCTTGGGCATTTTTTACTTATGATGGAACAGCAACTGCGCATCAAGATGAAGAGTTATTTACATTTACCAATACTGAAGATAGCTTAGTGTTTTTGTATCGCGAAAATGAAAATCAAAACTGGACGGTACTAACTGTAAGCGAAATGACTTATCAACCTGGAGGAAACCCTACCGATAAACTTGGCAGGTTTTGGTTAACCCGATTAAAAAGTGGCGACTATGCTTTTGGGGTACGCAACAAAAATGTAGTAGGACTAACATCGACAAAAGAAGATACCACTCCTACCCTTTGGCCTAATCCAGCAGCTGATGAGTTAAACATTGGCTTGCCCAATAAACAAGTATTTAAACAAGCTACACTTGAAGTATATAATCAAGCAGGTATGCTTATTAAAACACGGTTGGTAAATACCAATCAAAACAACACCAGTTTGGTTGTTAAAGATTTGCCAGCAGGTGCTTACCAACTTATTATAAAACTACCCGCAAAAACCTTAACCGGAAAATTTGTTAAATACTAAACAATAGTACATTTGCGGCAAGTTTATTAATTAGCATAACAATATTTAATATGAAGAATATAACAGTAATTGGCTCTGGAACTATGGGCAACGGAATTGCACACGTATTTGCACAAAATAACTACCAAGTTAGTTTGGTTGATGTAAATGAGGCGGCATTAAAAAAAGCTATCGATACAATTGCTAAAAACCTTGACAGACAAGTAAGCAAGGGGCAACTAACTGAGGCTGATAAAGCACAAGCATTGGCTAATATTACCACCTTTACTGATGTGAAACAAGGCGTTGCCAATGCCGATTTAGCTATTGAAGCGGCTACTGAAAACATGAACATTAAGTTGGATATTTTCCGTACGCTTGATGAGGCTGCACCTGCACATTGCATTTTAGCTTCAAACACTTCATCTATTTCTATTACTAAAATTGCATCGGTAACTAAACGTGCTGATAAAGTAATTGGCATGCACTTTATGAACCCAGTGCCAGTAATGAAATTGGTGGAAGTAATTAACGGATACAAAACCTCGCGCGAGGTAACTGAAACCATCCTAAACTTATCAAAAAATATTGGTAAAGTACCAGCAGCAAGTAACGATTACCCTGGCTTTATTGCCAACCGCATTTTAATGCCTATGATTAACGAGGCCATTATTAGCTTGCACGAAGGTGTGGGTGGCGTTGAAGAAATTGATACCGTGATGAAACTAGGTATGGCTCATCCAATGGGTCCATTGCAACTAGCCGATTTTATTGGTCTTGATGTATGCTTAGCCATTTTAAATGTATTACATGATGGTTTTGGAAATCCTAAATATGCACCATGCCCATTGTTGGTTAATATGGTTACTGCCGGAAACTTAGGCGCAAAAACAGGCGAAGGTTTTTACAAATACACACCAGGCAGTAAAGAGTTAGTAGTATCGGCACAATTTGCCAATATAAAAGCAGGCAACTAATACCGCCTAAAACTTCATAAAAAAACGGCCATCCAAAATTTGGATGGCCGTTTTTTATTTCTGTATTTCTATAAACTCTTTGGCATTTTTGGCTTCGCGAAGCTCTTCTTTAAAATCAAGCCAAACGTAGTAAATACCCACTAAATAGCCTATAAGCAATACCCAGTAAATAATTGTTTTTAGCCTTTTACCTTCAGCCCGCATAATTTGCCTCCTTTATTGGTAAAAAAACAACATTAAAGCATAGGCCTAACCAAGCTAAAACTGGTGTAGTAATTTTATCTATTTTAAATTTTATTTTAATAACTATTGTGTTTATACAGCAAATACAGATGTATAAATAACTACATCTTAATTTATCTACCGCTGCAAATGTAATACAATTAACCACTTTTAAGTATTTTTAAATTACATCAAATGGGTAAAAAGCATCTTCAATGTGTTCTATTTCAAACTTGGCCTCGTTTTTAACAACTGCAATTATATCAAACCTAGCAGGTTTAGCTAAATCCTTTTCTTCTAAAAACTGTTCGGCTGCCAACCTAATGTTGCGTTGTTTGGCTTTACCAACTGCCTGTTCGGGGTAAGCCATTTGATCGCTGGTACGGGTTTTAACTTCAACAAAAATAATCTCGTTTTCAAACTCACAAATTATATCCAACTCTACCCTACCAAACCGGTAATTGCGCACCAAAATTTTATACCCTTTACGTTCTAAATATCCAACAGCAATATCCTCACCCAACTGTCCGAATTGTTTATTGTGGCCTTGCATACACTTGGGTAATTAAGCTAACATTTTAGGTAAAAAAATAATCAACCCAACTACTGCAGCAGCAATAGCTAAAACCAAAACAGCACCTGCTGCCACATCTTTAACAAAACCAACTGTTTTATGTTGTTGCGGATGCATAAAATCTATCCATTTTTCGATGGCAGTATTAAACATTTCGGCACTAAATACGGCAGCAATGCAAAGTGTTATTAAACACCACTCGGTAGCGTTTAAGTGGTAGTAAAAACCAAAACCAACCACAGTTATTGCAGCAATAACATGTATTTGCATGTTACACTCAGTAAGCATTACCTTAGCTAAGCCGCTAAAGGCATACTTAAAACTTTTAAGTTGTTTGGCAATTACATGCAGCATGATGCACTTAGTTAAAAGGTTAACGCTAAATCCTCAACTACTTTATTGTTTATTACGTGTTCGTTAATAATGCGTTCAACATCATCAACCGTTACTTTTCCGTAATAAGTTCCTTCGGGGTAAATAACCAAGGCTGGCCCGTTGCTGCAAGCATCTAAACAACCGCTGCGTTGTGCACGCACATTGCCTTGCAAACCTTTATCACGCAATACTTCTTTAAACTTATTTACTAACTCCATGCCGCGTGTTTCACCGCAACAAGCTTTGCCTTCTGGCTTTTGGTTTGTACAAATAAAAATGTGCTTTTCGTATCTCATATAGTTTACAAATGTGCATGCTAAGCACCCAAAAACAAAGCATTTTGTGTAGTATAATTTAGAATCATTTTTTTAGTATCTTTGCGCCTTACAAAAACTATGGATTTAATTGAACTTTTTTCGAAACCAGAAGCTTGGTTATCGCTAATTACCTTATCGGTAATGGAAATTGTGTTGGGTATTGATAACGTAATTTTTATTTCGTTAGTTACCTCTAAACTTCCAGCAGCAAATCAAAACAAAGCACGTCAGTTAGGTCTGTTTTTAGCCTTATTTATTCGTATTATTTTACTATCGTTTATTAGTTATATTGTTAACGAAATGACCGAACCTATTATGCAGGTATTTGGCCACGGACTTAGCTGGAGAGACCTTATTTTACTTGCAGGTGGTTTATTTTTGTTGTACAAAAGCACCATGGAAATTTACGAGCTTTTAGAGTCTGGTGCCGAAGGACATGAAAAGAAAGTAAACCCTACTTTTTGGAATGTAGTAATGCAGGTAATTGTTATTGATATTGTGTTCTCTTTCGACTCAATTATTACTGCAGTTGGTTTGGCGCAAGATTTACCCATTATGATTGCAGCAGTTATTTTCTCGATGGTAATCATGCTATTCTTCTCGGGTGCAATTAGTAAGTTTATTGATAAACACCCAAGTATAAAATTATTGGCTTTAGCATTTTTACTTACCATAGGTTTATTGTTAGTAGCCGAAAGCTTTGGACAACACGTTTCAAAAGGTTATGTGTATTTTGCCATGGCCTTCTCAATAGTGGTTGAACTTTTAAATATGCGCATGCGTAAAAAAAGTAAACCAGTTGAGCTTAAAGATATTTACAAATAAAATCTTCACCACCAAAACAGCACGTAACGTGCTGTTTTGCTTTATACCAAAAACATGGTTGCTGTAAAATTTATTGATTGGGGTAAAATTGCTTACCAAGAAGCGTGGGATAAACAAGAAACCTTGTTTAAAGCTAAGGTTGATATAAAGTTTGCCAACCGCAGTTTACCAGAACACGAACAGGTATTGCCCGAAAACCATTTGATACTTTGTGAGCACCCACATGTGTATACTTTAGGCAAAAGTGGTAGCGAAAATAACTTACTAATTAATGAGGCGTTTTTACAAAAAATTGGTGCTACGTATGTTCCTATTAATCGTGGTGGCGATATTACTTACCATGGCCCGGGGCAAGTGGTGGGCTATCCTATTTTAGATTTAGAACAGTTTTTTACTGATATACATAAATACCTAAGATTACTAGAAGATGCTATTATTTTAACCATTGCCGAGTATGGCCTAAAAGGCGAACGTTACGATGGTTACACCGGTGTTTGGCTTGATGCCGATATACCTGCAAAAGCGCGTAAAATTTGTGCCATGGGTGTACGTTGCAGCCGTTGGGTTACCATGCACGGATTTGCCTTTAATGTAAATACCGATTTGGCTTATTTTAACCACATTGTACCTTGTGGTATTACCGATAAGCAAGTAACATCTTTACAAAAAGAACTTGGACACGAGGTTGATGTTGCCGAAGTGAAAGAAAAAATACGAAAACACATAAGCGCATTATTTAACATGGAGCTTATTAACGAAGCTTAACTCTTTTATAGCTCGTTAATTTACCACATATTTGCATTTATAGGCCTCGTAGTACAACGGATAGTATAGAAGTTTCCGAAGCTTTTGATTCAGGTTCGATCCCTGACGAGGCCACAACCCATAAATTAATCATGAAAAAAATAGCATTTACAATGGCAGCTTTAGGCTTATTTTTAGTAACCCTAAACTCATGCACCAAAGATCAGGTAGCAACTGCAGTTACTACCGTTTACGATAACCGCGATAGTGTTATTGGTACATTTAGTGGAACTATGGTTACCACCATATCAGGCAATGCACAAACGGCTACTAAAACAGTAACTGTGGCTAAGGCCAGCAGCGGCAAACTAACCATTACAGTAGGTACTGATTTAACCATTAATACTGATATTGCATTGGGCACAAAATCAAACCTTACAGGTAGTATTTTACAGCAAGATGTAACCTACAACGGTAGCGCGGCAACATTAGTTGGTAAAGGTATAGTTGGACAACATTTTGTGTACACCAGCACCAACAACTCATTTACATTTGGCGCAACCATTACCCAAGGCAGCACCACTGCCGATATTGGATTTATTGGCACCAAATAATTAGTTAAAGTACTTAACAAAAAAATCCCGAGTGAAGGCTCGGGATTTTTTTTTGCATGTGCACTAAAACTTAATCCCCCCCCACATAAAATTAACTCAAACACATTGCCCTTGCATAACATTAAATAAAACCTTTGTGTTATTATTTGTAATTGTGTTTGTGGTGGCGTATTTTCGATTTATCAGTGACTAGCTAATTAGAAAAAAATTGAAAAAAACACTATTAACTACCGCTATTTGCATACTGTTTGTTGCAAATGGATTTACACAAAATGCTTACAAAATTAATCCCAACGATGAACGAAAAAGTTTTGTTTCAGTTAATTTAGGATTGAGTATCCCAACAGGAAATTTTGGAAGTAAAAGTTTTGATAACTCTGAATCGGCATACGCAAGTACTGGTTTCTTGTTTGATGTAACTTATGGTTACAAAATATCACCCAACTTTGGTATAACAGCCATGTGGCGCAATCAGGCAAATGGCATTGATACCGACAAATACAAACAAGACTTAGAAGAGTATTTAGACAACCACACTAATGCGTTTTATCCAAGGGCCGAAATTGAAGCAGGATCGTTTAAACTAAACGGAATAATGGTTGGTTTATATACGATGCTGCCAGTTTCTAAAAAAACAAGTTTTGATACACGTGTTTTATTAGGTTATTCGCTTGCCACTACGCCATCTTTTTCAACCGTAGTATACGAGTATGGAACAAAATCGTTAACAATAAATAGAGACCGTGCTGAAACAGGGGCTTTCTCATACGTAATTGGTGCAGGCCTAAAAAAAACTGTGTCTGAAAAAACGTATTTAATGGTTAACATTGATTTTTACTCGGCCAAAGCCAAATGGAAAAACGTGAAAGAAACCGCGTATAGCTATCGCTCGGGTTATTACCAAACAAGCAAGTACGATTTGTCGCAACAGTTAAACACCGTAAATATTAGCATAGGTTTAGGAAAGCGGTTTTAATGGTTTAAACCAAATAACACTTAGGTGTTATACTTAAACTTTTCAATTAATTGATTCATAAAAAAATCCCGAGCGCACACTCGGGATTTTTTATTTAACACCTGTAGTACTTTACAAGTAATTATTTAATTTTATAACCCATTTAAAACTACATCATTTCAGTTTAACAAAAGCCGCAATTAAACACTAACCTATTATGACTAAAGAAACAGCAATTAAATTATTTGAAAACAAAAAAGTACGCAGCCAATATGATGCAGATACAGAAACTTGGTATTTCAGCATTGTAGATATTGTTGGCATTTTAACTGAGCAGCCCACAGTAGACAGAGCCAGAAATTACTGGAAAGTACTGAAAATCAGATTAAAAAAGGAGGGAAATGAAACGGTTACAAATTGTAACCGTTTGAAATTGGAAGCCGAAGATGGTAAGCTGAGACTTACCGATGTTGGTAATGTAGAAGATATTTTTCGCCTTATTCAATCTATCCCTTCACCTAAAGCAGAGCCTTTTAAGCAATGGCTTGCAAAAGTAGGCTACGAAAGATTGCAAGAAATAAACGACCCAAGCCAAAGTGTAGACAGAGCAAGAGAAAATTGGCAAAAATTGGGAAGAAGCGAAAAATGGATTCAGCAAAGAATGACCGGGCAAGAAACCCGAAATAAACTAACCGATTATTGGCAAGAAAGTGGCGTAAAACAAGGAGATGAGTTTGCGGCATTAACGAATATTATTCATCAAGAGTGGACAGGATTAACCGTAAAGAAACACAAGGAACTAAAGGGTTTAAAATCTCAAAACCTCAGAGACCACATGAGTGAAGCGGAATTGATATTTACTGCATTGGCTGAACTTTCTACCAGGCAAATAGCAGAAACAACAAAGTCAAAAGGATTAAAAGAAAATGCAGTAGCCAGCAAAAAAGGTGGTGCGGTAGCCAAAAATGCAAGAAAAGAATTAGAAGCAAAAACAGGTAAAAGTGTGGTAACCGGAGAAAACTTTTTGCCACCTACAAAGGATAATAAGAAACTGAAATAGTGTAGACTGCTTATGATGAAAACATTATTGAAAGATTGAGCAATAAGTTACGAGACAAGCATGCAAAATATGACTTTAAAAATCTTAAGATGATGGAACAACTCTAGGTAAAAACAAAAAATCCCGAGCGCACACTCGGGATTTTTTATTTATTAATTCGTGCTATCCCGATGAAAGCGATATTAACTTACGTTAAAGTCTGTTTAATGCGCTTTCATCGGGAAATAAATAACTTCGGCCTTTAGCCTCGTTGTTTATTAATTCGGTCTAAAACAATTTCGGTTGGTCGTCATCCTTTGGCGGAAGCTTTGGTTTAAACTTAGGTTTATCTTGTTTTAACAAGCTGTCATCATCGCTCAATAAACGTTTAATTTTATCTTGCTCTTCTTGTAATAAATCTTCGTTTACCAACAAGGTTTGTTGGCTGGTTTCGTTGCCTTTTATTACGGGTTTCTCCTCTCCTGCTTGTTCTTCTTCGTTCTCTTCGTTTTGTACTAAAAATGCACTGATGAAATCTTTACCTACTAATTTATTTCCTATGGCTTTCCAGCCTTTTACTTCAATAAACTCGGTTAGGTTATAGGTTTCTTCTAAGTTGCTATCCTTGCCCTTGCCGCCTTTGCGTTCCATTACAATAATGGGTTCTAAGTAATCGGTTGCCATTACTATGCGGTTATCTTTACCCTCGGGTATGCACAAAAACTGCTTGTTTATGGTTAGGGTTTCTACCAAGAAACGCTTAACAATGTATGCCTTATCTTTATCGTTGTAATACAACAAAGTTATTGGGCGCTTAGGACGGAATTTACCAATGTGCAACACTTGATCGGCATTGTAATGGTTGGTTAACTCAAAGTTGGTTAGCTCGTAATTACCATCTTTAGTTATTACTAAAATAACATCGTTGGTATCAAACTCGCCAAGCATTTTACCGCGGCCATCTATATTTAATCGACCTAATACATCATCGTACCAAATTTTGCGGCCACCAAGTGTGCTGGCTCCTTTGGCTTTAAGTTTTATTGATTTAATTAAGTACTTGCTTACAATATTACCCAACACCGAACGGCCTTTAATGGCTAACTCGGCAAAGCTAAAATCAAACAACAACTTGCGTGCATGGCTCATTGGGCTTAAGGCAATCTCTACCAACTCGGCTTCGCTATTTGGGTTTGCGGTAAAGTAAAGTACTTTACTATTTGGTGCACCCGTGGTTAAATCGTACTCCTTATCGCGAGTAATGCCCATTACATTAAAGCGCTTGCCATAGGCTGTTTTGGTTTTACCATCCATGTAAATCATGTTATACACCCTGCGCTCATCGTTTTTACGAAACACATCAACATGTATAATATCTTTACCCATAAAGGCTTTGTCCTGCACTTTGCTCACCATCATTTTTCCATCTTTGCGGAAAACAATAATGTCGTCAATATCCGAACAATCGCAAATGTACTCGTCTTTTTTAAGTCCGTAGCCCACAAAACCTTCCGTACGATTTACGTATAGTTTTTGGTTGGCAATGGCTACTTGGTTAGCTTGTATGGTATCAAACAGTTTAATTTCTGTTTTGCGCTCGCGCCCTTTACCATACTTTTTCAATAGGGTTTCGTAATACTTAACTTGGTATGCTTTTAAGTTATCTAAATCGTATTGAACTTGCTCTAACTCGGTTTGTATACGTGCCATTAACTCATCCGCTTTAATGCTATCAAAACGGGTAATACGAATCATCGGAATCTTGGTTAGTTTCTCGTAATCATCGTGCGTAATTTCGCGTATAAATTGCTTTTTATATTTTTTGAAACGCTCATCTAAATACACAAACAAGTTTTCCTTGTCGGCATATTTTTTAAAGTCGATGTACATTTCATCTTTAATAAACAACTTCTCTAACGAGGCAAACAAGAATTGCTCTTGCAACTCGCGTTTTCTAATTTCAAGTTCGCGCTTTAGTAATTCGCGGGTAAGCTCTACCGAAATGCGCAACAAATCGGCCACCTCAGTAAATACCGGCCTATCTTGAAACACCACGCAAGCATTAGGCGATATGCTAATTTCGCAATCGGTAAATGCATACAATGCATCAATGGTAATATCAGGCGATACACCAGGAGCTAATTGTATTTCAATTTCAACATCCTTAGCCGTGTTATCGATTACCTTTTTAATTTTAATTTTTCCGGCATCGTTGGCCTTTAAAATACTATCAATTAAACCGCCTGTAGTGGTTGAGTAAGGAATTTCTTTAATAAGTAAAGTCTTCTTATCATACTCCTCTATTTTAGCTCTTACACGTACTTTACCACCTTTACTTCCGCCATTGTAATTGCTTACATCTACGTAACCACCTGTAATAAAATCTGGGTATAACTCAAAGCTTTTGCCTTTGGTACAATCAATTGCGGCTTTTAAAATTTCGCAAAAATTATGCGGTAATATTTTGGTAGCTAAACCTACGGCAATACCTTCAACCCCTTGAGCTACCAATAAAGGAAACTTCATGGGTAAGGTTACTGGCTCGCGCTTTCTACCATCGTATGATAATTGCCAATTGGTGGTTTGTGGGTTAAAGGCTACATCTTGTGCAAACTTACTTAAGCGCACCTCGATATAACGCGAGGCCGCTGCCGAGTCGCCTGTGCGCACATCGCCCCAGTTACCTTGCATTTCAAACAATAAATCTTTTTGGCCAAGGCCAACTAATGCATCGCCAATTGCAGCATCGCCATGTGGGTGAAACTGCATGGTTTGACCAATTACATTGGCTACTTTATTAAAACGGCCATCTTCAATCTCGTACATGGCATGCAATATTCTGCGCTGAACTGGTTTTAAACCGTCTTCCATTGCAGGTACCGCACGCTCTAAAATTACATACGAAGCGTAATCTAAAAACCAGTTTTCGTACAAACCAGTAACTGGTATTACATGACCAATTGAATGGTCTTGTTCTTGATTCTCTTGTTCGTTATTTTCTATTATCTCGTCACTCATCTTTCTTGTTTTTCTTATTACTTGTTGACTGGTTATTGGGGAAATAGTTGAGTAGTTTTTGGTTCTTTGTTTATGGTTTATGGTTTATCTTCTAACCTCTAAACTCCAACTTCCAACCTCTAACTTCCAACTTCCAACTTCAAACCTCCAGCCTCTATGCTACTTCCTTATCCTCTAAAATATCCTTCTCTACACGTAGGTTTTCAATAATAAAGTTTTGTCTATCCATGGTATTTTTACCCATGTAATACTCCAACAAATTTTTAATAGTTACATCCGATTTTAAAATTACAGGTTGCAATTTGATATCATCGCCAATAAACAACCCAAACTCTTGTGGTGATATTTCACCCAAACCTTTAAATCGAGTAATCTCTGGCTTGCCACCTAACTTTTGTGTTGCTCTTTGTTTTTCTTCTTCGCTGTAGCAATAATGGGTATGCTGCTTGTTACGCACCCTAAACAAAGGTGTTTCTAAAATATACAGGTGACCATTTTTTACCAAATCGGGGAAAAACTGCAAAAAGAAAGTAAGCATTAGTAACCTAATGTGCATACCATCCACATCGGCATCGGTAGCAATTACAATGCGGTTGTAACGCAAGCCATCCAAGCCTTCTTCAATATTTAAGGCATGTTGCAGTAAGTTAAACTCTTCGTTTTCGTAAACTACTTTTTTGGTTAATCCATAGCAATTTAACGGCTTACCACGCAAACTAAATACGGCTTGTGTTTCCACATCGCGGCTTTTGGTAATGCTTCCGCTGGCACTATCACCCTCGGTAATAAACAAGGTAGTATCGTAGCGTTTTTCTTGTTTTTCGTCTTCGTAATGAAAGCGGCAATCGCGCAATTTTTTATTATGCAACGATGCTTTTTTAGCACGCTCGTTAGCCAGTTTTTTAATACCAGCCATATCCTTACGCTCGCGCTCACTTTGCATAATACGCTTAAGCAAGGCATCAGCCGTGGTAGGATTTTTATGCAAGAAATCGTCTAATGCTTTCTTTAAAAAATCTGTTACAAAGTTTTTCATGGTTGGCCCTTCGTGTGCCACGTTTGCCGAACCTAATTTAGTTTTGGTTTGACTCTCGAACACAGGCTCTTGCACACGAACACTAATAGCGGCAACAATACTGGCACGTATATCGGCCAAATCAAATTCTTTTTTATAAAACTCGCGCACTACTTTAGCAAAGGCCTCGCGGAAAGCCAATAAATGCGTTCCACCTTGGGTAGTGTGTTGTCCGTTTACGAAACTGTAATACTCTTCGCCATACTGGTTTTCGTGGGTAATAGCTACTTCAATATCTTCGCCCTTAAGGTGAATAATTGGATAACGTGTATGCTCTTCGTTGGTTTTGCGTTTAAGCAAATCTAACAAACCATCCTTGCTGTAAAACTTCTTATCGTTGTAAATAATGGTTAAACCGCTATTTAAAAACGCATAGTTCCAAAGTAAGTTTTCAATATACTCGGCTATAAAATGGTAGTTTTTAAAAATGGTATCATCAGGTGTAAAATACACTGCAGTACCATTAGGCTCTAGCGTATCGGTTTGTTTGTGTTCTTTTACTAACTCGCCTTTGCTAAACTCGGCAATGCGGGTTTGGCCATCTCTAAATGCTTGTACTTTAAAGTGGTTTGATAAGGCATTAACCGCCTTGGTACCCACCCCATTTAAACCAACTGATTTTTGAAAAGCTTTGCTATCGTACTTACCACCTGTATTAATTTTACTTACCACATCAACCAGTTTCCCCAATGGAATACCGCGACCGTAATCGCGTACAAATACTTTTCCATCATCAGAAACCTTAATGTCGATTGTTTTACCATGACCCATGGTGTGCTCATCAATACAATTATCGAGCACCTCTTTTAATAAAATGTAAATACCATCATCGGGCGAAGAACCATCACCTAACTTACCAATATACATTCCCGGACGCAAGCGAATATGCTCGCGCCAATCGAGTGAACGTATACTACTCTCATCATAAACTACTTTCGTATCTTTTTCTGCCATAACTGTGCGCACTAAATCAAGGTGGTGAAATTACAGCAAAGCCACGGGCAATAATCCACACTTTATTAATAGTTGTGCGCAACTTCTATTGCATTGATTTACAATATAATTAACCTTAAAACGGGATTAAGAAGTTACAATAAAGCCTGCTTATTGGAATTTATCAACGGAGTAAAGTTACCGTTCCCTTTTTAGATATTGGGCCCATGCCCTTTATGGTCGCTTGTATAAGCCAAGTATATACATCGCTTGCACATGGTTCTTGCTTAAATGTTCCATCCCATGGTTTGGTTATATCGGTTGATGTAAATACATTTTCTCCGTATCGGTTATAAATCTGTATTTCATAAGCAATCACATCAGCACCAACCACTTTAAAGTTATCGTTTAATCCCTCACCGTTTGGAGTAAATGCCGATGGAACATATAAGTCTATTGGGCAGTGTTCAGAAATTGCGCAAGTATCGTAAGCTATGCAATTATTAAAATCAACCACACTTACTATATAATCATCAACAGTTGAAGCATAAATTATACGCGTTTTTTCACCAGTAGGCTCCCAGTAATATTTTTTATAAACGCCTGCATCTAATATTACTTTTTTAAGTTTTTCGAAACAAATAATTTCATCTGAAGGAAGATTGGGTGGCGTAATTTTAAATTTATTAACCCTTACACTATCCTGATAGGTGCACGAACTATCTGTTGCCGTAACTTTATAAAGCCCAATGGTATCAATTAATATTAACTGTGTGCGTTCGCCTGTATTCCAAATATATTGGAACGGATTACCTTGGTTGTTTACTATTAATTGTAGTTGTGTGCCTTCACAAAAACTGGTATCGGCAGAGGGAAGTAAATTAAAAGACGGTTTTGAGTTGATGTAAATACTATCACTTGTTTTACAAAACCCATTTAAGCTCATTGATTTTAATACGTATTGACCGGGCTTGCTTACCACAAATTTCGTTTGGGTACTTTGCAATACTCCGTTGTAAAACCATTGATTTGTGCTTGTATTGGTTGATGTTAAAACCAAACTATCGTTGCTATTGCATAGTACATTACGAGTAACTATTAATGATGATGGAGGCACATCAATATTAATATCGCCATAAAAGTAAAAAGTATCTTGGGGCAAATCAACAATGGCTCTTATGCGGTAATATTTGCTTGATGCAATTGGTAAGGGCAATTTAAATGCAGTATTAAATTGGTGGCTATAGGTATTATAAGTACCTAAATATTTGGGGTTAAAAAACTTACCTGCCTCATCGGATAGCTGAAAAATAAAATTACGCACCGTGTTGGGTTGGGCATTATTAAGCACTACCTTAACTTTTAACGAATCGGTAAAGCAATAGCCTTGTTGAGTTTGCAGAATTAATGATTCAAACAATTTAATTCCCCAATAATCATAATCACCTCTACTGTCCTCCGATTTAAACTCATCGGTATTAACATTGCTCGAGCCGAAAGAGAAATAAGCATAATCAAACGTATTTATCAGACTTGATGAGTAGTCGTTATCAGAACCACCAATGGTTTTATCGTAAACTATATTCCCGTTGTCGTCTATTTTTATCAACCACCTATCTGTACCTCCCTTGTTGTTTTCTGTTTTATTAAATGATGAATCGGAAAACGAAAAAGCTTGAATAAGGTATCCACCATCAGGAGTTACTATCATATCTGATGGGCATTCATTTTTATTACCTCCAATGGTTTTATCCCAAATTACTTGGCCATTCGGGTTTAATTTAAGTAGCCAAATATCTTCGTTAGAAATATTGGCGCTTTGTTTTGTTCCTGAAATCCCACCCCTACTTCGGGCAGCCACCAAAATATCACCATTGGCACAAGCTACTAATTGAACTGCATAATCATCGGCAGTACTTCCAAGTGTTTTATCCCAAAGTTTATTGCCTATTGAATCAATCTTTACAAGCCAAATATCAACCCCTAACGAACCTTGGGATTTATCGCCTTTAGCAGGCGAGTTACTAAAACCACATAAAATAAACCCTCCATCGTTTGTTTTAACTACCGATTGTAAAACATCATCCCCATCGCTTCCGTATCTTTTTTGCCATTGCACCGTTCCGTACTCATCTATCTGTATTATCCAGTAATCGTAAAAATCTCTGATATCAGCTACAGATTTTGAACTCCCATAAATTAAAAATTTATTTCCGCTGTCACTAACAATATCAAAAGGATTGTTCATCCAACCCGAATTTGGACCAGAATAAGCATTGCCATCATCAAAACTTTCGCCATACACTCTATCCAATAATTTGATTCCATTTTTAGTGAGCTTAACCAGCCAAAAATCATACTTACCAAGGTTGGGCGAATTTTTGTTACCACCAATACCCGATTCAGATTCTCCAAATATTAAAATAGTACCGTCTTCTAACTCTTTTGCTGCAAGACATCTATCTGACATAGTACCACCAATAGTATTATCCCATACTTTGGCACCAAACTTATCTACTTTAATTACCCAAAAGTCAGCAATTGCTAAAAGTTGACTTGACATTGCAGGTGATGTTTTATCACCAGATATACCACCACTTGAATACCCAATAAATAAATAGCCACTATCTTTTAATTGAATAACATTAGTAGCAAAGTCATACTTTGAAGAACCCAATGTTTTATCCCAAGCTTTAAAAAGCTGAGCCTTTACTAACAAAGTGGGCTGTATACAAAATAAAACCAGAAGTGTAAAAATGTGTTTCATAACATATTTGATACCAACCAAAATAGCTTAACCTTTATACTTTAACAAGTAAAAAATTGCACGCTTACATTTAATAACACAAATGTTTTACCTTGCTGCCATGCAATTACCCGAAGCCGATTACTTATACGTTAAAGATTCACAAATTCCTGCATCGGGTAAAGGATTGTATACGGCTGTTGCCATTTTTAAAGATGAATGCATTGCCACATTTAAGGGCGAAATACTTAGCCAAGCGCAGGCAAATTTACGCGCCAAGCAAGGGCTAAACGCTTATTTTATGAGTTTACCAAACGGTAAAATATTAGATGCACATAATACTGAGGGCTTTGCCAAATTTGCCAACGATGCCACGGCTTTTAATGGCGTAGCTTTTAAAAACAATGCTAAAATTGTTTGGGTTGATAACAAAAAAGTAGCGCTGGTGGCTACTAAAAATATAGCAGCTGGTAACGAGATATTTTGCCATTACGGCAAACGCTATTGGGCCTTACACGGTTAAATACAACTACCCTTTTACATCTAAATGGGCAATAAGTTTTTCTATTCTGCGTACTTTAGTTATTGATTGTTGGGCTGATGTAATGCTAAACACAGCCTCTTTTCGGTAAGTAAAACTTTGGCGTTCAAAAACTGCTAATAAATTATGTTCGCTCAAAATTTTCTTTAGCTCTAACGGAATTTCAACTGTTTTGTTTGCCTTTGTCTCTCCTGCTTTATTTAAACGCACCGCTTCTTTAATATAAGCCACAATGGCTTTTTCGTTCACCTTATCAATAGAGGTAAATTTAATGGTGCGGTTTTTACTATTTAACTCGCCATAGTTAAAAAGTTTCAAATCATCTTTCATGTTTACCCCATTAAAAAAAGTAATGGAAGCATGCTCTTTAAATCCCCAAACGTTGCACACCATACCCATGCAATAAAAGTTAGGGCCCCATTTCCAATCTTCAATTATTTTAGGCTCAGCCTTATGCACCAATTCGCGCAGTTTTACAGCAATGGCCTTAATGTTATCGGGCATTTTATCAAACGCTTCGGTTATTAATGCCGATGCGTTGGGTACATGTTTTGGTTTACTCATACTTCGGTAAAAATAAGGTTTAATTTAGTTTTAAAAATCTTTTACGTGTATTTGGCTGTTATATTTGACACTCAATTTTAAAAACAATGATTGAAAGTAAAGGATACGCGGCATTTGATGCCACCACTGATTTAGGCCAATTTAAATTTACACGCAGAGATGTTGGCGCACATGACGTATTAATTGAAATTATGTATTGCGGAGTTTGCCATAGCGATGTGCATGCTGCCCGCAACGAATGGAATGGAACCATTTACCCAATTGTACCGGGCCACGAAATTGTAGGAAAAATTACTGCAATTGGTAGTGCTGTTACCAAATTTAAAGTAGGCGATTTAGCTGGTGTGGGTTGTTTTGTTGACTCATGTCGCACTTGCCCTAACTGCCAAGCTGGCCTCGAACAATACTGTGATACAGGCGCTGCAGGAACTTACAACAGTTTAAAAATTGATGGTAAAACACAAACCTTTGGTGGTTACTCCAATAATATAGTGGTGGATGAAAACTACACCTTACATGTTTCTGATAAATTAGATTTACCGCGTGTAGCTCCGTTGCTTTGTGCAGGTGTTACTACCTTCTCACCATTACGCCATTGGAAAGTAGGCAAAGGACATAAAGTGGCCATTTTAGGTTTGGGCGGATTAGGCCACATGGCGGTAAAATTTGCTGCATCGTTTGGTGCCGAAGTTACCATGTTAAGCAGCAGCCCTTCAAAACAAGCCGATGCTGAACGTTTAGGTGCACATCATTTTGCTTTAACCTCTGATCCTGAAACCATGAAATCATTAACCATGAAATTTGATTTCATCATCAATACCGTATCTGCTCCGCACGATTACAACACGTATTTACAATTGCTAAAATCGGATGGCGTGATGGTATTATTAGGTGCGCCTCCAACTCCATCGCAAATACATGCATTTAGTTTATTGGGCAAACGCAGAACCTTAGCTGGCTCGTTAATTGGTGGTATAAAAGAAACGCAAGAAATGTTGGATTACTGTGCCGAACATAACATTATGAGCGATATTGAAATGATACCGATGCATAAAATTAACGAAGCATACGAGCGCATTATGAAATCGGATGTGAAATACCGATTTGTAATTGATATGAAAACTTTATAGTATTTTAACTTAGTAAAAGAGCAAGGCGAGAATGAATTTCGTCTTGCTCTTTTTTTATGCGTTTTGCGGTTGTTTTAACCACAAGTTTCTGTATGCGTAATCTTTATCATAATCGGCAGCTTGCTTCTCAATGTTAAATGCGCGTTGTCCTCTGGGATCATTGCCTACACCTGCCAAGTATGCCCAATTGCCCCAATTGCTGCACACATCATAATCAATTAATTGTTGTTCAAAATAGGCCGCACCATAGCGCCAATCTAACTTAAGGTCGTTGCATAAATAACTGGCCACATTTTGCCTACCGCGGTTACTCATAAATCCGGTAAGATTTAACTCTATCATATTGGCATCAATAAAATCAACCCCAGTTTCTCCGTTTATCCATTTTTTAAGCAAAGCCGGTTGGTGTGTTTTGCCTTTGCCTGTAGCCTTTTTTATACCGTGTTTTAAGAAAAACTGATGACGGTATTTCTTCATCATAAACCTAAAATAATCTCTCCACAACAATTCAAAAACCAACCAATAAGTTGATTCGTTGGCACCAAATTGCGCTTCGTAATTTTTAAGTTGATGATAAATTTGCCTGGCCGATATACAACCTAAACTTAACCATGCCGAAAACTTGGAAGAGTAATTTTCGCCTATTAATTGGTTACGTGTTTCTTTATAGGTTGATACCGCTTGCGTATCAAACAAAAAAGTTTGTAGCCTTTGCAAAGCTGCTGTTTCGCCTCCAATAAATTTAATGGCAGCGCGGCTATCATACACCACTTCATCAAAACCCAGTTGTGTTAAGGTTGGCCAATTTACCTGCTCTAATTTTGGCGATTTTATACTTGATGGTGTTGCAAAAACTGTTCTTACCGTGCATTCCTTTTCTACCTTTTTTCTAAAATTGGTAAACACATCAGGAATATCTTTAAGCAAAAAAGGCAAATCTTGCGCATGGTACAACGTACTGGTACTAAAGGTTTCAAATGCACAAGATTGTTTCCATAAAGCTTGTTCTACTGCATCTTGTACTTGCAACTCTTCGTATGCTACTTCCTTTTTAGCTACTACCTTTTGCGCATTAAACTCGCGTGCCAGTTTAGGAATCTCCTCTTGTGGTTTACCTTGCACCACTATCAAACCCGAACCCAATGCACGTAAATTGGCATCTAAATTTTGCAATGCCTGTAATAAAAACTGGGCTCTGATGTTACCCATTTTTTTAAAGCCAAATGCCGTGTTTTTAAATTGATTTTCATCCAAGCAATACACCGGAATTATTTCATGGCTATGTGCAATGGCATGCACTAATGTTTCATTCTCGTGCACACGCAAATCGGTTTTAAACCACACCAGGGTACGTTTCATTTACAAATCGTTTATGTTAGTTAAGTAAATATTTGCTTGTTGTAATAACTCTGCTTTGTCATTGGCATCCATTCTTCGCCATACATTATACATCATACCAATACGCGGATTGCCTGCTAATTTAGCTTCGTGCCTGTCGTAAAAATTCCAATACAAACTATTAAACGGACAAGCTTTATGGCCCACTTTTTTAGCCTTATCGTAATGGCAACTGGTGCAGTACGAACTCATTTTATGCATGTATGTAGCCGAGCTTACATAAGGTTTTGTGCCTACAATTCCACCATCGGCAAATTGGCTCATGCCACGTGTGTTGGTAATTTCTACCCACTCCAATGCATCAATATAAATACCCAAATACCAAGCGTCAACCTCGTTGGGGTGCACACCTGCCAGCAATGCAAAATTGCCTGTAACCATTAGCCGCTGTATGTGGTGCGCATAAGCATAGTTTAACGATTGCTGTATGGCTTGTTTTAAGCAATTCATTTTGGTATTACCTGTCCAATACCAATCGGGTAATTGGGCTGTATGTTCTAGGTAATTTAAGTTGGCATACTCCGGCATTTTTAACCAATAAATACCACGCATGTACTCGCGCCAACCAATTATTTGGCGTACAAAACCTTCTAATTGGTTGTAGGTAATTTTTTCGGGGTTTTGATGGTAGGCGGCTATTGCTTTATCAACCACTTCGTGTGGGGTAATTAATTTTATATTTAACGAAAACGATAAACGCGAGTGATACACCGACCATTCGTTGGGCGCCATAGCATCTTGAAAAGTACCAAACAAAGGCAAACACTCTTGCACAAAAAACTGCAACAATTCCAACGATTGCTCACGCGTGATGGGCCATAAAAAATTAGCACTATCTACCCTGCCAATTGTTTTAATACCTGCTTGTTTTAACTCTTGTTCAATATCGCTTAGGTTATTGCTAAACAATAAAGGAGCAACAGGTTTATGTGCCTTGGGTAATTTTTGTCGGTTTTCGTGGTCAAAATTCCATTGCCCAAACAAGGGTTTATCATCAGCATCCATCAACACATGGTGCTTTTTGCGCATGTACCTATAAAAGGCTTCCATCAGGTACATTTTTTTGCCTTCAAACAAGTTTTTCAACTCCAAACGTGTGCTGTAAAAGTGTTCGGTATCAACTACACTAAATGGTATGGTTAAAGTTTGCGTAAATTGCTTTAGGTGTTCATCAACCCTATACTCATCGGGCAATTGGTATTCAAATTTTTCAAAACCATGCGTTGCAATTAAATGTGCACAGTTTGTATCAAACCGTTGAGCATTGTTGACATCGTTTAATTTGATGTAAATAACCTGGTGGTTAAGCTGCAGTAGCTGATTTGCAAAATGATGCATGGCTCCAAAAAAGCCCAATACTTTTTGAATGTGGTGATGCGCGTAATTGGTTTCACTTTGTACTTCCATAAGCACATAAGTAACCGAGCTATCAATGGTTTTAAACCAATGATGGTTGATATTTAACTGGTCGCCCAGCAGCAAGCGCAGCGTTTTAGGAGTTTTGTTTGATATCATATTTAGCATGTGGTAGTAAAAAAAACTAACCCAACTTTGTGGTTTGGTTTAATTTTATTTACCCATTATAAATGCACTACATTAAGTACAATTTTTAGCTCAATATGTTTTAAGTGTTTGCTAATTTTAGCGTACGATGTACTTAAATTTTAAATGATTAATGTTGAATGAAGTGCCAAAGGCAATGAATATTAACCACAACGAACACAACGTCCCGAAGCTTCGGGAGCACAGCGGACACAAAGAGGGTTATGAGTTTTGAGTTATGAATTATGAGTGCTTAATGTTGAATGAAGTGTTAATCCAACATTAAACCTAAAACAGCTAATAGCAATCTTCCCAATTACCTCTTGTGCTTGAATGACTCAGGTGCTGTGGGCGTCCACGAATGGTGCGAAATACGACTGTTTTGGCCTCAGGGGCGGCTGGCCTTGTGCGAGTAAACAGGTCGGATTTGGCATTCGTGGTGGGCTTTTTGGTTACTTTTTGCCCACACAAAAAGTGACAAAATAAAAATGCGATAGCATTTAAAATAATCGCTACAGTTTTTACCGCAGACTATCAGTGCAGACCGAAGCCCCGAGTGCTCAGGATAGTACGCGGAGATTCTCACAGATATTTTTGTGACATAGATACGAAAGAGAGAGATTGCTGCGCAATTGGAGAGGTTTCCTCATCTCGTTTCTCACATCATCTAATCAACACTTCAACCAATTAACTAATCCTCCCCTTGCTACTTGTGCAAAATCTTATCCATTGCTCTGCCCTTGGCTAACTCATCCACCAACTTATCTAAATAACGTACTTGTTGTGTTAAAGGGTTAGTAATTTCCTCTACCCTATACCCGCAAATTACCCCAGTAATTAAATGTGCGTTTGGATGCAACTTGGCTTGCTTAAAAAACGTTTCAAAGGTTACCTTATCGGCAATAAATTGTTGCAAGGTATTGGTGTTAAAACCCGTAAGCCAAGTAATTACTTGGTGCAATTCGTCTTGGGTTCTACCTTTTTTCTCCACCTTAGCCACATAATGCGGATAAAC
>CAZJHS010000046.1:0-24179 GCA_964545895.1 uncultured Chitinophaga sp. | reverse complement strand
ATTTTTACCTCGACAATTTCAGGTTAGTGTAATTGAAAACGTAAAAGAAGAACACCTAAAAAAAGCAGTTTGGCTTTTTCCTTTGTACTTACTAATAATTAACGTTTTTGTTTTGCCCATTGCATTAGGTGGCAAACTAATTTTAGGTAATACACCCATTGATGCAGATACCTATGTATTGGCATTGCCACTAGCATTTAATAACAATTGGATGGGATTACTTGTTTTTATTGGTGGATTTAGCGCTGCTACCAGCATGATAATTGTAGAGACGATTGCGCTGAGCACAATGGTTAGTAATAACTTAGTAATGCCTGTATTGTTTGCACAAAAAAACTACAAAAGCATTAACGAGAAGCCCATCATGCAAACCATTTTAAATACACGTAGGCTGAGTATTGTACTTATTTTATTGCTTGCCTATTTGTATGATCAGTACATTGCACAATATTTTTCGTTGGTATCAATTGGTTTAATTTCGTTTACAGGTGTAGCTCAATTTGCACCAGCCATACTTGGTGGAATTTATTGGAAAACAGCTTCTAAAAATGGTGCGTTAGCGGGTATTGTTATTGGTTTTTGCATTTGGTTTTACACCTTAATTGTACCATCTATGGCCAATGCACATCTCATAAGTAATCAAGTTATCACAAACGGATTTATGGGTGTGTCGTGGTTAAAACCTCAAGCCTTGTTTGGCCTTACAGAGTTTGACAACATAACACATGCCTTGTTTTGGAGCATGCTTTTTAATTGCGGTGCTTTCTTTGTATTTTCTGTGTATAGTAAGCTAAAACCACAAGAGGTTTACCAAGCGGAGATTTTTGTTGATATTGATAAACACGCTCAACAAGACAACAGCAGCATTTGGAGAGGCACGGCTTATATGCCGGATATATACTCGTTATTAGAAAGTTTTTTAGGTAAAGAACGAACCCGAAATCTGATACAGAATTATGCCAACCGACATAAAATCACTTTAGAACCAACAGCAAAAGCTGACCCTCGCATAGTAAGTTTTGCCGAGAAAATTTTAGCCGGTGTAATTGGTTCGGCTTCTGCACGTATAATGGTAAGCTCAGTGACTAAAGAGGAAGAATTAAGTTTAAACGAAGTTTTTAAAATCTTGCATGAGTCGCAACAAATGATGGAACTAAACAAAGAGTTGCGCAAAAAATCAATTGAATTAACCAAAGCCACCGAGCAGTTGAAGGAAGCAAACCTTCAACTAAAAACAATGGACGAACTAAAAGATGAGTTTTTATACACGGTAACACATGAATTAAGAACGCCTCTAACTTCTATTCGTTCACTCACTGAAATTGTGCATGATAATCCAGATTTAGAGGAAGCCGAACGAGCACAGTTTTTAGGTGCTGTTGTAAAAGAATCAGAACGTTTAAGCCATTTAATTACCAAGGTATTAAACTTAGAAAAATACGAAAGCGGAAAACAAAAACTTAACCTTGTTTCATTTGACATTAACCATTTAATTAAAGAAGTAATATCGCCTTACCAAATTGTTTGCACCGAAAAAAACATCACCCTAACTACTCAACTACCCAATAGCATGTTGTTAGTGCATGCCGATAAAGACTTGATACAGCAGGTTATGATTAACTTAATTGGTAACGCCATAAAGTTTACACCTGAACATGGTAAAATTGGAATACTTGTGCATGAGGCAGAAAATGAAATAGCCGTAAGCATTAGCGATAGTGGCAAAGGCATTGAATCAGACCTTCATGAGTTAATTTTCGACAAGTTTTTTCAAGCTAAAAACCAAACGATAAAAAAGCCAGAAGGTACTGGATTGGGATTAGCCATTTGCAGAAGAATTATCGCTATGCATCAAGGTAAAATTTGGGTTGAAAGTGAACCAGAAAAAGGTGCAAGGTTTACCTTTACAATTCCTAACTTTGCTCCCGGAAATAGTTTAATTGAACACAATGAGTCAAGCATATAAAATTTTAGTAGTTGATGACGACCCATACATCTTAATGTCGTTAGAGTTTTTGATGCGTAAAAGCGGCTTTGAAGTAATGATAGCGCGTAATGGAACCGAAACGCTGGAACTGCTTGAACAAAACACACCTGATGTTGTTTTACTTGATATTATGATGCCCGATGTTGATGGATATGCTATTTGCAAACACATCAAAAAAAGCACTAAACACAAAAATTGTAAGGTGGTATTTTTAAGTGCAAAATCAAAGGATGCTGATATACAAAAAGGCCTAGACCTTGGTGCAGAAATGTACATAACCAAACCTTTTTCGAACAAAGATTTAGTGAATAAAATTACCGCATTACTTGATTAAGTATACTTGCTAAATAAGTATAGATTACTTCTTTATTACACTACGCTTAAATAACTTTATAAAAAATTTAAGCGCATGAACTACCATCATTTATACCAAAAAAGCATCAATCATAAAGAGGATTTTTGGGCCGAACAAGCTCAGCAAATCAATTGGATAAAGCAGCCACAAAACATATTATCAAAAAATGTAAAAGGATTTTATGAGTGGTACAATGATGGGTGGTTAAACTTATCTCATTTATGTTTAGATGCACATGTTGAAAACGGAAGAGGCAATCAAACTGCACTTATATACGATTCGCCTGTAACGGCAACTGTTACCAAATATACTTTTAACGAACTTACCAATTTAGTAGCCAAATTTGCCGGCTCACTATCACAATTAGGTATAACCAAAGGCGACACCGTGGTTATTTATATGCCTATGATACCACAGGCCGTTATTGCCATGTTAGCATGCGCACGCATTGGAGCTATACACTCGGTGGTATTTGGTGGCTTTGCCCCACACGAATTGGCTATGCGTATTGATGATGCAAAACCTAAAGCAATCATAACTGCATCATACGGAATTGAAGTAGATAAGATAATACACTATAAGCCTTTAGTGGATAAGGCTATTAATGAAGCAAAACATAAACCTAGTTACACTATTTTATATCAACGCAAAAACAGCACCGACAAGTTAAATAGCACCAACGAACTTGATTTTGAAACGTTATTACAAGCAGCACAACCATGCAACTATGTATCGGTCGAATCTACTCATCCACTATATGTTTTATACACATCTGGCACTACAGGAACACCGAAAGGTATAGTGCGTGATAGTGGCGGTTATGCCACGGCTTTAAAATTTAGCATGCAAACTATATACAACACTAAGCCTGGTGATGTGTTTTGGGCAGCTAGTGATGTGGGTTGGGTTGTTGGCCATAGCTACATTGTTTATGGACCATTATTAAATGGATGTACTACTATATTATATGAAGGAAAGCCTGTAAAAACACCAAACAGTGGTGGATTTTGGCGTGTGGTTGAACAGCACAAAGTAAATGTAATGTTTACTGCTCCTACGGCTATTCGTGCCATAAAAAAGGAAGATGATGAAGGGGTGATTTTAAAACAATACAATTTGAGTTCGTTGCAAACTTTGTTTTTGGCTGGCGAACGATTAGACCCTGCTACTTACCATTGGATTAAAAACTTACTAAACAAACCCGTGGTTGACCATTGGTGGCAAACAGAAAGTGGATGGCCAATGCTTGGCATTATGATGGGCATTGAGCAATTACCTACCAAATCGGGCTCGGCTGGATTACCTATATGTGGCTATGATATTAAAATATTGAGTGAAGCTGGAGAAGAATTACCTGCCGGAAAGGAAGGGCTTGTTACGGTTAAACTACCGCTACCTCCGGGCTGCCTCCCTACCCTTTGGAATAATGATGAGCGCTTTAGAAAAGGCTACTTAGAGCATTTTGATGGATACTATTTAACCGGTGATGGTGGATATAAAGATGAGGATGGTTACTGCTACATTATGGGCAGAGTTGATGATGTAATTAATGTTGCAGGACACCGATTAAGCACAGGCGAAATGGAAGAACTAATTGCCTCACACCCAAGCGTAGCAGAGTGTGCCGTACTTGGTATTGCTGATGAATTGCGCGGACAAAGACCTGTTGCATTAGTAGTTTTAAAAGATAACTTAGATGTGTTGGAGCAAATTATTGAAACTGAACTAGTAGCTCTAATACGCGAAAAAATTGGCGCAGTGGCTTATTTTAAAAACGCGGTGGTAGTTAAACGCTTACCCAAAACACGCAGTGGTAAAATTCTTCGTAAAACATTGCGCCATATTGCAGATGGAATACCTTACAATGTACCATCAACTATTGAAGATCCAGAATCTTTAAACGAAATAGAATTAAAGCTAAGTAGCCGAAAACTTGGTGAAGCCTTTAATTAAAAGGCTTTACTTAAGTTATTTTTTAACGCCAAGTAAATCCAACAGTTCATCAATTTTATCAACAGAAACAGAAAGCTCTTGTTGGTTTATGGTGGCCATTGGCTTCTCTCCTTTTGTAATATTTTGTACCGCGGTAACATTAATGATAAACGACTTGTGGCATCTAAAAAAATCGGTATTGGTACTTAATGCTCCTTCAAAATATTTTAAATTTTTACTTGCAGTATATTGTTGCCCATCATTGCAAACTATTTTTGTGTATGAGCCATCGCCTTCTAAATATAAAATTTTAGCATGCTCAATTAAACGTATACCTTCTAATTGCGATATAGCCAATTTATCTTGATTTGCCCTACTGAAACGATGTTTGAGCAGCTGGTATTTTTCAAGCTCTGATAAGTGATTTTTTTTACACCTATTAACTGCTGCCACCAATTGATCAGCATCTACTGGTTTTAAAATATAATCTATTGCTTCTAACTTAAATGCATTAATGGCATAATCGCTGTAGGCTGTAACAAAAATAATATCAAAAGTAATCTCCTCTTCAACCAAAAAATCAAGCAATTGCAAACCATTATGACCAGGCATTTCAATATCGAGAAAAACTAAATCTGGCTTATACTGCTTTATAGCCTTTATACCACTTGCTAAATTATTACATACGGTTTCAACTTGTACCTCTGGGCACAAATCTCCTAGCATTGCCTGAAGCAACTGTCGAGCTTTATTTTCGTCATCAATAATTATTGCACGTATCATTGTTTCAAAACTAGCTATAAACTATTCTTAACATTATTTTAATTCACCAAACCAATATTTTAGTTTACTAAACTTGGGCTTACTACAGGAATTACAAGCGTTACAACGGTACCTAATGCTTGGCCGTTAGCATCTAGCTTATCTTTATACGCTACCACCAATTTGGTATTTTTGCTTTGCATTAATAACTCCAATCGGGTTTGGTTAGCATGGGTTGAAAACGACTGGTGTTGCTCGCTTCGGGTAGCATTAATCTCGGCCGAGCGTTTTCGGCCAATGCCGTTATCATCAATTGTAACCACTAAATTAGCTCCACTTAGTTTAAACCCAATAAACAATTTTCGGTCGTCATCTTTATGCAACAATCCATGCTTAATTGCATTTTCTACATATGGCTGTAAAATCATTGATGGCAGTCTAATTTGTTCGGGTTGTATATCATCGGCTACTTCTATATTAAACATAAAACTTTCTTCAAAACGCATTTTTTCAAGCTCTAAATAAAGCCTTAACGAACTTAACTCAACTTCTAAAGTTATGGTATCGGCATTGCTCATTTCTAAAATTTTGCGTGTAAGCGAAGAAAACTTTGTTAAAAAACGAGAGGCGTTTTGCTTGTCGTTTAAATAAATATACGATTGAATGGTATTAAGCGCATTAAAAATAAAGTGCGGATTCATTTGTGCTTTGATAGAACTGAGCATTGACTTTTGAAGATTTGTTTCGAGTGCTAAATTTTCGGAGAGCAATTTATTTTGTTTATTAATTTGCTTTATTCTGTATGCATACAACACATAAAAACCTGTTCCCAAAACCATAATCATAAGCATATAAAACCACCAACGTTCCCATATTGGAGGTAAAATAACAAACATTACTTCTTCGGTATTTGATACAAAACCGGTTGCACTTTGTGCCTTAATTTTTATGCTATAATGGTTGGGCGATAACGATAACAAATTAAGTTCACGACTACCATTTTCGATAGTTTCCCACGGGCCATCGTTTAATTTATAAGTAAATGTGAGTTTATCATTTAAATTTAACCAAGGTAAATTAAATACAATTCGGATATTATTTTCGGTTGCCGAAAGACTTATTGCATGCTTATTATTAAGTGGCGCATAATTGCAAAACACCTGATCAATAAATAGCTTAACGGCATTGGTTTTATTGGCTGTGGTGTGCAGTGGAATTACCTTTACCAAATCAGCCCCCGAAAGGTAAATAGACTCATTATCGGCATCTATATCTCGGTATTCTTCTACCCCATTTTGGCCAAAACCAGTAACAATAGATAGTAATTTATTGTTGTTTGGGGAATAAGCAAAAGCTCCATTTTCGGCAAGTATGTATAAAGTATTATTCGCGTATTTTAAGCGAGTTACCATGTTGCCCAATTGTGGTAGTTGCTTTGATAACCATATTAGTTTGCCATCTGCTATTTTTAAAATGCCTCTATTTTCTGTTGATAGATACAAATCATGATTAACCCACTCTAAATTGGTAGTAATAATTGCTTGCTGCTGGTAGGTTATAAATTTATTTAAATTAGGTGTTACTAATAAAAGCCCTTTGGCAGTGCCCACATAAATAGAATCTAACGACTTGTTTATGGCAACAGTTAAGTTTCTTAATCCTTCTGCATCTGATAAAATTCTATATACTTTAAAATGTGTAGTGCTACTAATTAATGCAAGCTTACTTCGCCACTTTTGTTCAAACAAAGCACCATTCATACACACAACGCCAACAAAACCCGATGCCGCAATAAGATATGTTCCTGAGTTAACTCGTTTTACTTCCTTTACTGCTGCATTTACAAAACCCAAATGTTTGTTGTTTTGGTATATAGATAAACTGCCACCAGCCACTAACAGTACATTATTAGTGGTATCAACCAACATGGCACTTACTTGTTGCTTAATTTTTAGCTTTATGAAAGGTTTAAAGGTAGATTGTACAGGGAGTAAAGAGTACAAAAAACCAGAGTTTCCGCCTACAAGTAATTGACCGTTTTTTAACATGCAGCTGCGCGAAAACAACTCATTAGAAATCCGATATTGAGTAGAATTAAGCTGTGGAATGTACAACACTCCTTTACCCAATGTTGAAACCCAATAAGCACCATTTTTATCTTGTATTACACCCGAAATACTGTAACCTTTAAACAAGGGCTGATTTACGGCAATGGGTTGTAACTTATTATTAAGCACAAAAACACCATCGGTAGTATTAAGCCAAATTAAGGAATCTTGGGTTACCGAAACCGTTTGTATAACTGCACTGCCCAAATTAATTGCTAAATTATGCATGCTATGTTTGGGGTATAATTGATACAAGCAAGCTCGGCTTGATGGTTTCTCGTATACATAAATATTGCCCGCAACATTAAACGTATACGAACGTGCATTGTATGGATTGAGCAATAAGCTATTATTTATTACTGATACTTTTTTACCACTGTAATTTGCCAACATAACACCATTTGCATAGGTGTATTTGCCATCAAATAAAAAAGGAGCGGCCAACTGCATGCCCACTTTAAACGAATCTATTATTTGTAATGATGCATTAAATACCCGAACAGAAGAATCGCAAGAAACATAAATATTGTTTTGCTTATCAATTACAATTGGAGTGTAAAATCCTGCAGTTTTAAATTGCGTTGGGTAGTACAACGAATCGTTAAGTGCATAAAAATGTTGCCCAATAAAATTTTGGCACCACACCCTACCATATCCATCTATATGCAAATCAGAAACAGCTTGCCCGGTCATATTGGGATGCGTGTACAACTTGTATAAATGGCCATCAAACTTTACCAAACCTTTTTCGGTGCCCAACCACAGGTAGCCGTTTTTATCTTGCAAACTAGCATACACTGTATTACTTGGCAATCCATCGGGTTTGCTAAGTTGCCTATACACGGGGTGCTGTGCATGAGCGGTTAAGGCCATTAACCAAACACAAAATAGTAGAATAAGGGGGTTATTCATACCCACAAGTATACACTGTTTAAGGTAAGATGCCCAGCTTTTAACTAAACGAAATATTGATTTGGTAAAACGGTTTTGGCAGCACAAATCCTTCCATCAATTTTTGTATCAAGAAATTTTATCCCATATGAACAATTCAACATTAATTAGTAAAAACAGTTTGTTAGCCACTTGCTGGCTACTGCTGTTTAACCTCTGTTTAAACATAGGTTCAACCCAAGCTCAAAATTTACCTCAACTGGTATGGGGTAATCAAGTTTACATTCCAAGTCAGCCAAGTGGCATCATAGGTTCTGGTGTTATTCCATTGGCATCAAAAACAGATGCACAAGGTAACACTTACCTATTTGGTTCTTTTAAAGGTACGGTTGATTTAGACCCAGGTGTAGGAGTTGTTAGTGCAACATCAACCAATACTGGCGGTGTACCAGCAACAGCCTATCAGGCTTCGTATTTAGTAAAACTAAATAAGTATGGCGAGTATGTTTGGTCGCATGCATTTGCATCAGGTGCTGGAGGACAAAACTGGGCAAAAGGAATTGATATAACCCCGCAAGGAAAAATATTGGTTACTGGATTTTTTAACGCTACACTTAACCTTGCTGGCAATATACTAGATGGACTAATTGGAGGCCGTGCATCATACTGTGCATACATGGCCATTATTAATCCAGATGGCACGTTGTATAATGCCAACAAACTACAAGGCGCAGTGGTGTATAGCGGTATAGCTGGAACTTTTTTATTTACTAATATTGATATTCACACCTCAAAAATTGATGAAGACGGAAACATTATAGTTGCCGGTGCTGTTGGTGGGGATACGGGTGGTAATGGTATTGACTTAGACCTTAAAACAGCAACAGTAGTTAGCTACAGCAAAGGTGATTATTTTATTGCCAAGTATGATACTGCTTACAACTTATTATCGCACAAAAAAATAACTTTTATTAATGGTAACACCTTGCGTATTGACCAAATAGAAGCCAAAAATGATACCATTTTTGTACAAGGATTTTCTGACCAAGCTACTGTAAATTTTAATGGTACAACAAGCCCTGCAGTTACGCCAACTAATAACGGAAATTATTTTACTGCGGCTTATACATCAAACAACTTAACCTGCCTTTGGGCCTTTAAACAAAACGTAGAAAAACAAGTAATTAAGCTAAACCCAACAGGAGGATTAGCCTACGCATGGCAAGCTTCGGGATATACTTTTGATATTGATCCAACTGCTAATACGGTATTAGTTAATGGTGGCGAATACAACAATATTTTTATGGCACATTTTAACACTGCTACTGGAGCCTTAATTACAACTGGAGCAAAAACAGCTAGAAGATTAAGTGATACTTTAATAAACACTTCGTTGTATTTAGGTGATGTTGATTTTGCATCAAACGGTTCGTTTTTTATTAATGGAATATTTGGATCGGGTTATAACAATATTGATATGGACCCAGGACCAGGTGTTGCCAATATTACATCAAACGGAAACAATGGTAGCGATTGTTATGTTGCTAAATACAATGCCAATTTTAGTTTTGGATTTGCACATGCCATCATTCATCCTGTAACAGGTGGCGAGGCAATGTATGATATAGAAGCTATTGACACCAATACTTTTACATTAACTGCAACCAGCACCGGTAATGGACTAAACATGGACCCTTACAAAACTGCCCCAAGTATTTCATCAGGTACGTTTAATGCAGGTATTTATGCAAAATACACATCGGGAGTTAGTGCTATTTTATTAAGTGTAAACTCGCCCGATACCGTTGAATCATGCAAATTAAATGTTACAGCTAATGCAACATCAAACAACAATACCTACACTTATCAATGGTATAAAAATGGAACAATACTAGCATCTGCAACCAATGCTACACTTAACACAGTTGATGCTGGAACATACCAATGCCTTGTAAGAAACGCTACCCACCAACAATGGAGTAAAAAAATATTATTTAACATACTCTCTTCATTTAACACTTATTTTTCGTACCAACTAAATGGCAATAGCAATAACGAGCTATCAGTAAATAACCATGGTGTAGCTAACTCAATTACTTACGGAAAAGATAGAGACGGCATAAGTAACAATGCTGCTGTATTTAACGGAACATCATCAGAAATTGTAGTAAACGGTGCTTTAATAAGTAGTACTTACACGGGTGCTTCACTTTGGTTTAAACGTGCCAACAGCAATCGTAAAGCCATGAGTTTACTTGGCTTTCAGGTTGCAGCCCCAGGAACATGGAATCCAATTTTATACTTAGATTCTACAGGGCGTTTATCGGGTTATGTTTGGCCAGGTAATGGTAATGCAATATACTCATCGGCAGTTGTACTAGATACCAACTGGCACCATGCAGCATGGACTTATGATGCAACTAAAGGCAAACAAATTATATTTTTAGATGGCGTTGAAGTGGGTTCAAGAGCATCTGGGGCGTTGCAACCTGGTGCGGCTACATTTTTTAAAATTGGTAATGGCTATTTAAACACTACCCTGCAAAACGTAGCAACAACAGGTAACAACCAGTTTTTTGAAGGCAGTATTGATCAAGTAAAAATCACATCAACCTTACGTGCGGGAAATGCCATACAGCTTTACAATGAAATTAGAGTAACCAATGTAACTCCCGTTGAAGAAGCAAAAAATGGAAGAGCTAACGTTTGTGCCAATGCACCAGTTACTACTACCATTTATACCACCAACCCCAACTTAACCTACCAATGGTATTACGCCAACAATATTGTGCAAGCAAACGATACCAATTTTATTGGTGTAGGAACCAATAGTTTTACCATAAAAAACATGCCTGTTGGTAATATATCTGGGCATTATGCATTTATATACGATAATTTCTGCAACAGTGTGGGTTATGTTGGCTCGTCATTAACGGGTGTTACTACAAGTAGTATAATTAGCCAACCAGCAAACCAAACTGCTTGTGTTGGAGGTAATGCCATATTTGTTACCCAAGCAAGTGCAGCCAAAAACTATGTATGGAAAAAGAATGGTACACCCATTGCCAACTCAAACAACGACACGTTATATTTAAACAATGTTACTAGTAATGATTTTGGTAATTACACTTGTACAATTACAAGTTGCAGTGATAGTCTTGTAACTACCAATAGTGCCAACCTATCGCAATTACAAGTTAGCGTATTAACCCAACCTGCATCACAAACTACTTGCATGGGCAATAGTTTAACCTTAACCGTTGCAACCAATAACAGTGCGGCAACTTACCAATGGAAAAAAGATGGTGTTAATTTAAATGGAGCAACTGATGATTCGTTAATTATTAATCCTGTACTACAAAATACATTTGGCGCTTACACCGTTGAAATTGCTGGATGTGCAAATACACTTATTAGCGATACTGCTTTTATAACTCAGGGTTCAAGTAGCGCACTAAACAACAACCTACTAAAATTACATTTAAAACTAAACGGAAATACTACCGATGCTACCGGATTAAATGTGAGCAATGCCGTGGGGACAATTGCTTATGGATTAGATAAAAACAATGCAACAAATGCCGCTGCAGATTTTAATGCCGCAACTTATGTATCAGTAGCACATTCGGCAAATTTAGCATTTAACAACACCATGAGTATGGCCTTTTGGGTAAATCCTAAAACACATAACGGATGCCGATTTATTGATAAATCAGCGGGTAATGCAAACAACTATTTTGTAGATCAAACAGGCACTGCAATAAGAGCGTATGTAGCAGGAAAAGCAGTTATAGTAAACGAATTGCCCCCACTAAACTCGTGGACACATATTGCAGTTACCTACTCTTCAACTGGCTCGTTAAATGTGTATTACAATGGTGTATTAAAAGGCTCAACAGCAGGTTCAAATGCGCTTTTAACATCAAACACAAATGCGCTTTTAATTGGTGCAATACAAGGTGCATCATGTAAAGTAAATGCATTAATGGATGATGTAAGAATTTATGGAAGAGAGCTTTCGGCACTTGAGGTTACAAGCATTATGAATGCCACGGAAATAAGTTTTACAAGCCCTGCACAAAGCACCTGCGAAGGTGGAAGTTTTACTACACAGATAACTACTACTTCATACGCTACGTACCAATGGTATAAAAACGGAATAATTATTCCCGGAGCAACAGCTTCAACCTACACAAAAAGCAATGCATTAGTTGCCGATTCGGGCACTTACTCTTGTGATGTTTACTCGGCAGGATGTATTAAACAAACTGCTACTGTAGGTAAAATTACAATCAACCCTAAAGCCACCATAACAACTGAACCAAGCCATGCAAGCGCTTGTGCAAACGGAAATATACAACTTAGTGTAGCTGCAATTGGAGTTGGCAATACATACAGCTGGTTTAAAAATGGAGTTGCACTAACAAACGGAGGAAACATAAGTGGCGCAAACAGCAGCACACTTTCTATTTCATTCTTATCAAGTAATGAAGTAGCGGCATATCGTTGTGTGGTATCAAACTCATGCGGAAACGATACCTCAATTGTTGCTAATGTAACTTTAAACTCGGGTTTACAAATTACCCAACAACCTACTAACTTAATTGCTTGCGAAAACACCAACGCGCAATTCATCATTCGCACCAATGATCAAAACGCAAGTTATGCATGGCGCAAAAATGGTGTAGCAATTGCCAACAGTAATAATGATATACTAACACTTACCAATGTAACGGCTACAAATGCAGGTAACTATCAGGCATTTGTTACAAGTAATTGTGGTAATGATAGCTCAACCGTAGTTAGTTTAACTGTAAATACTAACACACAAATTACTACACAACCAACATCAAAAACTAGCTGTGGTGGAATTGGATTTACCCTAACTACGGCTGCTACTGGTACTAACTTAACTTACCAATGGCGTTTAAATGATGTAAATATGATAAACCAAACTAACACCAGCTTAAGTAAAGTAACTACAACCGCTGCCGATACTGGAAATTACACCGTAGTGGTAACTGGTACATGTGGTACCGTTACATCGGCTATTGCTAAAGTTAGTTTGGCTAGCCCAATAACTGTTGTTACCCAACCTGATACTATTTTAACTGCGTGTGCAAGTGATGTAAACATTACCGCACGTGTAAGTGCAAACGGAAGTATTAACAATTACCAATGGTTTTTAAATAATGTTGCCATAACCAACAATTCACAAATAACAGGTGCTACCACCAACCAACTTAGGTTTGAAGGTAATGCTATTGCCGCAGGTAACTTAACTTGTAAAATTTATGGCACCTGCGATACGGTAACTACTAAAACGGTGGTGTTTAATTACCATCAAGCACCTGTATTTACATCACAGCCAGTATCGCAAAGTATTTGCGTAGGAGGTAACGTATCATTTAAAGTTAAAGCAAATAATGCTACAGGTTACAAATGGTATGTAAACGGAAACTTAATTAGTGATGTACCCAACAAAATTTTCGGAACTGGTACCGACTCTGTAAGTGTACTTAATGTAACGCAAACCGATATTGGTGGCACAAGTGCAAATATTGTGGTTAATGCGATTGGTTTGTGTCCGGGCAAAGATGCTACATCAAACACGGCAACACTTACTTTAAATACTGGTATTAGCATTACGCATCAATCTGCAGCAACTGTAACTACTTGCGCAACTTCGGCACTATTACTTTATGTAAACACAAACAGCAATGCAACTTACGTATGGAAGAAAAATGGTACAGTATTGAGCAATCAAACCAATGATACTTTACTAATTAACCCCGTATCAACTGCTGATGCTGGAAGCTATACTTGTGAGGTAACAAGCCCTTGTGGCAATGCCACAAGTAATGCAATGGTGGCAATTGTTAATGCAGCCCTTACTCCTACTATTACACAAACAGGTAATACGTTATCAACCCAAAATTTTGATACTTACCAATGGTACAAAAATGGGGCTATAATTACTGGCGCTACAGCACAAACTTATCCTGCTACCGAAACCGGAACTTACCATGTATCTGTAGCAAATAATAACGGATGTAATGCTACATCAGCAACCTACAATTTTACATTTGTGGGTATTGATGAAGTACTAAATGTAAGTAAATTATTTAGTGTTTATCCTAACCCTGCAACCAAGCATATTACTATACAAATAGCGGCAAATACTACCGAAGAATGGACCATAAAAGTGTTTGATATTGCTGGGGCTGAAATAACATCAACCAATATGTTTACCCAAACCAATATTGCTACCGAAACATGGGCACAAGGCATGTATATTATTAAAGCAACTAATATTAAAGGACAAGTAGCTATGCTTCGATTTATTAAAAATTAATCACTTTAATATTCCAACATTAAAAACACTCAACCTTTTTAGTTGGGTGTTTTTTTTACTGGTTAACTCAAAAACGGATTTGGTAAAATCAATTTTTAAAGCATTTAACATTGGTAAACATTTGTGGTAAGAAATTTAAACACAATGAAAAAACAACTACTTACATTTTTAGCTATATGCAGCGCTGTTGTTGCCATGGCTCAAATCCCGGAAAATGGCTTAGTGGCTTATTATTCGTTTGATAACAACATAACAGACGAACACACACGCAACTATAAAACACTATCTGTTAACAACAGAGAAACTGGATACCTATTAAGTGAAACAGCCAAATTTGGCAAATCACTTTTAACTACAGTTTCAGACAATACCGATTGCCTATATAAAAATGATACCACACTACAATTTAAAACTAGTTTCACTATTTCTACTTGGATAAAAATAACCGGAACTTCTAAACCATCAGGTTGGGGAACTATTGTTGGCAACAGAAGAAACCAAAACCAAGCTACATATAATAATTTTATGCTAACCACTAATTACAACAGAGGCACAGGCATGAGGTTACATTTTTATATTAGCGACTCGTTGGTAGAATCGCCTGATGAAATTGATAGTGCTTGGCATCACATTGTTGCAGTGTATAATGCAGGCAATGCAAAATTATATGTTGATGGCACATTGAAACGCGAGAGAACCGACCTTCCAACAGCTATTAATTACGCAGCACCTGATACAACATTATTAACAAGTATGTTACAAATTGGCAATGTTAATGGAATAAACAACAGCTCATTTAATAACATTATTGATGAATTGGCTTTGTATAACCGCGCACTAACAACAACTGAAATTCAAAGTTTATACAACGCTACTTCAAACGATTTGATACTACTAAGACAACAATGGAAAAAAATTGTAGATGGTACAAAAAACGGAGTAAATGAAATCACTGCTAAAAACGAAAACTTTATTGGCTATATAAAAGGCGGTCAAAACTTTATACTAGATATACCCTCAAATACTATTAACCAAGAGATGTATGAACCAAACAATGCTGCTGCTACCAATTTTCATTTATCAAGTAACGGGCGTGCACTGATACAAAATGGCAGCACAGATTTGTATTATTATGCTGGTGGACTTTCATATATCAATATTTCGGGCAATGCTTTAACTGGTACAGCTTTAAATTCAACTGCTGCATATAAAATTGGCTCCCAAAACCAAGGTGTTTACAAATATGTAAATAACAATTGGGTTGATGTTGATGGAACAGTAAGTGCATCCAAAATAGCTGTAGCCAATGATGAAACCATTTTATTGCTAAACGCTACTGGAAATCCAGCAATAAGCAATGGTCCTAATTATGCATTCAATTTTAACTCATCTAATATTTTTACTAGCGTGGCAATTGTAAACTCAAACTTGGCTTATGCGACAAATGATGATGGTATAATTTATAAGTATACCAATAACACTTGGTCGATTTTTAATACATTACCTGCTATGAGTAAAATTGCAGCCGCTAATGATGGTACCTTATTCGGAATAAGCAGTGGCTCTGTATATCGCTTTGAACCATTAACTACGGGTGTTAAAGAAAATATAATACAACTAAACTTTTCTGTTTATCCTAACCCAGCTAATAGCATAGTTACCATTAACACTCAAGAAAATATTAAAGAAATTACAATGTTTAATCTTTTAGGTGAAGTGGTATTAACAGAGACTGTAAAAAACACTATTAATGTTAGCAATATCAATAATGGCATTTACTTACTACAAGTTAAAACCATAAACGGAGCCATTGGCACCAAAAAAATTATTGTAAACAACTAATCTACTAAATCCCCTAATCTCCGTTTCTTAAAGCCCTGCAACTTCGGTTGTGGGGCTTTTTAATTGTGCTTGCGCATAAAGTACAAACGGGTATCATACAAGGTTTCGGGCATATTGCTTTGCTCATAACTAAGTATAAAAAACTTTGCTGTACTATCTGGATGTGGCACTTCAAAATTATATAAACCTTGTTGTAGTGTGTTAAAATCCGATTCGTAAAAATGCAACAAACTACGGTTGGCATAATAACTACAAACCTTGCTGCTACTATCGCTATATACCATGACTAACTGTGCAGGATTATGTTCGTTAAACTTATTAACGAAGTTTATTTGAATTAAATCGGCCTGGCTTAATGCGGCTAAACTATCAATTTCATACTTTACAATACTTTTTGTATTTCCATCTACGTGCACATTTCCCAACCTAATAGTTTGTATCGTATCATATAGCGTAGCATCAAATTCTGGCTTCCAAACTGCACCCATGTATTGTGGTTCTGTTTTTAAAAACACCTTCCAATACTTGTCCTTATTCATATCAATCCAATGTAAAATGTAATGTTGGTATTGATAAGTTTGAATAAGGTTTATGGGTATACACATCAAAACAAACAAAAATAATCCGAACCTATATTTATACTCACTTAACACAATTGCTATGGGAATAAACAATATTGGATAAAAATCGATATAAGCCCTTAAACCAAAGCTACACCCGTAAAACCAACTCCACCACGATGATAAAACATAGGTAATAACCATCATGGCGCCAAGCCAAGTAAACAACATGTAATAGCTTTTACTTTTAGCCCATAAATACAAGCCACCAAATAAAAGTAATAAAACAGGAGTGTAAATAAATAAGCCTTTACGATAGCTAAATAAGATGTTAAAAAACTGCGGATTATCAAAATAAAAACGCTCGTTAGTGTAGGAGTATATAAGCCAACTTCCTGTTTGTATGTACCAAAAAAACAGCTGAATACTAATTAATGCACTAGCCAATAATAATGCCAACAAAAACCACTTATAGTTTATAAACAGCCACTTTATTCCGCTCCAAAACAAACTAAATGAGCCCGCTATAAAAGGCACTAACAACAACACTAAAATATTAGCCTGCCTAAGTAAAACAACTAAGCCAAAGTATAATGCCGACCATAATATTTGCTTTGACGAAGGAGCATTAAAATACGTTTTAATATGATATAAAAATGCCGTTACAGCAAATAAAGAATACACATGGCTCATACCCGCTTCGTGATGCGCATAGCGAGTTAATGGAGTTGCAAACAGCAAAGCTAATTGCATAAAAAACAACACCCACTTATTACTGGTATAGTAACTTAAAAGTTTGCGCAAAAATATTAATGCTAAAAAGGCATACACCAATGCGGCTATGTAAACCATTATTTGAAAAGTGGGCTCATAACAGGTAACCTCCGCATTAAAAAACTTATATACGGGATAAGTAACCGTAAAAAATGGCAATAAAAATATGGCTGTACCTACCGGATACTTATTAACCAGGTATACCTGATTTACAACATAAATTTCTTTACCTATTAAATCAATACGTTTATACAATGGATGCTCGGCTACATAATTTTGGTTATGCCTATTAATATCTTGATAGTGTATGGTTGCAGGCAAATAATCGTAGTAACCAATACCATCGGCACGTATAGGCTCGGTTGGTGTTTTATAAAAATACTGCAGGGTTACTACAAACAGTACCATTAATAAAAGCTCCTTTTTATATAACCGAAGTTGATTTAAATGCATGTTTTCATTTTTTTAACGGTAAAATATCATTGCGTATGCCTTTACAATAATATAGTTTTGCAACATGAACGAAGTATCAATAAAAGCAAAAACATTGCAAGGCTCCGAGATTATTAAACTGGGGGGTGAAATTAATCAAAAAATTAAAGCTGGTGAGCATATTTACAACTTAACCATTGGCGATTTTAATCCCAAAATTTTCCCAATTCCGGCCATACTTAAGCAATACATTGTTGATGCTTATCAAAACGATGAAACCAACTACCCTCCTGCTGATGGCATTGCCGAACTAAAGGTGGCTATTTTGAATTTAATACGCAACTTGGAGGGTATTAATTATGGTATGGATGAAGTTATGGTTGCAGGTGGCGGAAGGCCTTTAATTTATGCCATTTACCAAACCTTACTCGACCCCAATGACAAGGTTTTATATCCTGTTCCATCATGGAATAACAACCATTATTGCCATTTAAGCGATGCACAAAAAATTGAAATTGAAACCACGCCTGAGCATGGTTTTATGCCAACCGCTGCAGAGTTGGCTCCTTATATAAAAGATGCTACCATATTGGCATTGTGCTCGCCATTAAACCCAACCGGTACAACATTTACCGAAAAAGCCTTGCGCGAAATTTGCGAATTGGTATTAGATGAAAACGCAAAAAGAGCAGGAAATAAAAAACCGCTTTATGTAATTTACGATCAAATTTATTGGATGCTTACCGCTGATGGTATTACACACCACAACCCCGTTAGTTTATTTCCTGAAATGAAACCCTATACCATTTTTGTGGATGGTATTTCAAAATCGCTATCGGCAACAGGTGTGCGTGTAGGTTGGAGCATGGGCCCTGCAAGTGTGATTGCTCGCATGAAATCAATTTTAGGCCACGTAGGTGCTTGGGCTCCAAAAGCTGAGCAAGTAGCTACTGCAAAATTCTTGGCAAACCAAGAGGCGCTACTTACTTATTTAACCGAATTACGCACCAAAATAAACACCCGTTTTAATGGCTTATACCAAGGTATAAAAGCCTTACAAGCAAAAGGTTTTCCGATAGATGTTATTGCGCCCGAAGGAGCCATATACGTAACCGCACAATTTGCCTTACAAGGTAAAACTACCCAAGCAGGGCAAGCTATTACAACCACCGAGGACATTACCGCTTACTTATTAAATGAAGCCAAAATTGCTGTGGTACCATTTACTGCATTTGGTTGTGCAACTGGCACCAATTGGTATCGTATATCGGTTGGCACTTTAGCCGAATCTGATATTACCGAAGTGTTAAATAACTTAGAACAAGCATTGGCTAAACTAAAATAGTATTGCTTTTAACAGCGGTGTACTATTAACTTTTAAATATTATTTTTAACTTGTGGTATGCGTTACACAATTAAATAAAACTAAAGATATGGAAACCAGAAAAAAAATTGGATACTGGATTACTACCAGTTTGCTTTGCTTAAGTATGCTTGGTGGAATTGGACAGTTGTTGCAAGTAAAAGAAGTAGTTGATGGATTTGCACCACTTGGTTATCCAACCTACTTTATTTCGGTAATTGGCTTTTGGAAATTATTAGCCGTTGTAGTCATTCTTTTACCCAAATTACCTTTGGTAAAAGAGTGGGCTTATGCAGGAATATTTTTTGCAATGACAGGTGCATCGTATTCGCACATTGCATCACACTCCGAACTATTTCATTGCATTGTACCTATTATTATTGTTGGATTAGCGGCTTGCTCGTGGTATTTAAGACCAGCATCACGTAAATTGACATCATCTGCTAACTAATACAATTACAGATAGCAAAGAAATCACTTCAACACCAAATTTATTAACCCATTTAAATAACCCCACTCGGGGTTATTTTTGTTTACTTAGTATGTTAATCCATTTCTCTTACCGGTTCTAATTGCGTTATTTCTTCTTCAGTAAACAATTTTGATTGAATGATAAAACGTAATCCTAATGGAATTTCAAGCGAAAAACTAGAACCTCTTCCGCTAATCACATCAACCGTAAGTTGTGTGTGTTGCCAATATGCAAATTGATCTTTACTCATCCAAAATTCGCAGTGAGCAATTTCGCCCAAACATACATCGTTCGAACCAACCTTAAAGTCTCCTTTTTCAAAGCACATTGGTTGTGATCCATCACAACATCCCCCACTTTGATGAAACATTAAATCGCCAAACTTTTGTTGCAATTGTGCAACTACCAAAGCCGCTTCGGTAGTAATTAATATGCGCTTTACCATAGGTTATAAAAAATATAACCACAACCCAAATAGGCTGTGGTTAGTTACTTAAATGTGTTACAGGTATTGATTAAAAGAACCCTAATTTTTGTTTGCTGTATGAAATCAACATGTTTTTAGTTTGGCGATAATGGCCTAACATCATTTTATGTGTTTCGCGTCCGAAACCAGATTTTTTATACCCTCCAAAAGGAGCATGAGCAGGATAGGCATGATAGCAATTAACCCATACCCTACCAGCTTGTATAGCGCGTGGTACTTGATACAACTCATGTGCATCACGAGTCCAAACACCAGCACCCAAACCATAAAGTGTATCGTTGGCTATTGCCAAAGCTTCTTCGGTAGTTTTAAATGTGGTAACACAAACTACTGGGCCAAAAATCTCTTCTTGAAACACGCGCATTTTATTGTGGCCTTTTAAAATTGTGGGTTGAATGTAGTAGCCACCACCAATTTCATCAGCAAGCTTTTGTGCTCCACCGCCAACTAAAACCTCTGCACCTTCTTCTTTACCAATATTAATATACGATAAAATTTTCTCGTATTGATCGTTTGATGCTTGTGCACCCATCATTACCGAACCATCTAAAGGATTGCCCATTTTTATAGCCTTTACACGTTCAATTACGCGTGTCATAAATTTATCGTAAATGCTCTCATGCACCAAAATACGCGAAGGACAGGTACAAACTTCACCCTGATTTAAAGCAAACATAACAGCGCCTTCCACTGCTTTATCAAAAAAGTCATCATCAGCCTCAGCTACCGATGGGAAAAATATATTGGGTGATTTACCACCTAACTCCATGGTTACAGGAATAATATTTTCGGCAGCATACTGCATAATTAAACGGCCTGTAGTTGTTTCGCCAGTAAAGGCAACCTTTGCTACGCGTGGTGATGTGGCCAATGGTTTACCGGCCTCAATACCAAAACCAGTTACTATGTTTAATACTCCGGCTGGTAAAATATCAGCAATTAATTCCATTAAGCACAAAATAGAAGTTGGAGTTTGCTCGGCAGGTTTTACTACAATTGTACAACCTGCGGCTAATGCTGGAGCTATTTTCCATGAGGCCATTAACAAAGGAAAATTCCAAGGAATAATTTGTCCTACCACACCTAAAGGCTCATGCAAATTTATACTTACTGTATGTTCATCATGCTCAGAAATGGTACCTTCTTCAGCACGTAACACACCAGCAAAATAACGGAAGTGATCTATACACAAAGGTAAATCGGCAGCACGTGTTTCGCGAATAGCCTTTCCATTATCAATGGTTTCAACTGTAGCTAAGTACTCCAAATTATCTTCCATTACTTGCGCAATTTTTAACAACACACCACTGCGATAGGCAACAGATGATTTACTCCATGTAGCAAATGCAAGGTGAGCTGCATCCAAAGCTGCATCAATATCTTCTTTAGTGCCTCGTGCTGCTTGTGTAAATACTTTGCCATCAACTGGCGATACATTATCAAAATATGCTCCCTGAATTGGAGCAACAAATTTTCCGCCAATAAAATGATCATATTTGGCTTTAAACGTAGGACGTTGTGCTAAGTTTGTCATGTTAGTTTTTTTAATTGTGAAACACGAACCTAGCCCAACCTCATACACAAGTGATAGTACAATGCTCTCAATTAGTAGCACAATGGTATCACATTAAAAAAAGTACCAATACCTAAAAATACAAAACCTTAGTATCCACAAGGCTTATCAGTAAAGCATTGTTTGATAAAGCACGTTGTTTTTAACTATACCTATTAACCGTTTTAAGCAAAACTTAACTCAGGCTAATTCAATTTAAATGCTATGTTAGTGTAATTAAAAAAAACAGTTATGCCACAAAAACATAACATTACACCTGTTGCATTATCAAACCAAGCGCAACTAAAAACATTAATTGAAAACCGCACAGCATACTCATTAGAGCAATGCGAACTAAATGTATTTGAAACCCACGCAGCTTCGTTTACAGTTCCACTTACCTTTAACAGTTTGGTAATAACAAGTATGCTGCGTGGCAAAAAAGTTATGCATTTGTTTGATGAAGATGGCTTTGATTATTTGCCGGGCGAAAGTGTAATAGTTCCTGCTGATGTTACCATGACTATTGATTTCCCTGAAGCTGCCGAAAACAATCCAACCCAATGCACAGCACTAGCCATTGATAGCGATCACATCAACAATACCATTAATTACTTAAACGAAAGGTTTCCTAAAGAAAGTGAAAACAGCAGCTGGCAGTTAAACTACAATCAATATCATTTTTTTAATAACGAAGAGATAGCCCAACTTACCAATAAGCTAATTACCATTTGTACGGGCACCAAACTGCATAAAGATATTTATGCCGACCTTACTTTAAAGGAGCTATTGGTTAGTATTATGCAATGTCAAAATTTGAATCACTTGCATACGGGCAACGACATTAACAACAATCCTTTAGCGGCTATTGTGGGCTATATTAAAAACAACATCCACGAAAAATTTCAGATAGAACAACTGAGCAGCAAAGCTTGCATGAGTAAGGCCACATTTTACAGGGTATTTAAAAAAGAATTAGGCATAAGTCCGTTGGAATATATTTTTACGCAAAAAATAAATAAAGCCAAAGAACTACTGCGTAATCCCATGCTTAAAATTTCTACTATAAGTGATGAGTTAGGATTTTCTGATGCTAATTATTTTATCAGAGTTTTTAAAAAAATTGAAGGAATAACTCCAAATCAATACCGCTTAATGTCGTTGTTACAGGCGTAAAATCTCACATTATAAAATTATTAAAATTTTTACTTGCATTTTCTATCTTTTATTACAAACATTTGCACCTCAAAATTTTTTATGTCATAACAAACAAAACGCACACAACAGCACAACATTACTGAAATGAAAAAAAACAAGTCTTTACTTTCGACTATCACCGCTGCATTCTTACCAGCAATGATGTCCTTGTTTTCTACTCCACAAGAGCTAGTTTTTGTTCACATCCGAAGACCGTTCGTTACTAGACGCTAAGTCGTACATTTTTCTATTTCTGCTTACGTAGCGGAAAACAATAGCATTTAAATTTCTTATTTCTTTAACTTCAGCTTAGCCTTAAGGTTAGGTTGGTTTAAGCATTTTGCATATGCACCAAACTTTTATAGTGGTGGTGGCTAGTAGTAGTCATGCACCCTATGCACAGCAAATATGCGATGAGATGGCTTCTTCGGCTCAGGCTCGTGGTACGGGTATAGCCAAAAGAAGTCCGGATTACATCGTGCAAAAAATGAACGAAGGTAAAGCAGTGATTGCTTTAACCACAACGGGAAAATGGGCCGGATTTTGTTACATTGAAACCTGGGGACATGGCGAATACGTAGCCAACTCAGGGTTAATTGTGCATCCCGATTACCGCAAATACGGTTTAGCCAAACGGATTAAAAACGAAATTTTTTCTTTATCCAGAAACAAGTATCCTCATGCCAAAATATTTGGTTTAACTACCGGCTTGGCTGTAATGAAAATTAACAGCGAGTTGGGTTACGAACCTGTAACATACAGCGAACTAACCACCGATGATGCTTTTTGGGCAGGATGCACCAGTTGCGTGAATTACGAAATTTTAAAAAGTAAAGCGCGTAAAAATTGCATGTGTACCGCTATGCTCTACCACCCAAAAGATCATTACAAACCCGAAGAAACCAAGGCATACTTTGAAAAGAATGCCAAAGGATTTGAACGCCTGCTTCGTTTAAAGCAGCATCTCTTCTCTAAAATTTTTAAGCGTAAAACAAGCACGCTTAAAAGCATTATTTCATTTTTTATTTAACCAATTACATGAAAAAGAAAATTGTTTTAGGCTTTAGTGGTGGCTTAGACACCACGTTTTGCGCTATTTATTTAAGCCAA
>CAZJHS010000045.1:0-24334 GCA_964545895.1 uncultured Chitinophaga sp. | reverse complement strand
ATCCCGAAGCTTCGGGATTGAATTTTTTGCTAACTTTTTGTTTCAAGACAACTGCTTAGCAATCAACGAGGCAAAAAATAATTAACAAACACGAGTTAAAAAGTTAGGCCCGTTCCGAAGCTTCTGAAGGGGTGGCAACCCCAAGAATAAAATTAACAATTTCTTTTGTCACTTTTTATTTGGGTAAATGTTAATTCAACGAGGCCAAAAAACAAAAATATAACGAGTTAAAAAGTAACCAAAAAGCCCACCACGAATGCCAAATCCGACCTGTTTACTCGCACAAGGCCAGCCGCCCCTGAGGCCAAAACAGTCGTATTTCGCACCATTCGTGGACGCCCACAGCACCTGAGTCATTCAAGCACAAGAGGTAATTGGGAAGATTGCTATTAGCTGTTTAGTGTTGGATTAACACTTCATTCAACATTAAGCACTCATAATTCATCACTCATAACTTCCTTTGTGCTCGTTGTGGTTATCTGAACTCTTAACCCTTAACCCTTAACTTTTAACCTTTAACCTTTAACCCTTAATTAAGCATTCATAACTCATAACTCAACACTCAACACTCATAACTCCACATTAAACTTCTTTCATCCTAAAACATTATTGCATTAATTTGTGATAACTAAACACAACCATTAAATGACTATAACCAAAGAATCGGAGTGGGTGGGTATGCAACAAGTGAGCGAGGCTGTTGCTTATACTTTAAAAGCCATGAAAGACTTTGCCCAGCCTGGCATATCAACTAAAGAGTTAGACGATTTTGGCGCGCGCCTATTGAAAGATTTTGGTGCAAATTCGGCACCGTATGTAACCTATAAATTTCCTGGGTTTACCTGCATTAGTGTGGGCAATGAGTTTTGCCACGGCATACCATCAACCCACCGTATTTTAAAGGATGGCGATTTAATAAATATTGATGTTTCGGCCGAGTTAAATGGATTTTGGTCGGATAACGGGGCTTCGTTTGTGATTGGCGAGGATAAAAACGGTCATCAAAAATTAGTGGATGCCTCTAAAGACATATTACGTAAAGCAATTAGTCAAATAAAAGGTGGTGTTAAAATTGCCGATATTGGCCATATTATGGAAACTGAAGCCAATAAGCTTGGTTTTAAAGTGGTGCGCAACCTTTGCGGACATGGTGTAGGAAGAAGTTTGCACGAAGAACCTGCTGAAATTACCAATTACCGCGATCGTTTTAACTTAGCCCGATTCAAGAAAAATTCTGTTGTAGCTATAGAAACATTTATTTCTACCCAATCATCACAAGCTATTACCACTTCTGATGGATGGACTATGGTGGGCAATAAAGGTGGATACATGGCGCAACACGAACATACCATTGTAGTAACCGATAACCAACCAATTATTCTTACCTCAAAAAACGAAATTTGGAATTAAGCAGGATGCCGATTTTGGCTGTTGGCTGTTAGCTATTAGCCTTTGGCTATTGGCTATTGGCTATTGGCCATGGTATTTAAAATGGAGCTAACTCTTCTGTGATTTTCTGTGATTTCTGTGAGAAGCCTTTAACCTTTAATTCAATATTCATAACTCATAACTCATAACTCATAACTCATAACTTAACACTCATAACTCAACACTCATAACTAATCACTCAATCCTCCTGTATAGAAGCTCGTTTAAGTTTGTCGTTAATGGCGCGGCCAAGACCTTCGTTGGGGAATTTTTCGGCTAAAATTACATCAATATCTAAGGCATCAACCAAACGCATAGCCGCAAAAAGTTGTTGGGCTGCTTCGTTTAAATTTCCGTTTTCAGAAAGTACAAATTGATGGCTTAATGGAATGTTAGGATACGTGGTTTTAAATGAAATGATGCCAATTCGATTAGGGTCGTACTTATTGATGTGTGCCTGTGGTTGGGTATGTAAAAGTGGGTGATGGGTAGCATAATGCCTAGCCAATTGGCCCGGTGCAACCGGATTATCAGTTACAATTTTTTCGCCTGCTTCGCCTGGTTTATCAATTATTTTACCAATAACAGCTTCCAGTTGTTCTAGGCTTACACCACCATGCCTAAGCAAGGTTGGTGGTTCGGTTAAAAAACTAATAATGGTTGATTCAACACCAACCGAACAAACTCCACCATCTAAAATATAAGGTATTTTACTGCCTAATTGTTGTTGCACATGCATAGCCGATGTTGGGCTAACATAGCCGCTTGGGTTGGCACTTGGTGCTGCCAACGGAAAGGGTAGTTGTGCTAACAATGCTAAAGTTACCGCATGATTAGGAATACGTACCGCCACGGCAGGTGTGCCAGCTGTAACAATATCGGGTATTTGATTGCTTTTAGGAATAACATAAGTAAGTGGCCCAGGCGAAAAATGCTTGGCCAACGTAATCATTTTTTCAGGAAAAGTTAACCCCCAATCGGCAAGCCTTTGTAAGCTGTTGGTATGTATAATTAAGGGGTTAAAACTTGGCCGGTTTTTGGCCTCGTAAATTTTAGTAACGGCATTTGGATTAAACGCATTAGCAGCCAAGCCATACACCGTTTCGGTAGGTATAGCTACTAATTCTCCTGCTGATAAAAAATGCGCTGCTTGTTGTATATCGGTTCCAACCATGGGGTGGATTGCTAAGTTACGCGGCCAACCTTCGGTTGGCCGCGTAATATGCTGTTATAAATTCATCTCGCTTACTTCGCCTCTGCGTAAGCTGTATTTCTCAATTTTGTTGTACAAATGGCTGCGCTGTATGTCAATTTCTTGAGCAGTTTTAGCCACATTCCATCCGTTTTTCTTCAACTTCTCTTCAATAAAAATCTTCTCTACATGGTCTTTAAAATCTTGTAAAGTCGAGAATTTTTCGAACACACTTTTCTCGTTAGTTTGGCTATGACTTGGGCTTGCGTATTTAGTTACATCTTCCTCGGTAATGCGTTGTCCGCTTAATATTACCAAGCGTTCTACTAAGTTACGTAACTCACGAATGTTGCCACTCCAGTTCATTTTCTTTAACTCGTTAAGCGCATTGGGCGTAAACATTTTTTTAGGCACGCCACTATCTTCGCACACTTCTTTTACAAACTTTTCGGCCAATAACGGAATATCATCCTTGCGCTCGTTTAAGCTTGGTACGTGTATTAAAATAACACTTAAGCGGTGGTACAAATCCATGCGGAAATTACCCTTTTCAATCTCTTTTAAAAGATCTTTGTTAGTAGCTGCAATCACACGTACGTTTACTTCAATATCTTTTTCGCCACCCACACGGGTAATTTTATTTTCTTGCAAAGCACGCAATACTTTAGCTTGTGCGCTTAAACTCATGTCGCCAATTTCATCTAAAAATAAAGTGGCTTCGTGCGCTTGTTCAAACTTACCAATACGTTGTTTTAGGGCTGATGTAAAGGCACCTTTTTCGTGGCCAAACAATTCGCTTTCTATTAACTCGGTAGGAATAGCCGCACAGTTTACCTCAATTAAAGTGTTTTTAGCACGGTTGCTTTTTTCGTGAATCCAACGTGCTACTAACTCTTTACCTGTACCATTTTCGCCCGTAATTAAAACACGTGCATCGGTTGGAGCCACCTTTTCAATGGTTTCAATAATATTAGCAATAGCTGGGCTATCGCCAATAATTTCGCGGGTTTTGCCAACTTTACGTTTTAAAACCTTGTTTTCAATAACCATGCTTTTGCGATCAATCGCATTGCGTAAGGTTATTAATAAGCGATTTAAATCTGGTGGTTTTGATATAAAATCATACGCACCTTTTTTGGTTGCTTCAACGGCAGTTTCAATAGTTCCATGACCCGATATCATAATAAAAGGTACATCATCATCCATTTCGCGCGCTTTGGTTAGTACCTCAATGCCATCCATTTTTGGCATTTTTACATCACACAAAACCGCTTCGTACTCTTCGTTTTCTATCTTATCAAGGCCTGTTGCACCGTCAGCAGCCTCATCAACTGTATAACCTTCATACTCTAAAATTTCTTTTAGGGTTGTTCTGATGGTTTTTTCATCGTCAATTATTAAAATCTTTGCCATGGGTATAAAATTCTTTGTGGTAAAAGTGTCTACTTTTTTTGGCAAAAAAAAATCAAAGCGCCAATTGTTATCTACCATTAGTTAACATTATTAAAAGGGCAGAAGCGCTATTGTTTTATTCAGGTAATGTTATGCCTAAATGTTCTTTAATCCATAACGGCACGCCTACAGTTGCAGGCTGTTTAAGGTAAGTTACATTTGGTGTTTGGGTTGATGGTGTATTTGGGTCGATTACAAAAACGGGCACGCCTGGTTGCACACAATCAACCAAACCTGCTGCAGGGTATACTTGCAATGATGTGCCCACTACCACCAACATGTCTGCATGCGCTACCAGTTGGGCAGCGGCTTCAATTAAAGGCACGGCCTCGCCAAACCAAACAATATGTGGCCGTAGAGGCGAACCCAATTCGCAAGTATCAGTCATTTTTAATTCCCAACTTGGTATATCATAAATTAATGTTGGGTTTTTGGTGCTTCGGGCTTTGGTAATTTCGCCATGCAAGTGCATTACGTTTGTGCTTCCGGCCCGCTCGTGCAGGTTATCAATGTTTTGGGTGATGATATTTACATCCATTTGTTGAGCCAATTTAGCCAAGGCAATATGCGCAGCATTGGGTTGCGCCTCAAGCACCGCTTTTCTGCGCATGTTATAAAATGTTTGCACCATAGATGCATTTTTGGCCCACGCTTCGGGTGTTGCCACATCATACACATTATAGCCTTCCCAAAGTCCATCCGAACCTCTAAAAGTTTGCAATCCACTTTCGGCACTAATGCCTGCACCAGTCAGTACAACTATTTTCATAAAAACTAACTCTATATGGTTATATTTGTTTGTTACGGGTTGAAATATACAATTAAAAATATTGGTGTTTTTATGCTTATGCTGTTTAGTTTAAAACTAACAGCACAAGAAGTGCGCTTTATACAAAATAAAGGGCAGTGGAATAACCGTATTTTATTTAAAGCTGATATACCCGGTGGCGATTTATTTGTTACCGCCCAAGGGTTGGTTTATAACCTATATGATGAAGGTGCATTGCACCGCGTGCAACACGATAAAAGTATTGAACAAGTAAATGCACATGCCTTGTTTGTTGATTTTATTCAGCCACAATCAAGCGTTGTCGCAATAGGGCAAATGCCTTATCAAACCGTGTATAATTACTATTTAGGTAACGATAAATCCAAGTGGGCAAGTAATGTAAAAGGGTATAAAAAAATTGTACTTCAAAACATATATCCCAACATTGATTTTGAAATAGAAGGCGTAAATGGAGGTGTAAAATCTGCTTTTTTAGTGCGTGGAAATGCATCAACCCAAAGCATAAAATTAGCTTACCGTGGTGCACAAAAAACAAGCTTGGTTAATGGCGAGTTGGTGGTACAACATAGCTTAGGTTATTTAAAAGAGTTGGCGCCCGAAAGTTTTGTGTGCAACAAACAAATGCAACAACAGGTAATTAGTAATTATGTATTGCAAAACGATACGTTAAGCTACCAAATTATTAACCCAAAAGGTAAATCATTTAACGATACGTTGGTTATTGATCCATCTATTGTGTTTAGTACATTTAGTGGTTCGGTGGCCGATAATTTTGGCTACACCGCTACGTATGATAAAGATGGAAATGCCTACGGTGGAGGTACTGTTTTTGCCATTGGATTTCCGGTAACCAGTGGAGCATACCAAATTAATTTTGTAGGTGGTTCGCAGTTTGATGATGGTGGTGCACGCGATGCAGGTATTCTTAAATTTTCGCCCAACGGACAACAACTTTTGTACGCCACTTATTTAGGTGGAAACTCATCAGACCAGCCACATAGCATGAGTTGCGATGCACAAGGCAACTTGTATATTTTAGGTTCTACGCAATCAAACAATTTTCCTACACAAGGCGCTTACGATGCCAGTTTTAATGGTTCGTACGATATTTTTATATGCAAACTAAATCCATCGGGTACCAGTTTGTTGGCTTCTACTTTTTATGGAGGCTCGTTTGATGATGGCATAAACTCGCACACCACCAGCACCAAAAAAAATCAATTATCATACAATTATGGCGATGATTACCGTGGCGATATTAGGCTTGATGCAGCAGGAAATGTGTATGTAGCTTCCACCACACAATCAGCAGGATTAACATTGCCCAATGCTTCACAAAGTACTTATGGTGGTGGTTACTCTGATGGATTGTTTCTGAAATTTTCGAGCAATTTAAATAGCCTACTTTTTGGTACTTACATTGGTGGCTCAGATGCTGATGCGGCTTATGGTTTGAGATTAAACGGAACTAAAGTGTATGTTACCGGAGGTACATTAAGTAATAATTTACCCCAACAATCAACCAACGGAACCTTTTTATACCATGGAGGTTGCGATGGCTTTTTGGCACAGTTTACCCAAAATGCAGGGGTGTTTACACTTAATAAAATTTTATACATAGGCACTTCTAATTACGACCAAACTTATTTTGTATTTACCGATAATTTAAACCGCATTTATGTTACAGGGCAATCGGCTGGTACAACAACTAAGGTTGGAAATGTATACCACGAAACCAATGGCAGGCACTTTGTATCGGTTATTGCCGAAGATTTAAATAGCATTGTACTTCAATCAGCTTTTGGGTCGGGTAGTCCTGTACCAAAAATTTCGCTCTCTGCTTTTATGGTTGATGATTGCGACCGTGTATACATTAGCGGTTGGGGAGGTTCGGCTAATAATAGCCACAACAATAATACATCAAACACAACAGGTTTAATTACCACCACCGATGCTTTTCAGCGTACTACTGATGGTTCGGATTTTTACTTAATTATATTTAATAAAGATTTGGCCAATGTGGGGTATGCCACCTTTTTTGGTGGACCAAACTCGCACGAGCATGTGGATGGAGGAACCAGTCATTTTGATGAAGCAGGAGTGGTGTACCAATCGGTTTGTGCAGGCTGTGGCGGACTTTCAGATATGCCAACAACGCCCAATGCATATAGCCGTACAAATAATGGCAAACGCCCGTACGACCCAACACAAGGTGGTTGTAATAATGCGGTATTTAAGTTTAACGCAAGGCCAACACCTTTTCCGCCTGTAATGCGCGATACTACGTTGTATGTAACCACAACCGATTCGCTTAATTACACATTTAATATTACAGATGCTAACCTCGATTCTATTTTTATTACCCAACTATCAGGAACATTAACAACCCTTGTTGCGCCAAATGCACCGCAAGTATTGGCTACGCAAGTTTCGCCAGGGGTATTAAATGTAAAACTAAAATGGTTAAGCGATTGTGCTTTTTCGGCCGATACGTTTAAAATTAAACTTAACCTGCGCGATAATGCTTGCGAGGGCATTCAAACCAGTTCGGGAACGATTACCATTGTTGTAAAACCATTGCCAACGCCCGTAACCCAACTGGAGTGCTTAAAACGGAGTGGCGAAAACGATGTAATACTAAATTGGAATAGCAATTGGTTAACTCAAACAGATGCCAAATATGTTAAAAGTATCAAATTGTTTATGGTTGAAGATACCGCATTAACCCAGTTAGACGAGTTAAATAAAAGCACAGGTTTAAGCACTTTTACGCATAAAAATTTAGATAGCATTGCCACTAAAAATTACTGCTACCGCATTGCTACGGTAAATGTTTGTAACCAAATAAATGGCTACTCGCGCCAATCTTGCATTTCGGCAGTTGATACTGCTTTGTCGTTAGATTTTAGGTTTGCTAAAGATACCGTTTATACTGTTTTTGCTGGCGATACACTGGTAGCACAATTGGATATTTTGGACATGAATATTGCCAATATGCTCGATTCAATTTTTGTGAGCTACAAGGGTTCGTTAACACAAGAACAAGGTGTAAACATTACGCATGTAAATGGCGTTAAAAAAGCCACAGTAAATATTTGGTATAATCCATCATGCGATAAAATTGGCGATACTTTGGCTTTGCATATTAAAGTGCAAGATAACAGTTGCCCATACCCACGTAAAGATACAGGAGTTGTTTATGTGGTGGTTTTACCACCTCCACCAGCCACCAGCACTGTACTTAATTGTATTAAAAATTTACCAGGTGCTAACGTGGCCATTAGTTGGAAAGAACCTGTGCAACTCAATTATTTAAAAAACTTTGGTTTGCTTAAGCAATCAAAAAATGGATTGAATAGTTTGGTAGGAACTTTCCCTGCTATCAACACAAACGATATAATTCAAACCATCAACAATAAATTAACCGACACCACTTGCTTTGCTTTAATTGCTTACGATTATTGCGGACTACCAACTGATACGGGAGATTTTACGTGTTTGCCTTGGCCTGATGATGCTTATCCGCAAGGCGTATTGCCGCATTATGTAACCGTAATTAATAACCAAGATATTGAGTTAAGCTGGCATAATGATAGTTTGCCTTTGGCTGAAATTTTTAGGTACGAACCCATTACTTCGGTTAAAACTTTATTGGCCAGTGTACCAACAGCACCAACCGATTCGGTTTGGGTTGATACCGATGTTGATGTGCAAAAGCAGCGTTATTGCTACGTAATTGAACCGCTAAATGCATGTGGCTTACGACCTAAAAGCAGTAATTATGCATGCAGCATGTTATTAAAAGGAACTACTAAGCCTTTCGAGCATCAATTAAATTGGACAACCTACAGCTATTTTGAATTAGGTACCCAAATGCATCAATTGTATACCCGCGATTTAACCGAAACTAATTTTAGGTTAGCTACTACCGAAACGGATATGCACGTAACTAATTACACTGATGTGCAATTGAACAAAGAAACAGGGATTTTTTATTACCAAGTTACCGCTACTGAGCATACGCCAAACTCATATAACAGCCAATCAAATACCATTGAGTTAAAACAAGCTCCATTGTTGCATGTACCCAATGCATATTCGCCAAATGGCGATGCCATAAACGATAATTGGAACATAGTTCCTGTATTTGTTAAAGATTATCACCTGCGCTTATACAACCGCTGGGGGCAGTTGGTTTTCGAAACAAAAGATAAACATCAATTGCTTAATGATAAGGATTTGAATGGGTTAGTACTGCAAAACGAAGTGTATGTTTACGTAATTACCTACACCGGTTTTGAAGATACCTTTAAGCAGGTTACCGGAAATGTAACCATTTTAAAATAGGCTTATGGGCAATTGCCGATAAAGTTTATTTTTGCAAAACTTACACAAAATAAGCAACACATTTAATCATGGCAGTATATAAATTTAAACTCACTTTTGAAGAGTACGAAGACATCTATCGCGTAATTGAAATTAAATCATCGCAAACCTTTTTAGAGTTTCACAAAGCAATTCTAGATTCAATTGGTTTTGATCAAAAACAAATGGCTTCTTTTTACATGAGTAACGACTCGTGGAAAAAAGAACAAGAAATTACGTTAGAAGACATGTCGGATTACAACGATGAAAACGCAGTGCCTATTCCTAGTATGAAGGATTCGCGCTTGAGTATGTTTGTAAACGACCCACACCAAAAAATTATATACATTTATGATTTCTTGGAAATGTGGACCATGCATTTAGAATTAACCGGTATTGATATTAACGAAAAAGCTGGAACCAAATATCCTGTTTGTACCAAACAAGGTGGTTTAGCTCCTAAACAATACGATAAAGTACAACGTTTTGGATTGGTTGATGACAACGAGTTTGACGAGATTACCAAAAACTACCTTGATAAATCAGACGAAGTGCCTGGTGCAATTAGTGATGATGAAGCTGATGAATTTGGCTTGTTTGATGCAGGCGAAGATGGCGAAGGTGGAGGAGGTTTTGATGATGACCGTTACTAGTTAACCTGCCGTTAACCCATTGGTAGTATGAAAACATTAATCTTAATGCGCCACGCTAAAGCCATTAATGGCGATGGTGTGATGACCGATTTTGAAAGAGGTTTGGCCGAACGTGGTAAAATCGATGCTGCCGAAATGGGTAAACGGTTAAAATCGAAAAATTTTACGCCTGATTTAATCTTGTGCAGTGCAGCTAAACGCACACACAAAACGGCTAAATTGGTATCGGCTGAGTTGGGTTATAACGAGCAAAGTATTGAACGTGAGTTTGAATTATACGAAGCTAGTTTAAACGATATGCTGTATACGCTTAGGCAAATAAACGATAGCCATAATCAAGTGTTAGTGGTGGCACACAATCCTACCGTAAGTGGTATGATTGGTTATTTAACGGGCGATTTTGTGAGTGGTTTGCCTACGGCAGGCCAAGCGTGTATAGTGTTTGATGTAGTGTCGTGGAAACAATTAATGCCACAACAAGGCGAGCTTGTTTGGGTTGATGTGCCTAAAAATGGGCAAGATTAAGTAACAAATAAATTGAAAGATAATATTGTAGTAATTACCGGAGCAACTTCGGGTATAGGCGAGGCCACCGCACATGCATTTGCAAAAGTAAATTGCAAACTGGTGATTGCAGGCCGCAATACCGAAAAATTGGCCGAGGTAAAAGAAGCCTGTTTACATTATGGAGCTACACAATGTATTGCAGTAGCTTGCGATGTAAGCAATGAAGAAGATTGCCGCGAACTTATCAATCAAACCATACAAACTTATGGCACTTTAGATGTGCTTATTAATAATGCGGGCATTAGCATGCGGGCATTGTTTGCCGATTGCGAATTGGATGTGTTAAAACGCCTGATGGATGTTAATTTTTGGGGCGCAGTGTATTGCACTAAATATGCCATGCCATACTTATTAAAACAAAAAGGGTCTGTTGTCGCAGTGTCTTCTGTGGCTGGTTTAGTAGGACTTCCGGCTCGAACAGGTTACTCGGCTTCTAAGTTTGCATTAGAAGGTTTTATGCAATGCTTACGCGTTGAAAATATAAAAACAGGATTGCACGTTGGGATGATTTATCCAGGTTATACAGCTTCAAATATTCGTAATGCAGCTTTAAATAAAACCGGAAACACACAACAAGAATCGCCATTAAACGAAAGTAAATTAATGCCAGCTAGCCAAGTGGCCGATGAGATTTTAAACTTAGTTTTAAAGCGAAGACGAAGCCGAATACTAACCGCCATTGGTCACGTATCAAAATGGCTAAATATACTGCTACCTTCGCGTAGCGATAAAATGGTATACAACTTTGTAGCCAAAGAAAAAGACAGTCCGTTTAAATAATAAAGAGAGAGGCTAAAAGCCACAGATAACATGATAGAGCAAATTCTTAAAAAACATATTTCAGCAGCCTTATTGGCTTTATATAATCACCCTGTTGATGCAGATGCTATTTTATTAGAACCTACCAAAACCGATTTTGAAGGTGATTTTACTTTAGTGGTTTTTCCGTTTTTAAAACAAAGTAAAAAAGGACCCGAGCAAACTGCAACAGAAATTGGCGAATACATTAAAGCCAATGTAACCGAGGTTTCATCGGTTAACGTTATTAAAGGTTTTTTAAATATGGTAGTAGCCCAAAACTATTGGGTTAACTATTTATCGCAAAACTACACCAACACTTCGTTTGGTTTTGTAAGCCAACCTACAGGCCAAAAAATATTGGTTGAGTATTCATCACCCAATACCAACAAGCCTTTGCATTTGGGCCATGTGCGCAATAACTTATTAGGTTTTGCCGTAGCCGAAATTTTAAAAGCCAACGGACACGATGTTAAAACCTGCAACTTGGTTAACGATAGGGGCATTCATATTTGTAAAAGTATGCTTGCTTGGATGCAACAAGGTAATGGCGAAACGCCTGCAAGCAGTGGCTTAAAAGGCGACCATTTAGTAGGTAAATATTATGTATTGTTTGATAAGCAATTTAAAGCCGAACAAAAGGAATTAGTTGCACAAGGTTTAACCGAAGAGCAAGCCGAAAAACAAGCGCCTAGCATTTTAGCTGCACAAGAATTATTGCGCAAGTGGGAAGCCAACGATGAAGAAACAGTAAACATTTGGCGTACCATGAATGGCTGGGTGTACGAGGGTTTTGATGTATCGTACAAAACATTAGGTATTAGCTTTGATAAGTTTTACTACGAAAGCAATACCTATTTATTGGGCAAAGAAATTGTAGAAGAAGGCTTAGCCAAAGGCGTATTTTATAAAAAAGAAGATGGCAGTGTTTGGATTGATTTAACGGCCGAAGGCCTAGATCATAAATTGGTATTACGTGCCGATGGAACCAGTGTATACATAACACAAGATATGGGCACAGCCGATTTAAAATACACCGATTTTGGCTGCAATCAATCTATTTATGTGGTAGGTAACGAGCAAGATTACCACTTTAAAGTATTGCAACACATCCTTAAAAAACTTGGCCGCCCTTATGCCGATGGCGTTTATCATTTAAGTTATGGCATGGTTGAGTTACCTGAAGGTAAAATGAAAAGCCGTGAAGGAACTGTGGTTGATGCTGATGATTTAATGGCGGGTATGATTGCCCAAGCCGAAGAAACTACCAAAGCTTTGGGTAAAACTGATGGTTTATCGGAGCAAGAGTTAAGTAGTTTATACAACATGGTAGGATTGGGTGCGCTTAAATACTTTATTTTAAAGGTTGATCCTAAAAAGAAAATGTTGTTTAATCCTGCCGAGTCAATCGATTTCCAGGGTAATACAGGACCGTTTATTCAATACACGCATGCACGTATACAAAGTGTGTTGCGCAATGCACAAGCATCAAACCTAAGTATGCAATTTAATGCAGCCGAGGTGCAGTTAAGTGCAGTTGAAAAACAAATGATTGTATTGATGCATTCGTTTCCGGCAGTAATGGCCGAAGCGGGTAAATTATTTAGCCCAGGTGTGCTTTGCAATTATGTGTTTGAGTTGGCTAAGGCATACAGTCACTTTTACCACGAGCATTCGGTGTTAAAAGAAACCAACGCAAACCAACAAGCATTGCGTTTGCAATTATGCGCACTAACAGCACAAATTATTCGTTCATCATTTGCACTTTTAGGTATTCAAGTACCCGAAAGAATGTAAATTACAAACCTGTCGCAATTGCTTAAAACACTACATACGCCTACCTTTTTGGGTAAATTAACGTTAGTTTTACTAAGTACAGTATGGCTGTTTTCGGCATGCACCACGCAAAGCAAAATGTTGCGCCAAGCACATGTGCAAAGCAATGCTGGTATGCACGAGGAGGCGGCTAATTTGTATTACAATGTACTTTTAACCGACCCTAAAAATAAGGATGCTAAAACTGGTTTGCAGCAAAATGCACAAGTGGTTTTGGCCGATAAGTTTGCCAAATTTAGCAAGCAAGTAATTGATGATAGGATAGAAGATGCCCTAAAAACGTATCAATATGCGCAAGGTTATACCCGAAATGCAGCTAAAGTGGGAGTGGTTTTAAACTGGCCTACCGAGTACGATGAAGTGTATCAAGATATTTTAAAAGAATACACCGAAAAGCAATTTGATTTAGGGGTTGATTTGATGCAAAATCGCAAATACGAAACGGCCGAAAAGGTGTTTGAGCGCATTGCATCGTTTGATAGCAGCTACAAAAATGTATCGGTATTGCGTTTACATACCGTGCTCGATCCGGTTTATGTAAAGGCCGCACAAGCCTATCAAAAAGGCAATTATAAAGAAGCGTACTTTTTATACAACAAAATGGCCACTATTGATGATGGCTATAAAGATGTGGTAAAAATGCGTGGATTAGCTTTGCAGCAAGCTACGGCTGTTGTGGGTGTTTTGCCCATGCAAGTGCATAGCAGCAATGCCTCGGCCATGGCCGATTTGCCCGATATGGTTGCCGATATTTTATCGCAGCAACAAGGTGCGTATGTAAAAATTGCCAACGTTAAAGCCTTAAAAATTGATTTAACCAACCGTGGGTTTGCTGCCATACAAACCACCAATCAAGCAATTGAAGCTGCGCAAAGTTTAAATTTGGGTTATGCGGTGGTTATTTGGGTTGATACTTTTTTGTATCAAAAACAAAAGCCCGAAGTGTACACGCGCGATGCATACGAAGCCGTAACCGAACGTGTATTAAATCCTTATACAAACACTTACTCCAGCATTAGTAAATTTAAAAAAGCCACCTATACCGATAAAACCGAAGGCCAACAACTTACCGTAAAACTTAGGTATCAGGTGTTGCAAGTTAAAACAGGGCAGGTGTTGCATAGCCAAACCTTATCGGTGGTAAAAACAGACGAGCTGCATGCGGCCATTTTTAAAGGTAATCCAGCTAATTTATATCCTACCTTACCCGAAGGCAATTTTCTGCCTCAGGTTACACCTGAGTGGCGCAATATGTTTACAGGCACCCACAAAAACTTGGTACCATTAACCGAGTTTTACGAAATGGTGTTAACCGAACTTGCCGATAAAATGGCTCATCAAATTCAACAAAAAATCCAATAATCGGAATTTTTGTCTGCTTAAAATCTTCTATTTGTACTTATTGAGCCATAATGGCTTTAAAAATGCGTTGGTACGTTGTTTGAAAAAATCCATTCATCAAATAAAAACAACAAAAAACAACAAACACATTAAACAAATAAGGAGAAAAAATTATGACACTTGTAAAATTTAAACCAACAACAGCACGCGATTTATTTAGAGATGCTATGATTCCATCGCACATGATGAATTTGATGGATAGCCTTTTTAACGAAACACCCAACAAGTTTGAACGCAGCGGATTTTTTACACCACGTGTTGATGTGGTAGAGAAAGCCAACAGCTTTGAGGTGCATTTGGCTTTACCAGGCATTAAAAAAGACGAAATTAGCATTGAGGTTGATGCCGATAAATTAACCATTAGTGGCGAGCGCAAATTGCGCGAAACTGCCGAAGGTGAAAAACTACACTTGGTAGAAAATTATTACGGCAAATTTTCGCGCACCTTTACTTTACCCGAGCATGTAGACAAACAAGCTATTGAAGCCGAGTTTACCGATGGAATACTAGCTGTGGTAATGCCTAAAGTGGCCGTAAAAGAAACAAAAAACACCATAAAAATTAAGTAACAATTCTCGTTTTCATAGGTTAGGTTTAAAAGGGTTGGCAGTAGTTTACTGCCGCCCTTTTTTTGTATACTTGTATGTTAAAAAACAGGTTGCTGCGTTATAGCATTGCACAATACATTACACATGAAAAAACAGTTTTTACTAATAGTTTTTAGCTCATTTATTACTTGGGGCAAGGCCCAAAACATGTTTGTACCAACCGTTTTGGTTGAGTTTTATACCTCCGAAGGATGCAGCAGTTGCCCTTTGGCTGATGAATTTGGAACTACCATTAGAGCCATAGCCGATAGCAGCAAGCAACGTGTATTTACGCTCGATTGGCATGTTGATTTGTGGAATCAATCGGGGTGGGTTGATCCGTTTTCCGACTCGATGTATACCAAACGCCAAGAGATGATGGCGGTAGCCAACAACCAAAAAGCCATGTTTACCCCAATGGTTTTTGTAAACGGCAAAGGTGCTTTACCAGCAGGAGCTAAAAGCGAGGTAGGCAAACTTATTGAAAGCTTTGTGCGCCAACCGGCCCAAAACTTTCTACTATTTTCGGCCTCGTGGATGCCCAACGATAAAATGCTGTTAATTGATTACGAAATAAAAGGCAAAACCGATAGTTTAGATTTAATAGTAGTACTGGCCCAAAATGAGGCTTATAGCGTGCCCAACAAAGGCGAAAACCAAGGCATAAAACTAAGCCACCACAATGTAGTAAGGCAAATGGTAAATACCAATAAGCCCACAGCCATAGGCTCTTTATCTATGCAATTTGCGGTACCTAATGTTGATTTTAGCCGCTATAAATTGGTGGGCTTTTTACAACACAAACGCACCAAACAAATTTTTGCTAGCCAAATTTTAGCATTTAAAAATCAGGTGGGAGAGTAGGTGGTTTTTAAAGGGTTGCAGCCTTGTGATTGTTACGATTTTTACCAAAAGTTTATGCGGAAAACTGAAACGCCACTTTTGCCAAACCCTTGTTATTCCTTCGTTGTTCTTCTCGGTTGTCTGTTGGTCTATTTTGGTGCGGTTGGGTAGGCATACTCTTTTGCAAGCTTTGGCTTGTGTGATTTGGCAATGTGTTTGACGGCTGCATGGGTTATTCGATTACTCTGTCAAAAATTCCAACAATTTTAAAATTTAATAGGTCGTCTTCTGATAAAACAATGTCTTCGTATTCTTCCAAATTAGATAATGGCTTAAGTCTTATGGACTCGTGCTTCCATCCTTCATCAGAAACATTTTTCACGCTATTATATTCTTTAATTGTATAGCCTGAACCAAACTCTGAATCATGTATGGAAGTTGATTCAACTAATACTATTTTTCCATTCCTTGAACCACCTTCATCCTGCTTAAATAAACAATATGAACCATTCGGAATTCGTTTATTCATTGATTCCCCAACCACCTTACAAACAAAATATCCTTTTTTTGCTGAAATATTGAAAGGTGGCTCTATCCATGTTAATTCAGAATGTGATTGCAATTCACTGAAATTGCCTGCAGCAGCAGAAATGTCTATTAAAGGAATGCTATTAATGTATGGTTTAACTTCTTCATTACGGAGAATTCTGAAAGGTATTTGCTTTTTGTATGTTTCAATATGTTCCTTTAAATATTCTCGCAAACCCAAATTACATGCATATATGAATGTTCCTTTTATGCCGCGGTACATAATAGTTTTGTAAATATTTATTATGTATGATTTCAGAATATTAATATCGGAAATACCCTTCTTACCATTTATGTCAAAATATTTGTCTGGGTAAATTATTAATGAGTTTGTCTTTTTATCAAAATCTATCTCTTTGCCAAATATCACTGCAGCATAATTTAAATCATATCCTTGTGTGGTATGAATACACCCGATTTCATTAAACGCATTCGATGAATTTATCCAATCTTTATCTGTGGAATTCCATTTGAAATTTAAACCATCTAACTCGATATCGATTGTGGCAGAGGGCGGTGGAGGGTTTAGTTTTGGATTTGATTTCCATGGCCATGAATAACCTGCAATCATCCTACATAGTCCGAATTCATCCTCTTTTTTGCTCAACTCGAAATGTAAGTCATTGAAATTATCGAAAATGAGGAGTTCATAATTGTCTTCTTGATATTTCGTCTTGTTTCGTCTATTAATATTTAGTAAATCGTGAACAAATTGAATGTAATTGTTACCTCCCTTGACACGCATTTGGGATTTTAGTTCAAGATGTAATGAGTTTTTATCATTTAACAGTTTATTAAACTTTTCCGAATCAACATCCGAAGGTTTTACTGACTGAGCAGAATCATAAAAGAATAACTGATTTTTACTGTTTGCAATTATCCAATCTAATTCTGTACCACTGTCATCTAATCCTAACTTTTGATTGTTTTTTTTGAAAGCACCCATCCAACTAATATTCTTATACTTCCTCAGTCTATGTGCTTCATCAACTATTAATAAATCATACTTTTCATTTAACTTGAAAGTATCTGAAGGATTAATAACCATAGATGATTTTAAGCCAGGAATTTTTCTAAAAACATTCTCAAGAGATTCTCGAAGGGATGTCATCGCCACAACTAAACCGATTTTGGCTTTTGGATATTTTGATTTAAAATCTCTTACTAACTTAATTTCTTTTAACTCATCCTCGTTATAATCATCTGATTGTAATTCATCAATGTCTGAAGCTAGGAGTTTGATTAGGTAAGTGGCAAGAATTGTTTTGCCAGTTCCAGCGCTTCCGCTTACAAATATTTTGTTCGATTTTTTAGATGTGAGACCATCCAAGATTTCTATAATCGAATTATATTGATCTTCATTGAGTGCTTTATATGGTGAGTATTTAAATAGTTCTGAATTTTCAATTTCAGTTAAAGATTTGGTTACAATTTTCCGCTCAATGAGTTTATTCCAAACCTCTTTAAAAAGATTCTTGTAAAGATCTTGTTGGTAATAATTATGATTTATTAAGCCATAATTACCATTTTGAAGGTTGTAGGTTCCTTCTGATGTTATATATTGAATTAGATTTGACTCGATGTCAAGGGTTGCAGATTTGTTGAATTTGTCTGAACCTATAATTGAAATTGTATCAAGTTTACAACGTTCAGGGTTTCCGAGATGGTTTTTTATGCGACTGAGTGCATTAGTTGATTCTCCAACATATGCAGCCTTTATTTTTTTGTTTTGAATGAAATAAACTAAAGGCCATTGATTTTTCACCCAAGGATTCTGCTCAATTTTGTTGAGTGAATCCTTGTGAAAAGGATATTGTTCTGAAACTTCTATTGATAATTCAAAAGACAAACTCATAATTCATTATACTTTTTCGCACTACCTTTCGATTTATCAACCGGGTATTTTTCTCCGTTATTTTTGATTTTATCCAAAACAATTTCTTTTACATCAAATCCATATTTTTCAGCTAGTAAAAACGCAAATGAAAAAATATCTGCAAGTTCCTCTTTTACTTTTTCTTTGTTTGCCTCATCTGGTTTCTTCCAAAGAAATAATTCTAAGAGTTCAGCGGATTCAATACTAATCGCCAAAGCCAAATCTTTTGGATTATGAAATTGTTCCCAATCTCTCTCATTTCTAAATTTCAGAAGTGCTTGAATTATTTCTTCGCTTTCCTTCATTATTTTTATAGTTTGAACGTTGTAGTTGCTTGTAAATTAATTATCTGCGCACTTTTTAATGAAACTTAGGTGCGCTTTATTTTTTAGTGATTAATAAAATTATAGAATTTTTTGGGGCATGTAGGGTATGTTTTTTCATGAGGTTTTAGTTGGTTTCAGCATCGAAAATAAAGTAAGAAGAGCAAATTTGCAAGAGGATAATTAGATGATGTGTTGATTAGATAATTAGACGATAAGGGAAGACTAAGAGACGCGAGAAACGAGATTTGGAAAACTCAATAATTGCGCAGCAATCTCTCTCTTGCGCGTCAATGTCTCAGCGAGACACTCTGCTTACTGCCCCGAGCACTCGGGGCTTCGGTCTGCACCTAAGGCTTTTAACATAGAACTACAACTTAATTCAACACTTATTACTCCCTTTGTGTTCGTTGTGGTTAATTTTAACCTTAAAATAACTAACCACCAACAAAAAAAGCCGTCCCGAAAAAGTACGGAACGGCTTTTATATCTTTAACAAAAAGAACCTATTTTTTCTCCAACAAAATAGAAATCTTATTAAAATCTGCGGCAGCGTTTACTACCTTTTTAAAGTTAGCAAATGCTTCCATAGGGTAATTTAAATCGTTGTAGTACTCGTTACAATATATGGTTAGCTTGTTTCCTTCTAATTTATAGGTTGAAGTAAAACCATACGAAGGTTGGTTGTTGCTGTTTTTAAATTGGTAATCCATGTTTAGTTTCTCTAAGCCTTTGGCCTGGTAACCATCGGGTAGGGTGATGGTAATTACACGGTTGTATTGATGTGCCCATTCAATATCAATTGGGTTTACGCGTGGTTTCTCTACATACATTTCCGATTGTTGTCCAATAACTTCGCCTACCTTAAACAATATGTTGTTTCCTACAGGCTCTAAGTAGTAATCGGTTACCAACTTAGCGTTTATTACCAATGGTTTGTTTACCTCATCTAACACCGTTGGGTTGTAGTTTTCAACTGCAATGCTTTCAATGGTAGCATCTTTAGCTAATCCTTTAACAAAACCTTCTATAAATGTTTTCTTGTTTTCATCATTCATAATGTAGTAATAGCCTTTTATGCCTTGCTCGGCATAACCATGCATTTTACGGTTGTAGTTAAAGTTAATTTTATCGTTAGCGCTATTAAAAGTAATGTCGTACGTTTCGGCATCAATACTACCTTGATACTCGTTACCCGGAATTAATTTAACCGAAGCGGTGGCTGTAGTTACATCGCCAATGGTTAATAGTTTTATAAATAACCCATGTTGGTTTAAAAAGCTATTGCCAATTGAACCTATGCGTTTAAGTGGTTCTTGTGGGTCGATGTATTGCTTGGTAGCAGGCGAGTAAAACAATACGTTGCGCAAATACGACCAAGAGTCTAACTCAGGATCAAAACGCTTGTAATCTTTTTTACAAGTAAGGATGTACTCTACATTAACTCCTGCCAAACGAAAAGTTTGAGCCATAATTTGATTAAAACGGAAAGGCGAAGCCACTTTCTTTTTAACGGTTTCGGCATAGGTTTCGCCATCTGTTACATCATTGTTTACCGAGATGGTTGTTTTCAAATAATTTTCAATCATAAACACTTTTTCAAGCTCAGTTTTGGCACTTTTCAAATCAATTTTTGCCAATATTTTACTTAAGTCTTTTTGGTGTTTATCGTAGTTATAGCTCATTCTATCAAAGAAAATACGTCCTAGCTCTGGCCATTTGGCGTTAAGTTTATTGGTTGATGTATTTTTATGAAACACATATTCAACCCTAGCTTTATTGGCATTTTCTAACGAGTATTTTTCTTCTTCATCAAAAGCCAGTATGTTTTTAGTAGCTCCAAAATACACGTGGCGTTCGTTACTTACCGAATCGGTAATTGCATTAAAACGGTTGTAAGCTTTGCATTTAAACTCTAAACGCTCAGGCGTTATTAAATAAAACTCGGCTTGTTTTACTGGGCTTCCTACCTGAAAATATTCGTTGCCGTACAAATCATAATCAACCAAACGCATAATAGTAACCGTTTCTACCATCATGCCTTTTTCAAGACCTTTAATGGCAATCATGTTGTATTTGCTGCCATCTTCTTCCACTTGTATAAAGTCTTTTTCGGTTGCTTCAAAAACTACTTTACCGTTTTTAATGGCACGTGTATGTATGCTCACCAGGTTTTGAGTTTCCCAGGTTGGAATATACAGTTTGTTATTTTCCTCCACCGATTTATCATCGTTTACATACTTCATGTTATGCGTGCCGTAATAAGCATCAAGCTGCCCCGTTTTTTCGTTATCTACGTATTCGTTAATTCGCTTGTACAACACATATACCATCGGGCTTGCTTTATCAGCCGAATCGGGTTGGTAATTGATAGGCGTTTCGTTCCATTTGTAAGTAATGCAAGAAGTAGCATAATCTTGTGCTTTGGCAACTATAGTGCAAGCCAATGCCACGGTTAATGCGGTTGTTTTTAGGTTTATAATGGCCATGTTATTTTATGTTTTTACTAATAATTAATTGTTCTTTATACACCTTAATTAAGCTTTCAATGGCTTTGTTCCATTCGTTAAAATCAGCTTTTTTAACCTCAAGTGTGTTTATTATGGTGTGTTGTTTTAGGGTTATTTTATTGCCATTTACCACATAAGTTATGTTATAGGTAAAGTTGGGCGATGTGTAGTTGGCATTGTTAGGAATGCTTTTTACTTTATAACCAGCAGGTATTTCTAACACATAAGTATAGGTTTCGTTTGATGTGTAGTTCAATTCTTTTGAAGCAATACGTGCACCAACCGTATCAATTTTAAAGCCGCTGTATGGCTTTTGCAAGTTTAGGTTAATGTAATAATCGTTATCAATTGATTTGGCGTAATCGGGTAGGGTAAACTTACCTTTAATGTGTAACACCGAATCGTTGTTGGCATAATTTGATGCCGAAACCTCGGTTACTTCGCATTTATTGTTACCCATTGCCACCACTAGTTTAAGGTAGTCGTTAAGTTTATCAATACCTGTGTAATACAAATTGCCTACTAAATACGAACGCTGAAAACCTTGGTATTGCGCATGGTCGGTGCCTTTTAACACGCCATTATCAAGCGTTAAATAAATAGAATCGGTGTATAGGTTTTGATTAGGTGCCATTATAGGAACCTTTACCACCACAAACGAATCGGGCGAAATGGCAATCAACGCTTCTTTACCTTGTATAAACCCCGATGGCGAACCATAAGGCGTGTGTTTTGAAGTGCCATCAATAAAAATCCATTGGTTGTTTCTGTAAACAGCCGCAATCATATGGTTGCTTGCATAACCTAAAGGTAATTGATCAAAATCGTAAGGTAAATCGCGCGTGCCAATCCAGGTTAAATAGGCTGGTATGTTGGCCTCTTTAAGCATAAAAGTAATAAGGCTGGCAAAGTCTTTACAATCGCCAAAACGCTGTTCGTAAATATCGTTTGCTTCGCGTGGTATTTGTCCGCCAAGTCCATCCTCAAACGCAATGTAGCGCATGTTTTGTTGTACCCAATAATACACGTTACGTATCACATCATCAGGTGCTGTCGATACGTTTTTAATAGAATCGACTATGTTTTTTAGGTTTGTACTGATAGGCTTTTGGTTAACTTTTTCGATATACTTTTTGCTAAAATTATAAAGCTTAGCAGTTGTGCCAAAAAGCGGTTGCCAACCATCTTTAGTTTTGTACGATTCGATGTATACATACAAATGGGGTTCAAAATAACGGTCGTTTACAGCATCGTTATACGATTTTATGGCAGGTATGTTTTTAGCTTCCCAGCGGTGAATGGTGTTTTTACCTTCGCGTGTAACCGTGTGGTTAATTAAATTGCTATCGCCAAAAAAGCGGTAGTTAATTTTCACCTCATCACTCACCGTTATTTTGTATGATACTTTTAAATGTGGTGGCCCCCAATAAAAATACAAACCTCCCAAATGACTAGGGTCGTGGTAGGTATACGTATATTTCATTTCAGAAACGGTACCTGAAGTAAGCGAGGCGTAGGTGAATTTTTTATAGCGGTATCCATCGTAAAAAATGGATCCTAAATCAACCTGACCTTCATCTTTAAATTCGGTAACTTCAACCTTCTTGTACTTGCCATCGCCTTGCGGAATGAAAGTGCGTGCCTCTAGGTTTTTAATAGTAAAGAAAGTAGGCGAGTAGCCTACCTGTCGTTCACTATATCCAATGTTTTTGCTATCAATATGGTACACTTGGGTTAAGTGTTCCGATTCAATATCAAACTTATCTTTTTTCATACCAATGGTTAGATTTTGCTCTCTATTAAGTACCACCAAGGTGTGTCCTTTATAGGTTTTATCTAACTCGGCATAATTATAAAATGGCTGTGCTTGGGCGGCTAAGCCAATACAAGCAATACCAATTAAGGCCAGATATTTATTCATGTTTTGTAAGTTACAAATGCTATTTATTATACATGTAATTGGTAGTGCTTAATACTTTTCCAGTAGCAGGATCGTATGTTTTACTTACACCATGTTTAACGCCAAGCAAGTAGTTTATTTCTTTAATTAATTTACCAGCCTCGTTGTAGTAAAAACCTGTACCTTGACGTTCATCGTAGTAATAGGTTTCTGCAGTAAGTATGGTACCACTAGGCGCGTACAATTTATAATCGCCTTCAAAGTTTCCGTTTACGTAAGTAATTAATTCGTTGAGTTTTCCATTTTCGAAATAACGCTCATGCTTACCATGGTAAAGTCCATTTTTTAATGAGAAACTAAGCGCCAAGTTTCCGTTAGGAAAGTAGGTTTTTATATCTGCAGTTTCGTTTGCAGAAAGCAAAATTGGAGCAACAGGTTTTCCGTCTTTACCCAAATAAGTATATTGTTCCATTACACCACCATTGTATTGGGCATCTAAAATTAGCACACCCTCGTAACTATATATTTTGTAATTTCCATGTAGCATATCGTTAAGGTAATTAGCTTCAATAGCAACCTTACCGTTTCCATAGTACTTCACATATTTGCCATCATAATTACCCCCTTTAAGATTTGCCGTACGGGTTAGTTTACCATTTTCATCGTAGTAATTCCAAATACTATCTTGTTCGCCATCTAGGTATCGGCCTACAGAACTAATTTGGCCATTCTCGTGAAAACGTTTAAAAGTGCCATTCAGTTTACCATACTTGTGCTGTTCAATTACACTTACTTTACCATTTGGATGATAGCCCGTAAATAACGAATCGCGCTTGCTACCAACATATTTCCCAAAAAACGATACTCGTCCACTTGGTGTTTTTAACGTGTAATTGCCAGTGCCAAATTTAAGGTTGGTTTGGTTGTATAGTTTACCTGTTGTATCCGCTTGATAATAGTTGTTAAACATACCATAACTATACATGGCATAACCTTCGGGCTTACCATCTTCGGTAAATCCTTCGCCTTTACCGTGCACTTCGCCATCAATATAAAACTCGCGCGCACTTAAAGTACCATTGGGATTGTAAAATACCCAAACACCCACACGTTCACCATTTTCGTAATAACCTTCTACTTCTGTGTTTCCATTTAAATATACCGATTTGTAATACCCTGATTTTTCATCATCAACATACATTTGTTGGTATTGCATATCGCCTGT